>JACCQZ010000084.1 GCA_013813875.1 Gemmatimonadales bacterium | reverse complement strand
ACGCGACCTTTGCGCCCCCGCCCTGCTGGGCGGCAAGCGGCGTGGCACCGGCCACGGCCAGCGCGATCAGTCCAGCCCAGGCTCCTACGACGACAAGCTTCATGCTCAGCTCCCGATGTGAGGTGCGCCCCGCTTAGAAGAAATTGCCCAGTTTGAAGTGCAGCTGCCATCCCGGAGCGGGACGGCCTTCTCCATCTACCTTGTCGAATCCATATCCTACGTCCACGCCGATCGGCCCCAGAGGCGAGATGACCGCGGCACCGAAGCCGGCGCCCCGGAACAGCCGGGTGGGATCCCACTGGCGCGCGCTGCGGTAGACGTTTCCGGCGTCGAAGAAGGTGCTCACGTAGAGCGACTGGCTGATCCGCGCGCCGGCCTCCACGGTGAACGAGGCGAACGACTTGCCGAAGGCATCGGGGCTGGCCCGATTGCCGCTGGCCTCGGCGTCGAAGCCGTTGGGGGTGATGGCGAACTCATCATACCCCCGAAGCGGCACCCCGAACTGGACGCCGCCCAACGAATACAGCTCGGTGAAGAACGGCCCGGCGTCGCCGAAGATGAAGCCCGACTTGGCCGAGAGCCCGAGCACGAACTGTACTCCTCCGCCCATCTGATCTCCCCCGCCCAGGCTGCCAAGGGGAGCGTACCACCGGCCCTCGAGGTCTATCTTCCGGTAGTTGCCGGTGCCGCCCAGCAGTCCACCGTTGAGCTCGCCGCTGATGTTGGTGAGCGCGCCCCCGGTGGCAAAGGGCAGCCCCACCCGGGTATCCCGGAGGATGCTGGTGCCGATGGAGGAGCGGGTGCAGCTGGTGCAGCTGAAGCGGGCCCGCAGGTCGGTGGAACCCTCGGTGTAGCGGATCCGCTGGAAGGAGTAGGAGGTGAAGATCCGAGTGTAGCGGGAGCCGAGGAAGGGGAAGCCGATCTGCACGCTTCCTCCCGTCTGCTTCCTTCGGCCCAGATCGCCGACGATGAAGCGGGCTCGCGAATCGAAGAGCGAGACGGTTCCCGAGACGCGGCTTTCCCGGATGGCCGGGTCGGTGTAGCTCAGGGTGAAATCGTTGATGTTCTTGCCGAACTGCCACTGCAGCCGGCCCCGCTTGCCCCGGCCGAAGAGATTGGGCTCTTCCAGCCCGAGAAACCCGCCCACGCCGGTGCCCTGCCCCAGCGAAGCGCCGAAGTTGATGTTTCCGGTGCGCCGCTCCTCCACCCGGAAGATGATGTCCACGTCCACGCCGTTCTCGGCGGGCTTCACGTCGGGCGAGGGCAGCGGCTGCTGGAAGAAGCCGAGATTGGAGACGTTCTCGTAGGAGCGGATCAGCCGCTCGCGGCTGAACAGATCACCCGGCAGCATCACGATGGCTTCGCGAATGACCCGCTCGTGGGTGACGTCGTTGCCCACGATCTCGACCTTGTTGACCGTTGCCGGGGATCCCTCGGTGATGGTCCAGCGCAGGTCAATGGCCGGGCGGTCGTCGCTGGTAGTACGCCGCACTTCCTGCGGCTCCACCTGGGCGTAGATGTACCCGTTGTTGGCGTAGAGGTTCTGCACGTTCTCGGTGGCAGTCTGCCACTCCGAGCGGCTGAACGGCCGCACCCTCCCCACCGGAGTGCCGGCCGGCCCCACCGGCCCGAAGGGATAGAAGGCGATCAGCTCGTCGGTCGAGAAGCGGCGGTTGCCCTCGATGTCGAACGTCCCGACCCGATACGACACCCCCTCGTCAACCGTCAGGTGCAGCACCGCCTTACCGCCCGCCGAGTCGGCGGCCAGCGAGTCGTCGGTGACCTGAAAGTCCACGAAACCCTGGTCGGCGTACCAGCGCGGAAGCTGCTCGCGCACGTCCTGCTCCAGCTTCTCCTCGTCGTACTCGCCGTTCTGGAACCACCAGAAGCCCTCCGGCTTGGTGGACATGTGCTTGACGACGGCCTTGTCGGAGAAGCGCCGGTTGCCATCCACCACGACCTGGCTGATGGCCACCCGCTCGCCTTCCTGGATGTCGAAGACGACCCGGACCCGGCCGCTGTCCTGCGGCAGCTCCAGGGTTTTCACTTCGGCGGCGTAGTAGCCCGCGTCGTTGTAGAGCGAGTCAATCGCGGCCCGGGACTGCTCTACCGCGTTGCGATCGAGTGGGCGTCCCTCGGGAAGCTTGACCCGGTCCTTGACCGTGCCCTGAGAGAGCCGGTCCGAGCCCCGCACCGCCCAGCGCTCGAGCACCGGGCGCTCCTTGACCCTGATCGCCAGCACCAGCCGGTCTCCGGCGGTGCGCTGCTCCACCACCACGTCGTCGAACTGGCCGGTACGGAACAGCGCCGTGATGGCCCGCTGGATGTCGCGGTAGTTGATCGGCTGGCGGAGCACGATCCCGGCGGTTCCGATGATCTGCCCGGGAGTCAGCCTGGAATTTCCCTCGATTGCGATGCTGTCTACGATCGGAGCGGCGGGCTCCTGGGCGCGAAGAGCCGCCGGTCCCCCCAAGAGGAGGGCGACGGCGGCAAAGAGCGGCGGTAAACGAAGCATTCGGTGTACGGAGAGAGATGGTTGCGCCGGCCTCCGGAG
>JACCQZ010000071.1 GCA_013813875.1 Gemmatimonadales bacterium | reverse complement strand
GGGCGGGCACCATCGGCGTATCGATCCGGGAGACCGGACGCTTTACTCCCGTCCGGATACGCTACACCATCCGTAATCGCTGGTTGACGGTCCTCATGCTGTACCAGGCGGGGACGCTGCTCCGCTTCGCGCCCGCCCTCGCCCTGTTCGAGGTGCTGCAGCTGCTCGGCGCCCTCAGAAAAGGCTGGATCGGCCACTGGCTCTGGGCGGCCGGATCCACGGCTCGGATGCTCCCTCATGTGCTCAGCGTGCGCCGGGCCATGCGGACGAGCCGGCGGTGCGGGGACCTCGAAATCCTCACCGCGGGTCCCTTTCCCTTCACTACGAGGTGGCGTCACTCTGCGCTGGAGCGCGCGGCCCAGCGCTCCCTCGACCTGGTCGCCGGACTCAACTGGCGGGTGGCGGGCGGACGCGCTCCATGAGGCTGGGCAAGACTCGACGCGATCTGCTCGTCGCCTTCACCTCGCAGTTTGGCTTCAAGATCCTCGGCTTCGGCCTGCTCGCCCTGATGGCACGAGCGCTGTCCCAGGCCGAGTACGGTAAGCTGATGTTCGCCCTGACGCTGTGCGAGGTGACCGTGCTCGTCACCGACCTTGGTGCCAGCACCGACCTTTCCCGGCGCGTGGGGGCCGCACCGGCCGATGCGCGGGACCGGCTCGAGGCCGTGCTGTCGGCGCGCCTGCCGCTCGTGGCGGCGTATCTCGTCCTCCTGCCTGCCTGGGTAGCGGTGACCAAGCCCGACGCGCTGGCCCTGGCCGCGGCGATCGCCGTGTACGCAGTGTGCAAGGACATTTACCGCACCTACTCCTCGCTCTTCCTGGGACTGCACCGGGTCGGGTACACGGTCGCGGCGTTCGGCACTTCGCTGGTCGTGCTGGTGACCGCGGTGGCTGCCGGTGCCATGACCGGCGCCGGGTTGGCCTGGATGACGGGCGCCTACGTGCTCAGCGGCGCGGTCCTTCTGGGGGTGGCGGCCGCGATCGCGCGACTCAAGTTCGGGCCCATCCGCCTCCGCTCTGGATGGCGGCTGATGCAACGTGTCTTCCGGGGGTCCGTCTGGTTATTCGTTCTTTCCATCGCCGGTCTGGTGCACTTCGCCGCCGATACGGTGATGCTGGGCTATCTGCAGCCGTACGAGCAGGTCGCCCGGTACCAGGCGGCGGCAAAGCTGCTCGAGGCTTCACAATTCGCGGTCCGGCCCCTGACGTTGATCCTGCTTCCGGTGTGCGCGGCGCTGGCGGCCCGGCAGCAGTGGGACGACCTGCGACGAATGATGCACAAGCTGTTCGCCGGCATGGCCGTCCTCGGCGTGGTGGCCTGGGGCGTGGTGGCGCTGCTGGCCGTCCCGATTATTCGGATCGTCTACACCGCCGCCTATGATGAATCGGCCGAGGTGCTGCGGGTGCTGTACCTGAGCGTGCCGGGACTCTACGCAGCGACGGTGGCGATGCTGCTGGCGTCGGCGACGATGCGGGAGAAGCGAGCGGTGCTGATCATGGCGACCGGTGTCGCGCTCAATGTGGCCCTGAACTTAGTGGCCATTCCGCGGTATGGCGCCCTGGGCGCGGCCTGGGTCACGGTCGCATCCCAGACCTTTGTCGGCGTGTGGCTGATCGGCGACTCCTACCGGACCGTGGCCCGCCACCCGCGGTTGGTCCTGGAACCGGAGCGGCAGCTCGAGGCCGCCCTCGCGGTCAGGGATGACTGACCCCCTTCGCATCGCCATGATCGCGGCCTGCCCGTTTCCCTGGCCGCGCGGCACACCTATCCGCATTCATCGCATCGCGGAGGCCGTCGCGCGTCGGGGGCACGAGGTGCACGTCGTCACCTACCACCTGGGCCAGGATTTAGCCGACCCTCCCTTCGTCGTCCATCGGATCCGTGACATCTCCTTCTATCGTCGTACCAGTCCAGGACCTACGGTCCGCAAGCTCTGCCTGCTCGACCCGATGCTCGCCCGGCTGCTTGGCCGCCTGCACCACGAGATCGGCTTCGACCTGGTCCACGCGCACCACTATGAAGGCTTGCTCGTCGCGTCTCACGCGCTCCGCGGAACTCCGATCGTATACGATGCCCACACCCTGCTGACTAGCGAGCTGCCCACCTATCGGCTCGGCCTGCCTCGCGCCGGGGTCCGGGCAGTCGCCTCATGGCTCGACCGCTACGTGCCCCGGCGTGCCGACCGCATCATTGCCGTCAGCGAGACGATTCGCCACGCGCTCACGACCGTCGGCGCCTCCGCGCCCGAGCGCGTGCACGTCATTCCCAACGGAGTGGAGTGGGAGCGCTTCCCGGTCGAGCAGGGGATCACCGCGGGCGGCCCCACGGTCATCTTCGCCGGCAATCTCGCCCCCTACCAGGGGGTGGACCTCATGCTCGAGGCGTTCGCCCAAGTGCATGCGCGGCTGCCCCAAGCGCGTCTGATGATCGTAACGGACTCGCCGTTCACACCCTTCGAGGCACTGGCGCGACGGCTCGGCGTGCGTGCCGCAGTGGACCTGAACCGGGCCACGTTTCCAGAACAGCCGGCCATCCTGGCGGCGGCGGCGGTCGCCGTGAATCCTCGGGTCCGGTGCGACGGCATCCCGCAGAAGCTGCTCAACTACATGGCCGCCGGCCTGCCGGTCGCGACCTTCGAGAGCTCGGCGGGACCGTTGCGGCACGAGGTGACCGGCCTGCGCGTACCCGACGGCAATACGGCCGCCATGGCCGATGCACTGGAGCGCCTGCTCACCGACCGCGCGCTGGCGCGGACACTGGGCGACGCGGCGCGCGACCAGGCACGGCGCGAGTTCTCCTGGGACCAGGTGGCCGCCCGCGTCGAGGACGTGTACCAGAAAGCCATCGCAGAGGCGCGCTAGTCGCCCAGCAGCTCCTCGATCGGCCGGCCGGCGAAATGGGACGGTCGCGGCGCGCCGAGCCACTGGAACACGGTCGGCATGAGGTCGGCCGTGTCGTAGGTCCGCTCGCTCGGTCCCGGCCGAATTCCGGGTCCCTTGGCGACGAACCAGCCATGGGGCGTGTGGTTGCCCGAGCGGCCGGAGGCCAGCTTCCGGCCATGGGGCCAGCGGATCTCGCCGAATTGGTCGGAGACCAGGCCGCTGGAGGCCGACACCGGGCCCGGCGGGTCCCAGAGCACGACCAGATCGGGAAGAAAGCGGCGGCGCGGTGCGGTGGGGGAGACCAGCTCATCCACCTTGATGGTGCCCCGGATGACGGGTTTGCCGGTGACGATATCGCGAAAGCTTCGGAGCGCCGCGTCCACCTCGGCGATCACCCGATCCGCGTCGGCGGGGTCCACGCAGCCCTGTTTCTCCCGTCCCTTGAGGTTGAGGCGTATGTAGCCGTTGTAGTCCATGGGCAGGACGAAGTACTTCGTGTTAGGCCAGTCGTGCATGCGACGCGACCACAGCGGGACCAGCGCGTTGTTCCAGGCGGTGGGGATACGGCGGGTCACCTGGCGTACCAGCCTCCACGGCAGCGCCTGCTTGAGGCGGAACAGCATTCCGG
>JACCQZ010000065.1 GCA_013813875.1 Gemmatimonadales bacterium | reverse complement strand
GGGCGTGGCCGCCCGGCGGCGCCCAGCCGGCGGATTTCCCGCAGCGCCCGGGCGTCAACGCTGGGGTCGAGCCGCACCGGTCGGCGCAACTCGGCCACGACCCGCTGCAGCAGCTCATCCCGGACCTCGTCGTCGCGCTCAACCGGCATGAACGTCTCGCAGCAGCTCGCGAAGCTGGTCGCCGGCGCGCTTCACCCGCATACGAAGCGCCGCCTCCTTGGCCCCCGTCATTCTCGACATTTCCGCATACTCCAGTCCCTCTACGTAACGCAACAGAAAGGCTTCCCGGTAGTGGGGACGGAGCCGGCCCAGCGCCCGGGCGATCTCGTCCCGCCACTCGAAGGAATCCGGCGCTTCCCCGCCGGCCGGCATCTGGTCCGGCAGGTCGGCGCTGAACTGCTGCCGGCGCTTCAGCCGCCGGCGCATGGTAAGGCAGCGGTTGACCACGATCCGCAGCAGCCAGGCACCGAAGCGGTCGGGTTGCCGGCAATCTCCGAGCGCCCGATAGGCTCGGACAAAGCTGTCCTGCATGGCTTCTTGCGCGTCCTCCCGGTTGCCCAGCATGTGGTAGGCATATCGCCCGAACGCATCGCGATAGCGCGCCATCAGGATGGAGAACGCCTCGAGGTCACCATCGAGCGTCCGGGCGACGAGCGCGGCATCGCTGTCGCTCATCATGGATTGACCACGCGCATCCCTCGGTTGTGACAGCCGGACCCGCCCTCCGCGGCTTTCGGGGTCTGTGGTCACAGCCCAGAGCAGCGTCGAGTCCATGAGAACGTGAGCTGATCACTTTGACCACTGGAGACGACGATGCGCACCTTCCACCTTGCACTCGGGCTCGGCGGCATCCTTACCTGGGCCGCCTGCACTACCTCCGAGATCGGACCCCTGACCCCCAGTGATGGCAGCACGGCAATCTTTCTGACCGATGCGCCCTTCCCCTTCGACGGGGTGAGCCGGGTGGACGTCCACGTGGTGAGCATCGCTGTGTCCACATCGGTTGACACCGCCAAGCGAGCTCCGGAATGGGTGCCGGTGACAACACCCGACCGCACCTTCAACCTGCTCGATCTGCAGAACGGGTCTACGGCCCTGCTCGGCGCGGGCGATGTGCCGCCGGGTCAATACCAAGCCGTCCGCGTCGTCTTCGACCCCGCCCGATCCAGCATCACCACCACCGACGGCGAGAAGATCGTTTCCACCTCGACTCCCGGGTCGCCCGGAATCAACTGGCAGTCGAAGGCGGAAGATCCGGAGCTGTTTGCCCTGGTGGAAGAGGCGATGGCCATCGACCAGAACGGTGAGGACATCGTGATTGACTTCGACGTCGGACGCAGCTTCCTCTACGACGACAACGGCGGCTTCACCTTCATTCCCTGGCTCCGGGCGATCACCCGCGCGGGCTCCGGCGCCGTGGCAGGCACCGTCAGGGGCGCGGATGGAAACCCCATCCCGAGCTCGGTCGTGAGCGTCCACTATGGCACCGACTCGCTGGTGGCGTTGGGTCCGCTGGTGGCCACCACCCGCCCCACCGCCGATGGACGCTTCAAGGCTTCGTTCCTTCGACCGGGCCGTTACCAGGTGGTCGCCGAGGATCTGCGGCGGAATACCACCGCCGTCAAAGGTGTGGTGGTGGAGGCGGGCGAGACGGTGGACGCCGGCGACTTCCGCTTCTAGTCGGAATCGGCCCCGGCATTCGACAGCTCGGCCAGGTAGGCGCGAATGCGCTGTGCATTCGCGCCTACGTCGCTGCCACCGACCCGCGAGACCGAGCGGACGTCTACTCGGCTGCCGCGTTCGGCCGGCTGTACCCGCACCACGACGTCGTCCTTGAAGCCGAACCAGGGCGTCGTTGCCGTCGCCTCGATGCGGCCGCTGGTGGAGTCGGCGGCGACCATTTCCCAATCCATTTCCCGCGCGGCCTCCAGCGCACGGCGGAACGCTACGGCGGGTGTCGCGTCCAGCACGAGCGGGCCGATGTTGGGATACCCCTGGCGCTGCGCCGCTGCGACCTCCGGTCCGCCATAGGTTGCGGGGTTGGGCGCATCGGCCCGCAGCGGCAGCACCGCCACGAACTCCGGTGGCCGCTCGGTATCGGTGGTGATGTCGTGAATTGAAGGGACACCTCGGGCCTGCTGCATCAAGCGCCACGGCACCAGCGCCGAGGCGAGGCCCAGTATCACGGCGAGAAGCGGAAGCCAGCGCCGATCCTCCCGCCCCCGCCACAGCAGTGATATCAAGCCGAGGCCCGCGCTGGCCAACCCGAGATAGGCGCCCCACCGGAGCAGGACGAAGCCGGTAGAGAATTCCCAGAGGCCCAGTCGCGTGCCCGGTCCCGACAGAAGGACGAGGGCCGCCGCGATGACCGCGAGCGCCGGCGCCAGCCGGCGCACTCGCGTCACCGCTCGGCTCCTTGGCCGGGACAACCTTCGCTCCGCCGGGTATCGGTGAGGCCGATGATGCGCCAGGCGCCGCCGGACTTGGCGATCTGAAACGCGTCCACTCCGCAGTGACTGACGAGCTTCTCCAGCGTATCAATCTCGATCACCGGCGTGCCTTTCCTCAGCGGCATAATGGCCTCTGGAATGGAGATGGTGTGCATCGTCTTGAACGCTGGAGGGCGCTTGCCCGGCGCCCTCACTTCGGCTTTCTTTCGGTGTCCCAGCAGTCTCAGGTTATCTGCCAAGGAGCCACCGATGTCACGCAAGGCGGAAAACAACCCGGGGCCCGACGAGGCCTCCAACCGCATCAAGGATCCTGAAGAGTGGACCACCGGCGACGAGCCGATGACCGGCGCCCAATCCTCATATCTGAAGACACTCGCCAGCGAAGCCGGCGAGGAAGTCGAGGAGAACCTCACCAAGGCCGAGGCTTCGAAGCGTATTGACGACCTGCAGGAGAAAACCGGACGAGGCCAGGGCCCGTCCGGCAAGTAGCCGCTCTTACGCCACGCTCGGTGCGGTAAGCTGGTTGGCTACCGGTAAGCGGCGGATCCGCCTTCCGGTGGCCGCGTGGATGGCATTGCACAGGGCCGGTGCGATCGGCGGCACTCCCGGCTCGCCGATCCCACCTGGCGGCGCGTCGCTGGGCGCCAGGTGCACGTGCAGCTCACGCGGGGCTGCGTCCATCCGCGCCACCCGATAATCTCCATAGTTGGACTGCACCACCCGGCCGTCCTTGAAGGTGATTTCGCCATAGAGCGCGTTGCCCAACCCCATCATCGTGGCGCCCTCCATCTGGGCGCGGGCCCGGTCCGGGTTGGCGATGAACCCGGCATCCACCGCCACGTCCACCCGCGGAATGCTGAGCGTGCGTCTCGCCAGGCGCGCTGTACCGGATGATCGCCTTCCCGGCTGAGCCCCTCGATGGTGGTGACCCGCTTGCCCGCGGCGCTCGAGACCGGCGTGACGCAGGCCCGGATGGCCTCGCCGTCCAGATGCACGGTGCAGGCGCCGCAGGCCGCGATCCCGCAGCCGAACTTGGTGCCGGTAAGAGCGAGCTCGTCGCGGAGGTACCAGAGCAGGGGCAGCGCGGGATCACCGTCCCAGTCGCGCTGTTCGCCGTTGACGCGGAATCGAATCATGGCCGAGCACTCGGCTGGAGGCTGAAACAAGGGTCGGCGTAGGATACGTTTTCCCCAAGATACGTGGCGTCCAGAGTCCGCGACAGCGGGTTATGTCCGTGCAACAGGGTATTCGTCGTCTCCGACACATGGGAGTGATGAGGACGAGTGCTGAGTGGGTGCCGCCGCTCTCCTCTCTGAGCCGGCGCGATCTCCTGCGCATTGCCGGAGCGGGCCTGGCGGCGGTGGCGGGGGCATGCAGCAGCGGGCGGGCGCCTGGGAGTGTTGCCGTGAAAGATGATGGCGGGCGCCGCAAGGACTCCTTGCGCGGACGGTTGACCGCCCGGCCTTCCGCTGCGGTTCCGGCCGCCGGCTCCCATGCCACCGGCCTGCTCCCGCTCGGCCTTGCCGGGTCCAACCGGGACGGCGCCTTGTATGTGCCCGTGAGCTATCGAGCCGAGAGGCCGGCGCCACTCGTTGTCGTGCTGCACGGCGCCTATGGCACCGGCCGCCGCGAGCTCAGCCGGCTTCTGCCCCTTGCCGATGAAGCCGGGATTCTCCTCCTGGCGCCCGACTCGCGCGAGTCCACCTGGGACGCGGTCATGGGAGTGTACGGGCCTGACGTCGCGTTCCTGGACCGGGCGCTGGAGCAGACCTTTGCCCGCTACGCCGTGGATCCGGCGCGGATCGCGGCCGAAGGCTTTTCCGACGGCGCCAGCTATGCGCTCTCGCTCGGTATCACCAACGGCGATCTCTTTACCCATGCCATGGCCTTCTCGCCCGGGCTCACCGCCGCGGCCGCCCGGCACGGATCGCCCAAGCTGTTCATCTCTCACGGCACCAGGGACGAGGTGCTGCCGATCGATCGCTGCAGCCGAAGGATCGTGCCGATGTTGCGTCGAGACGGCTATGACGTGCTCTACCAGGAGTTCGAGGGTCCCCATATCGTTCCAGCGCCCATCGTCCGCCGCGCGGTAGACTGGTTCCTCTCCGGCGCCTAGAGGTCTGCGCTCGAGTCCCTATCGCTGACCGTTGTCACCCTGAGCGTAGCGAAGGGGCCATAACGTCGCGTCGGCCGCCTCGCTACGCTCAGCGTGACATTTGTCTCACCCGCTGCGTTCGATGCTCCCAAACGCTCCGCCCCTGTAGAATGTACAGAGGGGGATACGCACCGGACCGCGCTCCGCGAGAGGCAGATGGACTCAGCGACAACAGCCCGCCGCCTTACCGCACTCTTGGCGACATCATTCCTGCTCCTTCCGGGGTGCGTCGGAACGCCCAGCGTCATGGGAGTGCGGGGAGCCTCGCCCGCTCCTCAGGTACCCTGGACCCCGCCTGAAGGGGCGGTGCAGCGGGTGACCGCCAGCGACACCGCCACGCTGGGCGCGGTGCCTCCCGACCTGGCCGGGCGGATCCGGCGCCTTACGCTGGCCGAGATCGTGGACCTCGGCCTCCGCAACAACGCGGCGACTCGCCTGGCGTGGGCCAACGCCGAAGCAGCGGCCTCGGCTTACGGATCGGAGCGCGGCGCCTGGCTCCCCACCATTGACGGCGACGTGACCGCGGTCCGGCTCAAGACGGCCGCCAGCCAGGGTCGCACCGCTGTCGAGCAGTCGGTGCTGACGCCGAGCGTCACCTTATCGTATCTGCTGCTCGACTTTGGCGGCCGCTCAGGCCGGGTGGGAGGGGCCCGCCAGCGGGCGCTGGCGGCGAGCTTTACCCACAACGCCGTCATTCAGGACGTGATCCTTCAAGTCCAGGTTGCCTACTTTCAGTACCTGGCCAATCGCGCTCTCCTCGAAGCTCAGCGCACCACGCTCGAGGAATCGGATACCAATCTCATCGCGGCTGAAGAGCGCCGCCGCGTCGGGGTCGCCACCATTGCCGACGTGCTCCAGGCGCGAACCGCCACCAGCCAGGCGCGGCTCGACCTGCAATCGGTCGAAGGAAGTCTGCAGACCTCCCGCGGAGCCCTGGCTCTGTCTCTCGGTGTTCCGGCCAACCTGCCGTACGAGGTTGACTCGACCGCGGCCGAGGTGCCGGTGGCCGCACTCGCCGACAGCGTGGACGCACTCATCGCCGCTGCCATTCAGGGGCGGCCCGATCTCGCCGCGGCGCGTTCGCAGGTCGAGGCGGCGCGGGCCGGAGTGAGAGAGGTGCGGTCCAACCTCCTCCCCAGGCTGGGCTTCGTGGCAACCGGCGGCCGTACCTACGCCACCACCATCCCCGATGGAGCCGACAGCTACAACCTGTCGCTGGGGCTCACGATTCCACTCTTCAGCGGCTTCTCCCGGCGATACGACGTCCGCATCGCCCAGTTTGAGGCGGAGGCCGCGGCGGCCCGAGGCGAGTCGGTCCGGCAGCAGGTCGTCTTCCAGGTGTTCAGCGCCTATTATGCGCTACAGACCGCCACCGGCCGGGTCCGCACCGCGGACGACCTCCTGCGGAGCGCCCAGCAGTCGAGCGATGTGGCCCGGGGACGCTACCGGGCCGGCGTCGGCAGCGTGCTCGATCTCCTCGCCGCTCAGAGCGCGTTGGCAAGCGCCCGAGCCCAGCGAGTCGAGGCTCGGCTCGCCTGGAGTGTGTCGCTCGCGCAGTTGGCGCACGACGCGGGCATTCTGGACACTCGAGGCGGCAGCACCCTCCGCCTGACCACCGATACGACGACGGCTCCCCCCCGATGACCACTCGCCTGCCCTTCCGTGCCGTTGCCTGCCTCGCGCTGGTCTCTATCCTGGCGTGCGGGGAAGATGCGGCGGCCCCGCCGCCGCCGGTGCCCGTTACCGTGGCCACCGCCGAGCGGCGCCCGGTGCCTTTCGAGCTGGCTGCAACCGGCACGGTGGAGCCGATTCAGACCGTGGCGGTCCAGCCTCAGGTGAGCGGACCGATCGTACGGATCGCATTCTCGGAGGGGCAGGATGTGCAGAAGGGGCAGGTGCTCTTCCAGATCGATCCGCGTCCGTTCCAGGCCGCGCTGACTCAGGCCGAGGCGATTCTCGCCCGAGACCGGGCTCAAGCCTCCAACGCCGAACAGGAAGCCGAGCGCTACTCCTCGCTGGCGGAGAAGGAATACGTGACCGCCCAGCAGTACGCTCAAGCCCGAACAGGCGCCGCGGCCACCAAGGCCACGCTGGCGGCGAGCCAGGCGGCGGTGGATCAAGCCAGGCTCAATCTGCAGTACGCCACCATCCGCGCGCCCATCGCGGGACGGACCGGCAGTCTGCGGGTGCGGGAAGGCAACCTGGTGCGGACCAGTGAAGCGGCGCCGATGATTACCATCAATCAGATCCGCCCCATACGGGCGCGTTTCGCCGTGCCCGCCACCGACTTGTCGCTGATTCAGCGGCACCGCGGTGACGGTGTGGTGGTCCGGGCGGGCGCCGCCGCCGGCCCGGCGCAGGAAGGCACTCTCTCGTTCGTGGACAACGCCGTTGACACCGCAACCGGTACGATCCTGCTCAAGGGAACCTTCCCCAATCGGGAGGGGGCACTCTGGCCGGGGGAGTTCGTGAATATCCGACTGCGGCTCTATGTGGACGAGGGCGCGCTGGTGGTGCCCGCATCGGCGGTGGTATCCGGACAACAGGGGAGCTTCGTCTTCGTCATCCAACCCGATAGTTCGGCCACGACGAAGACGGTCAAGGTTGACCGGTCCGCCGGGGACCTCGCCATCATCACCGGCGAGGTTCAGCCGGGTGACCGGGTGGTGATTGACGGCCAGTTGCGGCTCCGCGACGGCTCGAGAGTCCAGATCAAGGAGGTCGCGGCCGACACCGCGCGCCTGGGGGCAACGTGAGCTTCACCGAACTCTTCATCCGCCGTCCGGTCATGACCACGCTGGTCATGGCCGGCATTCTAATTTTCGGAGTAGTGGCGTACCGCCAGCTCCCGGTGAGCGACCTGCCGGCCGTGGACTACCCCACGATCTCGGTCAACGCGAGCCTGCCCGGCGCCAGCCCGGAGACGATGGCCTCCTCGGTGGCGACGCCGCTGGAAAAGGAATTCTCCACCATCCCGGGCATCGAGGCCATGACCTCGAGCAGCACCCAGGGCGGCACCTCGATCTCGCTCCAGTTCGCCCTGAGCCGCAGCATTGACGCGGCGGCGCAGGACGTACAGGCGGCCATCTCCCAGGCATTGCGCTCGCTGCCGCAGGACATCCAGCCGCCGAGCTTCCGGAAGGTGGACCCGTCGTCGCGGCCGATCCTGTTCTACGCCTTGCGCACCACCACCCTGCCGCTCCCCCAACTCAACGAGTACGCCGAGACTTTCCTGGCGCAGCGGCTCTCGACCATCGAAGGCGTCGCCCAAGTCCAGGTCTATGGATCCATGAAGTATGCGGTGCGGATCCAGCTCGATCCCCAGCAGCTGGCCTCCCGCAGCATAGGGATAGACGAGGTGGCGCGGGCGGTGGAGAACGGCAACGTCAACCTGCCGACCGGCATCCTCTGGGGCACCGACAAGGCGTACTCGGTCGAGAGTCAGGGCCAGCTCCTCGATGCCCAGGATTTCGGGGCGCTCACCGTGGCCTACCGCGACGGCGCGCCGGTGCGGCTCCAGGATCTCGGCCGGGTAGTGGACAGCGTGCAGGACACCAAGCGGGCCAGCTGGTTCAACGGCCAGCGCGCGGTCGTCCTCGCCATCCAGCGACAGCCCGGCACCAATACGGTCGCCGTGGCGGAGCGGGTCAAGGCGGAGGTGGATCGCCTGCGAGGGCAGATCCCGCCTTCGATCGAGATCGCGACGCTCAACGACCGCTCGCTGACGGTCAAGGCCTCGGTGGACGATGTGAAGTTCACGCTCTACCTGGCGCTCTGCCTGGTGGTGATGGTGATCTTCCTCTTTCTCCGGAACCTGCGCGCCACCATGATCCCGAGCCTGGCGCTCCCGATGTCCATCGTGGGCACCTTCGCCGTCATGCACCTGATGGGCTACAGCCTCGACAACCTGTCGCTCATGGCCCTCACGCTGGCCGTCGGATTCGTGGTGGACGACGCCATCGTGGTGCTGGAGAACATCGTCCGACATATCGAGCGGGGTGAGTCGGCCATGGAGGCCGCGATCAACGGCAGCCGCGAGATCACCTTCACGGTCATCTCGATGACCCTGTCGCTGGTGGCGGTATTCATCCCGGTGCTCTTTCTCGGTGGGCTCATCGGCCGGCTGTTCCAGGAGTTCGCCGTCACTATCGGAGTGGCGATCCTGGTCTCCGGGTTCGTTTCGCTCACCCTCACCCCCATGCTCTGCAGCCGCTGGCTCAAGCCACACCAGGCGGAGGAGCGCCATGGCCGCGTTTATCGGGCGATCGAACGCGCCTGGGACGGGTCGCTCGCCTGGTACGAGCGGACCCTCGACTGGGTCATGAACCGGCGCCGGCTGGCCATGGCGTTCAGCGCGCTGATCCTGGTGGGCACGGTAGTGCTTTTCCGGGTGGCGCCGAAGGGCTTCATCCCGAGCGAAGATCAGTCACAGCTTCAGGGCACCACCGAGACCGCCGAAGGGACGAGCTACGACGCGATGGTCCAGCACCAGCGCGCCGCCGCCGCGATCGTGCAGGAGGATCCGAACGTCAATGGGTTCATGTCGGCGGTCGGCTCCGGCGGGCGGATCAGCACGGTGAACCAGGGCCGGCTCATCATCAA
Organism: Gemmatimonadales bacterium; assembly: GCA_013813875.1. Taxonomy (GTDB): domain Bacteria; phylum Gemmatimonadota; class Gemmatimonadetes; order Gemmatimonadales; family GWC2-71-9; genus CAVVWJ01. The sequence goes on along the minus strand of JACCQZ010000065.1, from coordinate 45,648 downwards.
CCTCAAACCCCCGGAAGAGCGGGAGATGAGCGCGGACGAGGTGGCCCGGTCACTGTCGCGGAAGCTGGCCGCGGTGCCGGGGCTGCAGTCGTTCATCTCCAACCCGCCGGTGCTCAACATCGGGGGCCGGTCAGCCAAGAGCGAGTATCAGTTCACCCTGACCAGCTCGGACATGCCGGCGCTGTACCAGGGGGCCGCGGCGCTGGAGCGGCGCATGCAGGAGATCCCGGGGTTGATTGACGTGAGCAGCGATCTGCAGATCAAGAATCCCCAGATTCAGGTCCAGATCGCCCGCGATCGGGCCGCGGCGCTCGGTATTGACGTCAACCAGATCGAGAGCGCGCTGTACAACGCCTACGGCGCCCGCCAGGTCAGCACCATCTACACGCCCAACGATCAGTTCTGGGTGGTCATGGAGCTGCTGCCGGAGTACCAGCGGGATCTGTCGGCCATGAGCCTGCTTCACATCAGCGGACGAGAAGGAGTGTCGGTGCCGTTGGGCAGCCTGGCGCAGGTCACGCCTTCCACCGGCCCGCTCACCGTCAACCACTCGGGGCAGCTGCCGTCGGTCACCCTGTCGTTCAACCTCGGACCCGGCGCCTCGCTGGGGGCTGCGGTGGAACAGGTCGAGGCTGCCGCGCGCGAAGTGCTGCCCTCCACTATCAGCACCAGCTTCGCCGGGACCGCGCAGGCCTTCCAGCAGGCGCAGGCGGGGCTGCTGGTCCTGCTGCTGATGGCGATTCTGGTCATCTACCTGGTGCTGGGGATTCTGTACGAGAGTTTCATTCATCCCCTTACGATCCTCTCGGGGCTTCCCTTTGCCGGCTTCGGTGCCCTGCTGGCGCTCGCCCTCTTCGGACTCGACCTCAGCATCTACGCCTTCGTGGGCATCATCATGCTGGTCGGTATCGTCAAGAAGAACGCGATTATGATGATTGACTTCGCCATTGACGCGGAGCGAAGTCAGGGAAAGAGCGCCCGGGAGGCCATCCTCCAGGCCGCCAGCGTGCGCTTTCGGCCGATCATGATGACCACCATGGCGGCGCTCATGGGCACGCTGCCGATCGCGCTGGGCCATGGCGCCGGCGCCGAGGCGCGCCGGCCGCTGGGCGTGGCGGTGGTGGGAGGGCTGGTGTTCTCCCAGATCATCACCCTCTACATCACTCCGGTGGTCTACACCTATTTCGATGCCCTGCAACAGTGGCTGCGGCGCCGGAAGGAAGCACCGGAGCCGTTGGCACAGGAAAAGCGAGCGCCGGCCGAGGCCTTGGTGGGCTGAGGGCTGGGCTACTCTGGGTACCCTCGCAGAGCGTCGTAACGCCTGATCTGTTCCGGAGTGAGGAGGGCGGTCGTCTGCAAGTGTGCCCGCAGGTGCACGAACCGCAGCTCGCTCCGGAGTCGCTCGACCGCCCCGACGAGCTCCCGGAGCCGACCCTCGTCAATCTTCCCCTCAGCGAAACCGCGGTCGATATCTCGCTCGCTCTCGACATACTGCCGGCCGAGCGCGACGGCTCGGGTGTGCATTTTCTGATAGGTGCCCCGTACCCGCGCGACCTGGTCGCCTGACAGGCCCAGCCGAGGCGCCAGATCCAGGACGTGGCGAGGGCCGGGGTAATGGTTCAGCTCCGCCGGGATCGCGAAGCCAGCCCCCTGGCCGCCCAGGAAGTCCTGCTGCTCCTGGGCGGAAAGCGCCTTGATGTCACGCGCCTCCTTGCCGGCGTGCGGCGAATGTGTGCCGGGGGCCTGCCCCGCCGCGGCGGTGGTGAATGTGGCCAGTGCGCTCAGCGTCAGGATGGCCAATGCTGTCCGGTACATAGCGGCTCCGGTCGAATTGTGGATGGGATAGGCGCTATTCGAGATCGCCTCGCCGCACTTCGTCGTCCACCACCACCGTCGGTGTGGCGTCAGTCTGCTCGACGCCGGGTGTCTCCACCTTCTCGCCGGAGGTTCCCTCATCGGCGCGCTTCTCGCTGCCGATCTCTGCCAGTGCCGCGGGGTTGATCCAGCCGTGCGCCGCCGCATGCCGCGCCACTGTGAGGGTGTCATCCGCCACGACCATCGTCGAGCCGGCGGCACGGACCTCGTCAGCCAGCCTCTGAACTGCCGCCGCCCGGCCGGGATTGCTTGCCACATTGCGGATGTAGATGGCCAGAATGCGCGTGGGGTGCTCCCGGACGATCGCGCTGTAGATCTTCGGATCCTCCTGGCTGCTGTCTCCCACCAGGATGAACGGCAGGGTGGGAAAGGTCTCCAGGATGTCGCGGATCAACTCGGCCTTATGCTCACGGTGGCGTGCCAGCGAGGACCCCAGATCCCAGTCGCGCAGCAGCAGCGGGCCCGTGGGGATCACCTGGGCTTCCAGGAAATCGGCGATGACATCGTAGAGATTCCAGGGGCTGCTGGACACGTAGAAGATGGGGTTGCCGGCTTGGCCCACGCCCCCGTTCTCCAGCGCACGGTAAAACGCGGCCACGCCGGAAAAGGGCAGCCGGGTCCTGGCATTTTCCAGCAGCAGCATTCGCGCGGCGCGGAGAAAGTTGGTCACCTCCGACTGCAGCACGGTGTCGTCCATGTCGCTCACCACGCCGAATGCGGCGCTGGATGGCGGCGTCAGTACGTGAGCGATGGTGCGGGTAGGCGCGGCGGTGGATGGGTAGGGGAGCTCGAGGCCGACCTCGTGCCAGCGGGCCGTGGGGAGGGGCGCGGGGAGCTCCAACCAGCCGCGGAGAAAGCCTTCGTCATCGGCCTCCAGCTCTCGGGTGGCGCCGTTAAGCTGTGCCCGCACTCGGGCAAAGGGCAGCGGGTCGGCCTCCAGCCGACGCAGCATGGCGACGAGGTTCCGCCAGTCGGAATGCGCCGGGTCCGCCGGCGCGATCCGCTCGTTCTGCACCACCCGACCCAGCACCAGTACCCGCTCCCGGGTGCCGTAGCCGCGATACCCTACGGCGTGGTATGGGTCGCGGTCCACCGCCCGCTCGATGGCTCCGAACAGTCGCCGCGCCCGCGATCCGAGTGCCCCGGTGATTTCGCGCAGCTCCCGCTGCCAATCGGACATCGAGTGTTCCCACCTCCTATTTCCTCCGGCGGTTCCACCAGGAGTCTACCGAAGGCCGGCCCGGCCCCTGGAACAACAGTAGCAGGGAGGCCGCCAGGATCGCGATCGGCTCCACGTTCTGCAGGTAGGGCAGGCCCCGGTGCGCGATGATGAGCGCGGCGATGAAGTTGACGATCATGACCACGGCCGCGTAGCGCGTGGCCGCGCCCAGAATGAACAGGATGCCGCAGATGAACTGCGCGTAAGCGGACACGAAGGCCGAGAAGAGGGGCGCCGGCACCCCGCGCGCGGCGAGGAACTCGGCGAATTCCACCATGTGGGCGTAGCTGAACACGTTGTCGGCGGTGCCGTAGATCAGGCGATAGCCGATGGCGAGCCGGAGCGCCAGCGCGCCGTACTCCCGGTGGCGCTCGAAGAAGGCGAACGGATCGGGACGCGGCAGCATGAGGCCACCTTGAGGAGGTGAAATCGAGACGTCTAGCGACCGCTCGAGGTTTCGCCCGAATCCTTATAATGACCGCGGCGGTGCTTCAGTCGCTCGCGACGTAACACCTCGAAACGCTCCCATTGCCCGGCTGTGAGGATCTCGCGGAGCCTGGCTTCCGTTTCCGCTGCCACGGTGCGCAGTTGCGGCGCAAACTGACGCATGAGAGCTCGGGAGCGTTCCTCCTGGGCCGCGAGCAGCGTGTCAACCCTGGTCTGCTGCTCCGCTGAGAGGTTGAGCTCCCGCGCGAGCTGCTGTTCGAACCGCAGCCGGAGCCGGCCGACATGCCCTACGTGTTTTTCCGGCGAATGATGCGCGCCGGAGTCGCCACCCAGCACCCAGCGCTCCAGGGCGATCCCGCCGAGCGCCCCGGCCACGAGGGCAACGGCGAGCAGGAGGGTCGCGCGCAGGCGGGGACGGCCGGCGGTGGCGTTCATCAGGATCACTCCTCCACGTCGAGCATGAGGCTCACGAAGGCGGCCTCATCGGCGGCGAGCAGCGGCTCGACCGCGAGGGCATCCCCAGCCGCGGAGGCCAGTACCTCCTCGACCACGACCGGGTCGTCGGCCATTGCGGTATTTCCGGTAGCCCCGCGGTTTCCACCGAACAGCCCCAGCCCCATCGCGATGAGGAGGCTCGCGGCGACGCCCACAGGTACGGCGGGACCGGCCCACTGGGACACGTAGAGCCACCAGGGGGGCGGCGCCGGCCGCCGGGCGAGTCGTGCGCGAGCGCCGGCCACGAGCCGCTGGTGAAACGCAGGCCAGTCCACCTCGTCCGGCGGCATGCCGAAGTGGGCGTGCAGCGCCGCACGAAGCACGGGATCCTGCTCCCTCCCGCGCGGGGTGTTCTCAGCCATTACCGTCCTCCTCCCTGAGCGGAGCCAGAATTTCACGCAGCCGTTTGCGTGCGATGTGCAGCGTCCACCTCACGGTCGGCTGCGCGATGTCGAGCATCTCCGCCACCTCGGCGCTGGAATAGCCGTCCAGCTCATGAAACTGCAGCACGAGACGCTGGCGCTCGGAGAGCCCCGCGAGCGCCTCCGCCACCCTGACCCGAAGCTCCGCCCGCTCGGCGGCGCGCTCCGGCGACTCTCCGCCCCCCGCGGTGTCCTCCGACAGCACGTCGGTTTCCCGCCGGCGCCGGGAGGCGATCTGATTGAGACCGCGATTGATGAGGATGCGGAAGAACCAGGGGCCGAACTGTCTGCTGGTCTGAAAGGTGTCGAGCTTGTCCAGCGCGGTCATGAAACATTCCTGTACCAGATCCTCGGCATCCTCACGATGCCGGAGCAGGCGGTACGCGAGAGCGTAGGCGCGGCGCTCGTACCGGAGAGCCAGCTCGTCGAACGCGGCGATTTCGCCCTGCAGCACGCGGTCCACGAGCTGGCCATCGCTGCTCGGGTCCGTCGTCGTCCTTCGGCCGGCCCGCGCCCACTCCATAGCCCGGGAGCGTTCCCTGCCCGCTGAGCCGCTAAGTGCGGTGCTGGCGGCCGGGGCAGTGTCCACGCCTCTTCCCTTCGGCCCGCCGATGCCCCTGGTGCTGCTCCACCCGCTGCCGCTGTTGGGCGGAGAGGATAGCCAGCGCCTCGTTTCGGGCAGCTTCGCGGTTGGCCCGCAGTTGGCTCATGGCCGATGATACTTCGGCTCCGTGCACCTGCTCGATCAAGGGGCGGTTCTTCTCCTGGTACCTGGTTCGGATCGTCTCCAGGCCTTTCACCTGCTGCTCGGTGAGCTGAAGCTCGGAGCGATGCCTGAGTAGCCGCTCGGCCGGACCGGCCATGCGCTGCCCATGCCGGACCTCGAGCTGCGGAGCCGAGTCCGCGGTCTGGGCCGCGATGGCCGTCGGCATGGCTACGCCAAGGCCGAGCAGGGCACTGAGTAAGAGCGAATGCTTCCGCCGCATGTGACTCTCCGTTCTGAGGTGCCGGCGTAGCCGCGGTCGCGGTCGCCGTATCTGATCTACAGGTGGAACAGCGGGCGCGTTTGCCACGGTTACCTTGCAGGCATGCCACTGCACCCCCGTCTTGCGGTCCTGCTCTGTCTCGCCGCGTGCCGGCCGTCGGCGCCGGCCCCTGATCCTGCCGGGCTCGACCCGGTTGCCCATCGCTACGTGCGGCTGGCCCTGGCACTCGGCCGGCACGATGCCAACTACGTTGATGCCTTTTATGGTCCCGATTCCCTGCGGGTTGCGGCCGAAGCGGAATCGCTCACCGTCGGTGAGGTACGCGCGGCGGCCGAGTCGCTCGTTGCCGCGCTGGGAGACAGCACGCCGGAGTACGCCGATTCGCTCCTGGCTCTCCGCCACCGATACCTGCGCACCCAGCTGGCCTCGATGGCGGCGCGGGCCCGCATGCTGGCAGGAGAGCGGCTCACCTTCGATCAAGAGGCGCGGGCGCTCTACGACGTCACGCCACCCCGCTACAGCGACGCGCATTTCGACTCTCTGCTCGCCCGACTCGACTCCATTCTGCCCGGGCGCCAGCCGCTCGCCGTGCGCTATCAGCGTTTCAGAAACCGGGTCATGATCCCGAAGGAGCGGGTGGATACGGTCTTCAAGACCGCGATCGCCGCCTGCCGTGCGCGCACTCTCCAGCGACTTTCGTTGCCCGACGGCGAGCGCTTTGCTCTGGAGTACGTCACCGGCACGCCGTGGAACGCCTACAACTGGTACCAGGGAAACTTCCGCAGCCTCATCCAGGTGAATCTGGACTTTCCGATCGCCGTGGACCGGGCGGTGGACCTGGCCTGCCACGAGGGCTATCCCGGCCACCACGTGTACAATGCGGCGTTGGAACAAGCGCTGGTGCGCGATCGGGGCTGGATCGAGTTCTCGGTCTATCCTCTCTTCAGCCCCCAGTCGCTCATCGCCGAGGGAAGCGCCAACTACGGCATTGACATTGCGTTTCCCGGCGCCGAGCGCACCGCGTACGAGCGGGACTCGCTGTTTCCTCTGACCGGCCTGGACCCGAAGCTCGCCGAGCTGAACGCCGAGGTGCGTACGGCCATGGAGGGGCTGAACTACGCGCGGAACGAGGTGGCCCGCCGCTATCTCGACGGCCAGATGGACTCCGCCGGCGCCGTAGCGGCCATGCAGCGGTACTGGCTGCAGGCTCCCGATGCGGCCGCCAAGACCCTCCGGTTCATTGATACCTACCGCAGCTACGTGATCAACTACAACCTGGGCCGGGACCTGGTAGCGCGCTGGGTCGAGCGGGCGGCCGGGGCGTCGGCCGTGGACCGCTGGCGTGTGTTCGGTGCGCTCCTCGCCTCACCGCGACTGCCGGGGGACCTCCAGTAGAGCGGATGGCCGCGGCCGGGCCATTTCGGCCTCGATCTCGTCCGGCTCCCGGGGAGCCCGAGAAACCCACTCCAACCCGCTCCCGGTCACCACGTAGTCATCCTCGATTCTGACGCCGATATTCTGGTAGCGCCGCACCGCCCCGCGGACCTTGGCGATCATCTTGCGATTCTTCGGAGTGTCGGGCAGCATCTCGAGCAGTCGGGTGCTGACGTACACTCCGGGCTCGATGCTGAAGACGTCTCCCTCCGCGAAGGTTCCGGCACCATACCAGGGATGCGGCCGGTCGTGAACCTCGAGTCCGATCCCGTGTCCCAGACCGTGTGCCATGTAGAGAAATGCCTGATTGCAGCGGAGCGGATCCTTGCCGCACTGGTCGGCCCAGGGCGGATCGAAAGTGGCGTCCACCCCTTCGGTCAGTCCGAGTCGCGCGACGCCCCGGGCAACCACGACCCGTGCCGCCTCCCGCCAGGCCTCGAATGACGATCCGGGACGAACCACTCGCTCCGCGGCGGCCTGTGCGTCTCGCACGATCTGATAGACCGCCCGCTGGTCCGGGGTATAGCGGCCGCTGACGGGCACGGTGCGGGTCACGTCGGCTGCGTAACCGCCGAATGCCGCTCCCACATCCATCACGACCACTTCGCCCGCCGCCATCCGGCGGTCGTTGGCATTGTAGTGATACTGAGTGGAGTTGGGTCCCGATCCGATGATTGAGACGAACGCCGCCCCGTCGCCCCCGCCCCGGCGGAATGCGCCCTGGAACAGCGCTTCGATCTCGTACTCCCACATCCCGGGCCGGATCGTCCGCATCACTTCGCGCTGCGCCGCCACGGTGAGATCAATCGCCCGCCGAAGCATCGCCAGCTCCGCGGAACTCTTTCGGGATCGCAGACTGTCGAGGACCGGGTGTGCGTCGCGCAGCTCCAGCCCGCCGTGACGCGCGGCAAAGGCTCGCATGTAGCCGGCCCCTCGGGTGAGCGAGTCTTCCGCGGCGTAGTCGGCGGTAGTGAAATCGCGGATGGTGTAGAACGGCAGGCCGGAGCTCGCCAGCGAGTCGAGTACCGGAGTCAGCGCGGCGAACGATCGCGCCCTCAACCCGGTGCGCCGGGCCACTGCGGCTGAATCGGGCGGGAAACCGTCGTAGAGCGCGCGGCGCGGATCCCGCGGCTGGGTAAACAACGTGCCCGTGGGCTTCTCACCTCGGATTACCAGCACGAGAGCGGCATCAGGCTCGAGGAAGCCGGTCAGATAGCGGAACGCCGGCAGCTGGGCGAAGCGTTCGCTGCCGACCGGGTTCGCTCCTCCGAAGGCCACCACTACCCCGCTGTCCATGCGCTGCGCCAGCGAGTCGCGGCGAGCGGCGTACTCGGGCGGGGGGATAGTCTGGGCCGCCAGGACGGCCGGCATGGCAAGGGAGAGTGCGGCAACGAGCGGGGTACGCATGCGGGTCCTCGGATGATTGGATGGAGCGAAAGGTAAGCGCAATCTGCCGGCGGGCGAGGACCGCTCGGATTACTGGCGGCGCTTCCAGTAGAGATAGACCGGCACCCCGAGACCGAGCAGTCCGGTGCCGATCAGCGCGTTGCCCGGGTTGGCCACGATCGAGCTCCCCACCACGAATAGCGCCGCCGCGACGAAGAGCGCCGGCGTCCAGGGATAGCCCGGTACTCGGAACTGCCCAGATGTCCCGGCGGTGAGGCCGCCCTGCTTGTCCCGCGAACGATAGACGAACAGCCCGGCGACGGTGAGGCCGAAGAAGATCCAATCGGCGAATGCCACGTAGTCCACCAACTGGCTGAAACTCCCGGAGAGCGTGAGCACGATCGCCCAGGCCGCGAGAGCGACGATGGCCGCCCCGGGAGTGCGGTATACCGGGTGCAGCCGCGCCAGCCGGGGCAAGAATACGCCATCAGCGGCCATCGCCTGAAGCACCCGTGGGGTCACCAGAATCACCAGGTTGAGAAAGCCGAAGGTGGATGCCGCGATGCCCGCCGCCATGAGGGTGCCGCCGACGGGGCCCAGCAGCGTGTGCATCACGTCAGCCGCCGGCGCCGTGCTCGCGGCCAGTCCCGCTGAGCCCAGCACCCGGAGATAGGCGAGGTTGGCCAGCAGGTAGACCGCGACGACGACGGCCACCCCAAGCACCAGCGCGCGCGGCAGGTTGCGTTCCGGCTCGATCATCTCTTCGGCGATGAAGTTGGTCTGCTGCCACCCGCCGTAGGTAAAGAGGATCGGGACCAGAGCGGCGCCGAACCCCGCAGGTGTGGCGGCGGCAGCGGTGGCAGGGAGGGAGGGGAGTCCTACGGCGAGCCCGGTCACGATCAGCGCCGCCAGGGCGGCGAGCTTGAGCAGGGTGAAGATATTCTGGGTGACGGCGCCGGGCTTGACGCCGAGATAGTTCACGGCGGCCAGAAATGCGATGGATCCCACCGCCACGGGAGCGGTGAATCCCTCACCGAGCCCAGTAAGCGCGAGCGCGTAACTGGCGAAGGTCACCGCGACCGCGGCGATGGCTCCGGTGGCCACTACCAGCAGCAGCGCCCATCCGTAGAGGAAGGCCGGCAGCGGACCCCACGCTTCCCGCAGGTACACGTAGCCGCCGCCCGCCCGGGGCCGCCGCTGCCCCAGCTCGCCGAAGCAGAGAGCTCCAGCCAGCGCGATCGCCCCGCCCACGACCCATGCCGCGAGCGTGAGCACCGGCGAGCCCAGTCGCTCGGCCACCGTAGCGGGGGTGCGGAAGATGCCGCCGCCGATGATCCCGCCGATGACAGCCATGGCGCTGGAGAATAGCCCCAGCCGGCGGGCGTAGGTGGTCAGGCGCGCTCCCCTTCCCTACTCGTCTCTCAACACCACTGCCGGATCAACCCGGGTGGCCCGTAGCGCCGGCACCAGATTGGCCACCAGCGCCGTGGTGGCCAGCAGAAGAGCTACGCCGAGAAATGTGCCTGGATCGCTGGCGCGCACGCCATAGAGCTGACTCTGGATCAGCCGGGTGAGACCGAACGCCGTGACCACTCCGATCCCGATCCCGAGCAGCGCGAGCGACATGCCCTGGCGGAGCACCAGGCGCAGCACGTCGTTTCGTCCGGCGCCGAGCGCGATGCGGACCCCGAGCTCGCGGGAGCGCAACGCCACCGAGTAGCTCATCACGCCATAGATGCCGATCAAGGCGAGCACCAGCGCGATCCCGGAGAAGAGGCTCAGCAGCAGCATCGAGAGCCGGCGCGGTCCGACCGACTGGGAGACCAGCTCGCTCATCGTGTTAATGCCGGAGATCGGCTGGTCGGGATCCACCGAGCGCACCGCGTTGCGCACCAGGTTGACGTAGCGGCCGGGATCGCCGGCGGTCCGCACCGCTACGGCGAGGAATGGCAGTCCCGCCTGGCGAAAGGGGAGATAGAGCTGGACCCGCGACTCGGCGTCGAGTCCCTCGTGCTTGGTGTGCCCGACGACCCCCACTACCTCGATCCATTCACGCGCGGTGGTGTCGGTGACCCCCTCGGGCGGCCCGAAGGTAATGCGCTTGCCGATGGGATCCACGGCGGGCCAGTAGCGGCGCACGAGCTCCTCGTCTATGACCGCCACTGGAGGCGCCCCCTCGCGATCCTGATCGGTGAGGAGCCGGCCCTTCAACAGCGGGATGCGCAGCGTCTCGAAAAACCCCGGGCTCACGATCCGGATGTCGCCCCAGGGAGCCGGCTGATTCTCCGCCGGCTGATAGCCCTCGACCTCGAAGATGCCGGTAGACCAGGACCCGCCGAACGGCATCACCGACGTCGCGCCCACCGAACGCACTCCAGGCACCCGTCCAAGGGCCGGCAGCGCCTGCTCGAAGAAGGCGATTTGCTGGGTGTCGGCGGGGTAGCGAGCCTCGGGCAACGACAGATTGAAGGTGAGCAGATCGTTGGGGTCGAACCCGGGGTCCACGCCCTGCAGCCGGGTGAAGCTCTTCATGAGGAGCCCGGCGCCGGTGAGCAGCGTCAGCGCCAGCGCGACCTCGGCTACGACCAATGTGCGGCGGATCGCCTGGCTCCCCCGGTCGCCGGCGCTGCCCCTCCCGCCCTCCTTCAGCGTGGTCTGCAGGTCGGTGGTGGAGGTGTGGAGCGCGGGGACCAGGCCGAAGAGCAGTCCGGTGACGATGGACACCACGAAGGTAAAGAGCGCCACTGTCCCATCCACCCCGATCTCCTCGGATCGGGGCAGGTTCGTCGGATTGAGCGCTACCAGCGAGCGCACCCCCCACCAGGCCAGCAGCAGTCCGATGGCGCCTCCCGTGAGCGAGAGCAGGACGCTCTCGGTGAGAAGCTGGCGGACCAGGCGCTCGCGAGTAGCGCCCAGCGCGGTGCGGACCGCGATCTCCTTGCTGCGGGCGGCAGCTCGGGAGAGTAGAAGGTTGGCGACATTGGCGCAGGCGATGAGCAGCACGAAGCCGACGGCGCCCAGCAGCAGGAGGAGTGCGGGGCGGATATTGCCGGTCGCCTTGAGGCTGAGCGGGGTGAGGACGAGACTCCAATCCTCCAGGTATTGATCCTGGTACTGCCGCTTGAGCTGTTCGGCGAGGGTGCGCACCTCCCCCGCTGCCTGCTCCAGCGTAACACCCTGCCGGACCCGGGCGATAAGGTTGAGCGACTCGCTGGTGCGGTTCTCGTCGCTCAACTGCTCGGCATCGAACACCAGCGGGGCCCAGATCTCCAGGTTTCGATTGAAGAAGTCCCGAAAGTCGGCTGGCATCACCCCGACCACCTGGTAGCTCTCCCCGTTGAGTGAGAGCGAGCGGCCGACCACGCCCGGGTCAGCGCCGAAGAGCCGCTGCCACACTCCGTGGCTCAACACCACCACGTGCTCGCGCCCCACGCTGTCCTCTCCCGGCTGGAGGGTCCGGCCCACCAGGGCCGGCGCCTGGAGAGTTCCGAAGAAGCGGCCGGTGACCCGTGCCCCCTGGAGCCGGACCGGCTCACCGACTCCAGTCAGGTTGGCGGCCCAGCTGCTCTGGACCGACATGGACTGGAAGGAGCGGGTCCGCTCCTGGTAGTCCCGGAACCCCGGAGCCGACACCGGCGCCTGCAACCCGCCGAGCGAAGGGTAAAGATGCTCGATGGTCACCAGCCGCTCGGGCTCGCGATAGGGCAGCGGCCGGAGCAGGACGGCGTTCACCGCGCTGAAAATGGCGGTGTTGGCGCCGATGCCGAGCGCCAGAGTGAGGACCACGATGATGGTGAAGACCGGGCTCTTGAGAAGGCGCCGGAAGCTGTAGCGGAGATCTTGGAGCAGAGTGTCCATGAAAGCGCTCGCAGAGGCAGGCCGAGACGGTGCGGTGACGATCGAAGTTTGACGAGACAAAGGCGCAAAAGGTTGCTATCCACAGGCTCCCCCTTCTACGCTTCGGTATCAGCCGCATGCACCATAGGAGGAACCCACGATGACGCTGACTTACGCCATAGCCCCGCTGACTCTAGCCGGACTGGTGGCCCTTGCCTCGCCGCGGAATCCGGACCCCGCTTCCCTTCCGGCCGCGCCCCCCGAGTTGAACGAGTGGACCGTACCCTGGCCGGATAGCCGGCCCCGGGATCCCTACGTTGATCAGAAGGGGCGCGCCTGGTTCGTCGGTCAGGCGGGCGATTACGTGGCCTACCTCGAGCCTCGGAGCGGAAAGTTCGAGCGCTACGAGATCGAGCCCGGTACCCATCCCCACAATCTGGTCGTGGACTCCAAGGGATCGGTGTGGTTCACCGGCAACCGCAATGGCCGCCTGGTGCGCCTTGACCCCGCCAGCAGGAAGCTCACCGACTTCCCCATGCCGGACGCGACGGTGGACGACCCGCACACCATGATTCTGGACGGTGCCGGTAACCCCTGGTTCACCGCTCAGCAGGCGGCGGTGGTCGGGCGGCTCGACATCGCCACCGGAAAGATCCGGTTCTGGCAAACCGGCGAGGGCACCCGGCCCTACGGCATCAGCGTTGACCAGCGCCAGCGGGTGTGGATTGACCTCTTCGGCACCAATGCGCTGGCCGCGATCAACCCGGAGACCATGAAGCTCTCGCGATACCCTCTGCCGGAGGGGGCTCGGCCTCGTCGGCACGCCAGCACCGCGGATGGAGCGGTCTGGTACGGTGACTATGCGCGCGGCTACATCGGCCGGCTCGATCCGGCGACGGGAAAGGCGGAGGAGTTTGTGATGCCCTCGGGGGCCCGAGCGCTGCCCTATGCAGTGGCCGCGGACGACCGCGACCGGGTGTGGTTGGCGGAAACGGGCGTGCAACCCAACCGCCTCGTGGCCTTTGATACCAGGAGCCGGAAATTCACCGACAGCGTCGCGGTGGGTGGCGGGAACTCTCCCAACACAATCCGCCACATGGTGTTCCATGCTCCGACCAGGGAGATCTGGTTCGGCACTGACCGGAACACCATTGGGAGGTTGTCGGTGCCGTAGCGTCCGAATCAGGGCAGAGGCCGTCCGTACACTTACGCGGGAACCGCCTCCCCGGCATCGGGCGCCTGATCCGGAGCGTCCTTGGCCTGGGCGGCGTGCTTCTCCAGTTTGCGCTGTTTCTTGTCCTCCTTCTTCTGTTTCTTGTCCAGATCTTTCTTGCGCTTCTCGTGTTGGTAGTTCCGCTTTGTCACTGCCACCCTCCCTGCTGCGTTAATGAGCTGCCTGCAAGTCGCCGGCAGCTACAGGACCGGACTATATCAGCCCGAGTTGAGTCGAGGTGATCATTGATATTACTGAATGCCCCCCAGCTGCCAGCACTTCCCTGCCCCCCTGCTCTCGATCCACCAGCGCGAGCACTCCCACGACTCTCCCACCGGCGTCCTCCACCGCCGCGATCGCCCGTTGGGCGGATCCCCCCGAGGTGATCACGTCCTCCACGATCACCACCTCTTCCCCTGCCCTGAAGTTCCCCTCGATCAGCCGCCCGGTTCCGTGCCCTTTGGCTTCCTTCCGCACGCTGAACGCATCTATCTCCAGACTGGTGCCGTGGCTGGCTGCCGCCACGGCGTAGGCCACCGGGTCGGCGCCCATGGTCAGTCCGCCAACCGCAGTTGCTCTCCACCCCGCGGCTCTGATCGCCTCCCATCCCAGACGCCCCACCAGAACCATTCCCTCCGCGCTCATGGTGGTGAGGCGGCAATCTATGTAGTAGGAAGAGCGCGCTCCCGAGGCCAACAGAAAATCGCCTCGCCGCACCGACCGCTGGAGTAGCAGCCGGCGCAACGCCTCTCCTGCGTCGTTCACCTCCTGCTTTTCCTGAAGAATGACGCCAGAAAGCCCCCCTTCTCGGCTCGCTCGTTGCGGACGGCCGTGCAGAAGGCTTCGCTGAATTCGTCAACCGTCTTGAATCGCCGGGTGAGATCGCGCTCGAGGCCCCGCATGACGGCCTCTTCGACGGCGGACGGGAAGCGGAGCCCTTTGACCGCCTGGTTGAGCGGAATCGGGGGCTGGGTGAGTAGTTGCTGAAACAACTCCCTAGGGCTTTTTCCGGCAAAGGGGAGGGTTTGGCTGAGCAGAAAGTAGGTGATCGTTGCCAGGCTGTAGACGTCCGCCTGTTCGCTCACCAGCTCACCGCTCAAGGTTTCGGGAGCCACGTACTGCAGGGTGCCCACAAAAAAGCCCGCCCGGGTGAGCCGCTCCTCAGGGTTCAGTTCCGAGTCCCGAGCGATTCCGAAGTCGAGCAGCTTGGCCGTGCGCTCGACGGGATCGTACATGATGTTGGCGGGCTTGAGATCGCGATGGATGATGCCTTTGCGGTGCGCCACGGTGAGCGCGCTGCTCAGTTGCTCTACGATCATAGCCACCAGCGGCGGCGCGAGCTTGCCCGACCGGTTCACGAATTCCGCCAGCGGCTCGCCCTGGGCCCATTCGAGCGCTAGATAGTGCAGCCCATCCGTCTCGCCGAAATCGTAGGTGCGGACGATGTTGGGATGGCTCACCCGGGAGCCGTATTCGGCTTCGCGCAGGAAGCGCTTGATCGCGATGGGATCGGCCGCCAGGCGAGAGCGGAGGATCTTTACCGCGGCCGGCCCGCGATCAGGATGCTCGGCGCAATACACCGTGGCGGTGCCGCCCTCACCGATGTGCTTGGCGAGGTGATATCCCGCGACCGTCCGGCCGACCAGATTGTCAATGTCCATGGGTCCGCCAAGCTAGTTAAAATCTCAACAGGCAGCAAGTTGGACCCTTTTCCCAAAGGCCGCCGATGCTTGACGCCTCTTGACCGCCGCCACTAACCTTCGCCCACCCGCAATCCTGCGGGCTCATACGGCTCTGCCGGGAGTGCCCGATGGATCGGCTCGCGATCGTGCTGCTGCTGAGTGTCGCCCTTGGCTGCGGCAGCTGGAGACGGGTCGGCACCCAGGACGAGCCGACACCCGCCGAGACGCTTACCCGGGTCTTCAATACCACCCAATTCTATCAGCGGCTCGGGCGGCTGGCCGCGGCGGAGCCGTTGCCGTTCGTCGGCACCGTGGCGTTTGCCGCCGGGCCCGCCGATTCGGTCATCGGCGTCCTCGGGCTGTCGCTGGAGAATCGTGCGTTGGCGTTTCAGCGGGAAGGGAACGTCTTTGTCGCGCGCTACCGGGTGAGCCTCTCCTTTCAGCGGGAAGGAGTCCCACCGGTGGATCTCGTCCGCGAGGAGATCGTTCGGGTTCCCACCTTTCAGGAGACCCAGCGCAGCGACGAGAGCGTCCTCTTTCAGCAGGTGCTCAGGGTTTTGCCCGGCACCTACACGGTGACGGTGGCGCTGCGCGATGCCGCCTCGACGTCGGAGAGCAGCGCCACGGCCGATTTCATCGCGCCGTCGTTCGCGCCCGGCAGCTACACGGCGCCGATCCTTGCGTATCAGGCGACAGGGCGGGGGAGTCTGGCCGATCCGCTCTCCCTGGTGCTCAACCCTCGCGGCGCCGTGGGCTATGGGAGCGATACTCTCCTGGCCTACATCGAGGGCTACGGTTTCACTGAGGCCAGGACGATCCCGTTCGAGGTCCGCGACGAGCAGCAGCGTGTCATCTTCCGCGATGAGCTCCGCTTTCGCGGCGGGCGTCCGGTCGAGAGTCAGGTCATCCGGCTCTCGCCCGACAGCGTATCTCTCGGCGAGCTTCGCGTTTCCGTCGGCAACGAGCCCGACCAGCGCAGCGTCTCGGCTCTGGTATCGTTCACCCAGGCCTGGGTGGTGACCAATTTCGAGGAGATGCTCGACCTGCTCCGGTACTTCGGACACGACAACCGCCTGGGCCAGATGCGCCGGGCGCCTCCGGCGGAGCGAGCCCGGCTCTGGCGCGAATTCTACACCGAGACCGATCCCAACGATATCACGCCGGAAAACGAAGCCCTCAACCAGTACTTCAGCCGAGTGCAGGCCGCCAACCAGCGCTTTACCGACGAGGGCGTCGCCGGCTGGCGCACCGATCGCGGTGAAGTCCTCATCAACCTCGGCGCCCCCGACGAGAGCGTGGAGAACACACCCGGCGCCGCCAGCCGCATCGTCCGCTGGACCTACCTCAGCTACCGCCTCGAGATCTATTTCCAGGACGAGACCGGCTTTGGCCGCCTGCGGCTCTCGCCCGGCTCGCGGGCGGAATACGAGCGAGTCCTGTCGCGGTTGCGAAGACAGTCGTAGGGGATGTCCAACCACGACCCTCCCCGGCTCTTCCTCATCGACGGTTATGCGCTGATCTACCGCGCTTTCTTCGCGATGATCTCCCGCCCGCTTCGAACCACCAAGGGCGAGAACACGTCGGCGGCCTGGGGCGTAGTCAACTTTCTGCTGCGGCTGCGGGAGAAGTACCGGCCGGACTACGTGGCCTGGGTCAACGATGCCGGCACCTCCTTCCGCACCGAGCGATATCCGCAGTACAAATCCACTCGCGAAAAACTAGACCAGGAGCTGCAGGCTGACTTCGACCGCTCGGTCGAGCGGATCTGCGCGCTACTCGAGGCGTTTCGGATTCCGCTCGTCGCCATTCGCGGGTATGAGGCCGATGACGTGATCGGCACCCTGGCCACCGCCGGCGCGGCCCGCGGCCTGAGGGCGGTGATCGTTTCGGGCGACAAGGACTTCTACCAGCTCATCGGTCCCAATGTCGTCCTGCTCAATCCTGGGCGCGGCGGCCCCGCGGCAGTGGACGAGGCCTGGGTGGACGAATCCAACGCCTCCGAGCGGCTGGGGGTGCCGCCGGGCCAGGTAGTGGATTTCCTCGCGCTGGTGGGCGACACCTCCGACAATGTCCCCGGTGTCAAAGGAATCGGGGAGAAGGGCGCCCAGAAGCTCCTCAGCGAGTACGGCGACCTGGACAGCATTCTGGCCCATGCCTCCGAGCTGACCGCCAAGCGCAGCCGCGAGGCGCTGCTGGCCCAGGCTGACAACGCGCGGCTGTCCCGCGAGCTGGTAACGATCAAGCGCGACGTGCCGGTGGAGCTCGACGTCAACGATCTCCGGCTGCAGGAACCCGATCGGGAAGCGGTCATCCGGATCCTGTCCGAGCTCGAGTTCTACTCGCTGGCCAGAAAGTTGGGTGAGGGTGACGCCCAGGCGAGCGGGGACGTAGCGGAGAGCGCCATCGCGGAGACAGCCGAGCTGCCCGCCTCGGCCGTGCCCGCCTCGGCCGACGATTGGCTCGCGCTGGACGACCAGCCCGGGCTCGCCGTCACCATCGTAGACGATGCGGAGGACCTTCCCGCCTTGGCCGAGCGGCTCCGCCTGGCGCCGTTGGTGGCACTCGATACCGAGACCTCCTCGCTCGAGCCGCACGACGCCGAGCTCATCGGGCTCTCGCTGGCCGCCAGCCCGACCGAAGTCTGGTACCTGCCGTTCGGGCACCGGCCGCCTTCCGGTGATCTCGCCGCGCCGGCGCCGGTGAAGAACCTGCCGCCGGTTACCGACTTTGCCTGCGCTTGCCTCTACCGGCTGCTCAGCGATCCTGCCGTGCCCAAGGCAGGCCACAACCTCAAGTACGACTGGCAGGTGCTGCGCGGGGCGGGGGTGGAGCTGGCCGGTGCAGGGTTCGACTCGATGCTCGCGAGCTTCGTTCTCGATCCCGGGCGCCGATCACACGCCATTGACACCCTCAGCCTGGAGCACCTCGGCCGCCCCATGCCGGGCTACGAGGACGTGGCGGGGAAGGGAAAGGGCCAGATTCCCTTTGCCGAGGTGCCGATCCCGGTGGCGGCCGCGTACTGCGGCGCCGATAGCGCCACCATACTCGCCCTGCACCACTTCTTCGCGCCCTCGCTCGACGAGATGGCGATGGAGCCGCTGCTGCGCGAGATCGAGATGCCTCTGGTCGGGGCGCTGGTGGCCATGGAGTGGACCGGCATCGGCATTGACCCCGCGCTTTTTGCCCGCCTGGGGTCCGAGCTCGGCGGCGACTTGCGGCGGCTCGAGGCCGAAATATCCCGGGCGGCGGGATGCGAGCTCAACGTCAACTCCCCCCGCCAGCTCGCCGTGGTGCTCTTCGAGAAGCAGCAGCTCCCGGTGCTCAAGAAGACCAAGACCGGCCCTTCCACCGACGCCGACGTGCTCGACCAGCTCGCCGCGATGGGTCATGAGCTGCCCCGACTCCTTCTGGAGCACCGCGAGCTGCAAAAGCTCAAGAGCACCTATGTGGACACCTTGCCGGAGCGGGTCAACCGCAGGACCGGACGAATCCACACCAGCTTCAACCAGACCGGGGCCGCCACCGGCCGATTGAGCTCCTCCGACCCCAATCTGCAGAACATCCCGGTGCGCACCGCCCGCGGCGAGGCGATTCGCCGCGGCTTCGTGCCCTGCGGGGGATGGTCATTCCTGGTGGCCGACTACTCGCAGATCGAGTTGCGGCTGATGGCCCACCTGTCGGGTGACCCGGCGTTCATCGAAGCTTTCCTGCAGGGAGGAGACATCCACCGCCAGACCGCGGCCCTCATCTTCAACGTGCCGGTGGATCAGGTTACCCCCGAGATGCGGGGCCGAGCCAAAACCATCAACTTCGCCACCATCTATGGCCAGGGTCCGTTCGCGCTGAGCCGCCAGCTGGGCATCTCGCAGGAGGATGCGAAGATGTTCATCGCGCGCTACTTCGAGCGGTTCGCCGGGGTGCGCGGCTTCCTCGACCGCCAGATCGAGCTCGCCCGGCAGCAGGGCTACGTCGAAACCATCTTCAAGCGGCGCCGCTACATCCCCGAGATCCGGGACCGCAACTTCAACATGCGCGCGTACGGCGAGCGTAACGCCCAGAACTCGCCGCTTCAGGGCTCCGCCGCCGATCTCATCAAGCTCGCCATGATCAGGATTCACGACGCCATCAGGGAGCAGGAGCTCGCCGGCCGGATGCTGCTGCAGGTTCACGACGAGCTGCTCTTCGAGGTTCCCCCCGCCGAGCTGGAGCCGATGCGTCGGCTCGTCCGGACGCACATGGAGCACGTGGTCGAGCTGCGGGTGCCGCTGGTGGTGGATATCGGCGTCGGAGACAATTGGCTGGATGCGAAGAGGTAGGGGAAAGGTGAAAGTGGAAAGGGGAAAGGGGAAAGGGGAAAGGGGAAAGGGGAAAGGTCAAAGGTCAAAGGGAACGCGAAGGCGATCCTTGTCACTTTTTACTTTCTACTTTCTACTTTCTACTTTCTACTTTCTACTATCTTCTCCCCGGCCACCAGTTCCATCGCCCCATCGCCTGCATGAACGCCGGCACCAGCACCATGCGGATCACGGTGGCGTCGAGCAGTACGGCCGCGGCCAGTCCGAAGCCGAGGAGCTGCATCGGGAGCACCCGGGCAAAGGCGAAGATCCCGAACACCAGGATCATGATGAGCGCCGCCGAGGTGATCACCGAGGCGGTGGCGCTGAGTCCCTCCATGGTGGCTTCCGCGTTGCGGCCGGTCCGGTCGTACGCCTCTTTGATCCGGCTCAGCAGGAACACCTCGTAGTCCATGCTGAGCCCGAACACGACCGCGAACACCAGCACCGGGATCACCACGAAGATCGCCGACGTCGGCCCGTCCAGCCCGAACAGCTCCGCTCCCACTCCAAACTGAAAGACCAGCACGATCAGCCCGAAAGTGGCGCTCACCGACAACGTATTCATGATGATGGCCTTGATCGGCACCAGCACCGATCGGAATGCGATGGCGAGCATGATGCCGGTCGCGCCGAGGATGAGCGCCACCAGCAGCGGGAATCGGTCGAGGAGGTCTTCCTGGAAATCCAGCGCCGCGGCAGAGTAGCCGCCCACGGTAACGCGCATTCCCCGGGTGCCGCGAAGCTCGGCCTGTCCCAGTTGCCGCGCCCGGATGACGACGTCCATCGCCGAGGTGAGCGAGGTGGTATCGGCCAGAATCACGTCGAGCAGTGTTAGCCGCCGGTCGGTGCTGAGATAGGCATCGAGAAAGCTGGGATATCGCGCTCTCGCTGCCTCCAGATCGCTGTACAGCACCGAGAGTGCCAGCAGCGACGTGCCCGGCTCGAGATCCACGATGCTCCGCACCTCGCGCACCCGTGCGTCGGCCCTCAGCGAGTCGGAGAGCACCCGCAGTCCTCGGAGCGACGCGGCTTGCACCGCGGTGCGGCCGGCTGGCACCTCCACCAGCACCCGAACCGGCTGAACGAACCCCGCCACTCCCATGCGGGAGAGGGCGTCGAGGCCGGCCCCCGCCTCGGTGTCGCTGGGCCACCAGTGCCGGGAGGGAAGGCCGATTCGGATCCAGAACACCGGCGCCGTGAGCATGGCGATCACCAGCCCCCCGTACGCCATTGCCCGTAGCGGGTGGCGGCTCAGCGTCCTGGCCCACTTCTCCCAGATCTGGGGGGCGTGATACCAGGTGAGCCGCCGCGCCATCCATCGGGGGCGGTCAATCTCCCGCCCCAGCACCGCGAGCAGGGCAGGGAGCAGAGTGATCGAGAGCAACACCGCCACCCCGACTACGATGAGCCCGCCCAGACCGACACTCCGGGTCTCGATGAGGGGAGTAAACAGCAGCGCCCCGAACCCGACTATCACGGTGACGCCGGAGGTGATGACCGCGCGCCCCGCGGTCGTCATCGTGCTCACCGCGGCGTCCTGCCGCCGGAGCCCGCGAGCCAATTCCTCCCGGAAGCGGGTGACCACGAGCAGGGAGTAGTCAATGCCCACGCCGAGACCGATCATCGTGGTCATGTTGAGCACGAAGATTGACATCGGCGTAACCTGCGTCAGGAGGCCGATGATCGTGAGCGAGACCGCGATCGCCAGCATACCGACGAGGAGCGGGAGCAGGGCCGCCACCAGCGCCCCGAAGGCGAGCACCAGGACGACGAGCGTCAGCGGCAGCAATCGCCGCTCTCCGGTGGCGCTGTCTTCGGTTATGACTCTTCTCACGTCCAGGTCGAGCGGCGCCCGGCCGGTGACTAGCGCCCGATACTGCCCTCCGTCGGGATGGGTGCCAAGCGAGCGCTGAACCAGCGAGCGCACCGGCTGCACCAGCGCGCCCGCCGTGTCGCCCTCGGTGACGTTCAGCGCCACGATGATAAAAGTCGAGCGCCGGTCCCGGCTGAGGAAGGTGGTGTCGCCGGTGGCGGGAAATGACACCAGGCCGCGCACGTAGGGTTGCCGCTCGAGCGCGGCGAGAAGGCTGTCCAGGACCACTCTGGGGCGGGAGGACTCGAACGAGCCCGGACCCTGCAGCGCCACCGCGAAGAATTCGCCTATGGGTCGGCTGAACCGGGTCTCCAGCAGATCCTCGTTGCGCGAGGCTTCGGTCTCGCGCTCGCTGCCTCCTCGAATGTCGAGGAGCGCCGGCGTTGCCGGCGCCCGGACCGCCGCGAATCCGCCGATCACCGCCCACACGACGAGTATCGCCCATCGCCCGCGCACCAGCGCACGGGCGAAACGTTCCATCAGGTTCAGTGGCTCCTCCGAGACTCCGGTGCCGTCGCGAAGGTCGCGGGCAGGCGGGCGGCCAAATGTTAGACGCCCGGATGGCCCCGCGCCAGCGCCGCTGGCGGCCTGGCGCGGCGTTTGCCAATATTACGCTGTATGCTTCGCCGACTCCTGCCACCGCTGACGCTGGGCCTGCTCGTGCTGGTCCTGGCCGACCAGGCTACCCAGGGGCTGGGCCGGGACGACGGAGAGCAGGGTCCGGTCCAGGGTGCCAATGACACCCGCCCCGGCACCGCCGCTCTGCAGCCGGACGCGGATGACACCCGACGCTCTGGGGCCACCGCTCGGGCGGGCGCCGCCAACGCGACCCGGCTGGCCCGGCAGGCGGCGCGCCGAGAGCTGTCCCGAGAGGCCGACGCAACCTACCTGGACTCGCTCATCATCAGCACCGATTCCGTCGTACGCCGCTGGCCGGACCGTTCGGGGGCCCCGATTCGGGTCCATATCGTGGAAGGCGGCGCGCCGGGCTATTTGCCCAGAATGGCAGGGTTTGTCCGCCAGGCGATGGACCAGTGGGAGCAGACCGGCATCGGCTTGCGCTTTCTGTGGGTATCGGACACCAGCGAGGCCGACATAGTGGTGCGCTGGATCGACAACTTCGGCTTTGATCGCGCCGGGCAGACCGACCTGACCTGGGACCAGTCGGGGCGGGTGCGCCGGGCTTCTATTTCGCTCGCCCTCCGAAGCCACCACGGGGCTGTCCTGCCCGATGCCGCGCTTCTGTCCGTGGCGGTGCACGAAGCGGGACACGCCCTCGGCCTGCCTCACTCGGCCGACTCCAACGACGTGATGTTCCCAGCCACGCGTACCGGGGCGCTCAGCGAGCGGGACCGCCGCACGGTGGCTGTACTCTACCGGCTTCCCCCCGGCCCGGTGCGCGGGGGATCTTGATGAATGTGCCGATCCGCTGCGGCAGGCTTCTGGGCGTGCTCGCCATGACCCTCTGTAGCGCCCCCGCGGGGGCTCAGTCGTTTGCCGAGGTGGACGCGGCGGTTCGCCAGGGGATAGCGCAGGGGGTTTACCCGGGAGCCGTCGTCGTGATCGGCCGCCGGGACTCCATCCTCTACACTCGCGGATACGGCCACTTCACCTGGAGCCCCAGGTCCACGGTGCCCGATCCCGACTCCACCCTGTGGGACATCGCCTCGATCACCAAGGTGGTGAGCACCACCAGCGCGGCGATGCGGTTGGTGGATGCCGGCCGCCTTACGCTGGACGCGCCGGTGCGCCGCTATCTGCCTCGCTTCTCCGGCGGGCCCAAGAATCTGGTCACCGTGCGGATGCTGCTGGATCACACCAGCGGACTCAAGAGCTATGTTCCCATCTACCAGCGCGCGCGCCGAAGCCGGGAACGAGCCATCTCACTCCTGTACGCGCAGCCGCTGGTGCGCGCGCCGGGCCAATCGGCCGAGTACAGCGATCTCAACGCGCTCTTCCTGGGCCTCATCATCGAGAGGGTCGCGGGCAAGCCGCTCGACCGCTTCGCGGCGGCGGAGGTCTTCCAGCCGCTGAACATGCGGCAGACCATGTACAACCCGGTCGCCAAGCTGCGCCGGCGAATCGTGCCCAGCGGGATATGGCGGGGCCAACCGGTGCCGGGCGAAGTCTACGACCAGAACGCCACCGTTCTCGGGGGTGTGGCCGGACATGCCGGGGTCTTTTCCACCGGAATGGATCTGGCGCGCTACGCTCAGGTATGGCTGAGGGGTGGGGCCGGTCCCGGCGGCCAGTGGGTGAGTCCGGCGACGATGGAACTCTTTCTCACCAAGACGCCCAACAGCGGATCCCGCCTGCTCGGCTGGGACACTCCGGAGCTGGATGGTGAAGAGCCCAGCATCTTCGGCACCCTGATCAGCAAGGCGGCATACGGGCACACCGGCTTTACCGGCACCGAGCTGTGGGTTGATCCGACCCACGATCTCTTTCTGGTATTCCTCACCAACCGGGTCTTCGACCCGAGAGCGCGGGACTCGCTCAAGGAGCTCAAGGTGGTGCGCACCGAGCTCTCCGATGCCGCCATCCGCCTGGTGCCTCACGGGTGCGCGCAGCAGTTGGTCTCGCGCTGCTGAGCCGGACCGGGGAAAGCTGTTAGCTTCCAAGTGACCCCGTAGCCCCGGCCCATAGCCTCAGCGTGCCATGCTTACTTCAGACAGTGTCCGCAAGGCGCTCCGCGCCGTGAAAGACCCCGAGCTGAACCTCAACATCATCGACATCGGCCTGGTGTACGACGTCGACGCGAGCGAAGCGGGGAATGTCCATGTCCGCATGACTCTCACCTCACCGGGCTGCCCAGCAGGGACGGAGATCATTGACGACGTGAAGCGGGTGGTCAACGACCTCGAAGGGGTGCAGAGCGTGGAGGTGGAGCTGGTGTGGGATCCGTACTGGACACCGGAGAAGATGGACCCCAGAGTGCGGGCGTTCCTGGGATTCTAAGGCGCGCCGGCTCCGCCGTCGGGGGTGGATGACGCCGCCAGTTGAGCCAGGAGGTCGCCACCGATTTCTCGAAGCTGCCACCGACGGAGATCGGGGATCTGCGCGAGCTGCTCCAGTGTGGTGGGGTTGGCGCGGGCGATAGCTTCCAGCGTGCCGTTGGGACAGAGCACACCGGGGGGCAGCTCGTAGCGGAGCGCGATCTGGTTGCGCGCCGCCTTCAGCCGCTCCAGCCGGGCTTCGTACGCCAGGTCCAGCGCGCGTCGCGGCGGGCGCTCGATGCGAGGCAGCTGGCTCTCGGGCAGCTTGAGCGCGCGCTGTACCGCGGCTAGAATCTCCCGGCCCCGCCGCGCCGCCTGATCGGCGCTGATGCCGGGGATCGCTCGGAGCGCCGCGACGTCGGCCGGCGGGTTGCGCGCCATCGCGAGCATCGGCTCGTTGTTGAGGATGCGGAACGTCGCCTTGTCGGCCTGCCGGGCCACTCCTTCCCGCCACTCGTACAACTCGCGCAGCACCGCGAGCTCTCGCCCACGCAACGCCTTGGCTCCCTTGATCCGCAGATATCCGGGACCGGCGCCGTCCGGGGCGGTGCCCCGGATCAGGTTCAGCAGCCCGAACTCCTCTTCGGCCCAGTCCAACCGGCCGCGGTCGCGCAGCTGGTCGCGCAGGATGTCGCGAAGCTCGGGCAGGTGCCTGGTGTCGGTGGCGGCGTACTCCAGCATCTCAGGAGAGAGCGGCCGTGCCGACCAGTCGGCGCGCTGATAGCGCTTGTCGAGTCGCAGCCCGAAATATTTCTCCAGCAGCGCCGCCAGCCCCACCCCAGGCTCACTCAGCAGCTGCGCGGCGATCCTGGTGTCGAACAGATTGGCCGCGCGAAACCCGTACTCCCGGTCGAGCAGGCGAAGGTCGTAGTCGGCATCGTGGAAAACGATCTCGATGGCGGGATCGGCCAGCGCCGCGCCCAAGGGTGCCAGCGTGCCCACGGCGAGCGGATCCACCACCGCAGTCTCGATGCGGGAGGAGATCTGCAGCAGATAGATGCGGTCGTGGTACCGGTGGAAGCTGGCCGCCTCGGTATCAACCGCCAGCAGCGGCTCGCCGGCAAAGCGCTCCAGCAGCTCCTGCAGCTCGCCCGCCGTCTGGATCAGTCGCACCCCGGTCACTCGGCCTTGGCGACCAGCTCCAACCCAGCCGCGATCTCGTCGAACGCCTTCGAGAGCGCCTTGTAAAAGTCGGCATCGGGCTGCGGCGTACCTCCCATCGCCGCGTCCATCTGAAGCTTGCGCGCGAGGCGGGCGGCGTGGCGGATGTAGTCGGTGGAGGGGGGCATGGGTGGTTATGGGCTAGGGCTGTGGGCTATCGGCTATCAGCTATCGGCCGGGGCTGACCGGGAAAGACAGGGTATAGTATATCTACTTCCGGTGAACAACCTTCGTTATCCAGCCGATCGCCGATAGCCCACCATGCCCCCCCACCCCGAGATTGACCTAACCGTCTACCCCGACGAGTGCGACGCGTTCGGGCATCTCAATCAGGCCTCCTTCCTGAGCCTCTTCGAGCGGGCGCGGTGGGAGACGCTGGTTCGGGGTCCGGGGATGGATGTGTTTACCCGGGCCGGCGCCTGGCCCGCGGTGCGAAAGACGGTGATAGACTACCACGCCGCCGCCTTTCCGGGCGACGTGCTTCGGTTCCACCAGGGCCTTACCCACCTCGGCCGCACCAGCTTCACCATGCGGCAGACCGCCCGCCGGGTGCGGGACGACGTGCTCATCGCTACGGCGGAGTTCGTCTTCGTCTGCATCGGCCGGGACGGCCGGCCGGTGCCGGTACCCGCGGAGTTCAGCGAGTACATGAACGCGCGCCGGAGCGCCGATCCCGGCACGCTCCGGCTCACGGTGAACGGGGTGAATCTCGCGGTAGATGTCCGGGGCGAGGGCCCAGCGGTGCTGTTCGTCCACGGCTACCCGCTGGACCGTACCATCTGGGCTCACCAGGTAGCCTCGCTCGAGGGATTCCGCCGGATCGCCCCCGATCTCAGGGGAATGGGCCAATCCGACGCTCCCGATTTGGGCTACAGCATGGCGATGTACGCCGCCGATCTCGCCGCGCTGCTCGACACGTTGGGGGTGAATCAGGTGATCCTATGCGGGTTGTCCATGGGGGGCTACGTCGCCTTCGAGTTTCTGCGGCGCTGGCCGGGGAGGGTGCGGGGGCTGGTGCTGATGGATACCCGCGCCGGCCCCGATACCGCCGAGGGCAAGCGGGCGCGTGATGCCGAGGCTGCCATCGCCCGCGAGCGCGGCGCCGAAGCGATCGCCGGCGCGATGCTGTCCCAGGTCCTGGCCGCCGGGACCAGGGCCCACTCGCCGGAGATCGCCGAGCGGGTGCGGACGGTCATGGCTGCCACTCCGGTGGCCGGCGTAGTCGGCGCGCTCGCCGCCATGCGCGACCGCCCGGACAGCACTCCCCTCCTGGCCACGTTGACCGACCTGCCGACGCTGGTACTCGTCGGCGAGCACGACGAGCTCACGCCGCCCGAGCAGGCCCGCGCCATAGCCGGGGCGATCCCGGACGCGCGGCTCGTGGTGGTGCCCGGCGCCGGCCACCTGCCGCCACTCGAGCGCCCCGCGGACACCACCAGAGCGCTGCGCGAGTTTCTCACCACGCTCTCCTGAAACCTTTATCTCCACCTTGCGTTCTGGGTAGCGACGGTGCGACCAGGCACCCACCGGTCTCCGTCGCCAGCACACTCCCCCCAATCCGGCTCCGGGCTCGCGGCCAAGCAGTTCGAGCTCGGGGCTTCTCGCCGTGTGGGCTGTTGGCTATCGGCTGTCAGCTATCGGCCGAACCCGGATGCGATTGACCCTCCCTGAACCGAATCAGGGAGGGTCTCGCTTTCTCAGAACAGCCAATAGCCGATAGCCGATAGCCCACAACCTACAGCCTACCTCTGCGGCCTCCCCGGCGGGGTCTCGCTGTTGAAGACCTCCTTGTTCTTCTCGACAAAGGCGACTTGGGCGGGAGGCACGTCCTCCTCCGGGAAGATCGCGGTTACCGGGCACTCCGGCTCACAAGCTCCGCAGTCAATGCACTCGTCGGGGTGGATATAGAGCTGGTCCTCGCCCTCGTAGATGCAGTCCACCGGACAGACATCCACGCAGGCGCGGTCCTTTACCCCGATGCATGCCTCGACTATCACGTAAGTCATCGCTGCGGCTCTCCGCGGAAAATAGGGGCCCGCCGGCGTGTTCCGTCGCCCTGCCGGCGCATCTCGGCAAAGGTATACGAAGTCAGATGGGGTGGCGCAAGGGGTGGATATCAGGCCCGGCTACAGCAATCCGGAGAAGGGCGCGGCGTAGCTCTCGTTGCGTCCCTCGGGCGGACCGTACCGCCCGTCCGGGCCGTGCAGCCGGTGCCACTCCTCTCGCAGACAGAAGGGGTCGAGTCCTTGCGGCCGGTCAACGGCGAGGACTCCATCGAGGTGGTCAATCTCGTGTTGCAGCAGCTCGGCCCGATCCCCCTCGAGCTCCTCCTCGTTCCACTCGCCCTTGAGATCCTGGTAGCGGACTCGAACGCGGTACGACCGAGAGACGCGGACCAGCAGGCTGGGAAAGGAGAAGCAGTCGTCCCACACCTCAAAATCCTCGTTGCCGATGTCTATGATTTCCGGATTGATGATGGGCCATGGCTTGTCCATCTCCACGTAGACCATTCTGACCGGTGCTCCGATCTGGGGACCCGCGATCCCGCGGCCGCCGCCGAAACGAGACTGCCAGTCGCGCAGCGTCTCCCGCATGTCGTCCATGATGACCCGGACGGCAGTCGAGCGCGGCTTGGTGATCGGCTCGCAGCGGGCCCGGAGCACCGGGTCACCCAGCAAGCGGATACGGTGTATGGTCATGAAGCGTGTCTCCCGCGCAGCACGTGAGCAGGCGCCGTGTTCTGATGCAATATGAGGAATCGAAACCCAGGTAGCCAGCGTAGCTCGTGTCCACGATGACAGGAGTAGTTATGCAGACTCCGGCGATGGGAGAGTTGGGCCCGGGGAACGGGTTCCTGCCTCCAGCCTGGAAAAAAGCCATTGAGCAGTACGCAACATGTTGACCGGTAAGAGCCTATAATTCACACCAAAGTTCTCATACGATTTGACAATTCCGCCTGTTTCACTTATGATTTGCCCCATGGCAAGCGCTCTTCCCACCGGCGATTGGAACCTCCCCCTCGGCCACAAAGGTCCGCGAGGCGCGGTTTTGAACCAGCTCAAGCGGGCGCAGCCGCTGACCGCCAAGCAACTGGCGCTATGGCTGGGGCTGTCGCTCAACGCGGCGCGGCACCACCTGAAGGAGCTGGAAGTCGAGGGCCTGGTACAGTATGACCGGGAGCACCGTGGGGTCGGCGCGCCGGTGTTCGCCTATCGGCTGAGCCCCTCCGGGGAGGCGCTGTTTCCCCGCCGGTACCAGGAAACCCTGACGGCCGTGCTCGAGGAGATCGTCCAACGCGAGGGAAGGGAGGCGGCCGTCACCCTGCTGCAGGCGTACTACGGCCGGCTCGCCCTACGCTTGGCGGCCGAGCTGAAGGATGCCCCGCCGGTGGAGCGGCTGCAGGCAGTGGCTCGGGCCCTCTCGGATGAAGGTTACATGGCCGAAGGGCAGCTTGGCCCCGCGGTGGGCACGCTGACCGAGCACAACTGCACCATTCCCGCGGTGGCCCAACGGTTTCCCGAAGTCTGTGCCGCCGAAGCCAAGTTTCTGGCCGAAGTGTTGGGCGCCGAGGTGGATCGCCGAGCGCACATTCTGCGCGGCTGCAGTGTCTGTGAATATCAGGTGCGGTTCAACACCGCCCAGGAGACCTCATGAGCTCGTCGGTCGAGAGCCTAGTCAACAAGGAATACAAGTACGGATTCGTGACGGATATCGAATCCGACATGGCGCCCAAGGGACTGAGCGAAGACATCGTTCGCTTCATCTCGGCGCGCAAGCACGAGCCGGAGTGGCTGCTCGACTGGCGGCTCAAGGCCTATCGTGGCTGGGTCAAGATGACTGAGCCGCATGAGTGGCCCAACATCCGGTACCAGCCGGTGGACTATCAGAACCTGCGCTACTACTCCGCGCCCAAAACCGGCAAACCGTTCGGCAGCTTGGACGAGGTGGATCCCAAGCTGCTCGAGACCTACGAGAAGCTCGGAATTCCGCTGTCGGAGCAGAAGATCCTCGCCGGTGTGGCGGTGGACGCCATCTTCGACAGCGTTTCGGTGGGCACCACCTACAAGGCCAAGCTGGCCGAGCAGGGCATCATCTTCTGCTCCTTCGGTGAGGCGGTCCAGGAGCACCCGGAGCTGGTGCGGAAGTACCTCGGCTCGGTGGTTCCGGCGAGCGACAACTTTTTCGCCGCGCTCAATGCGGCGGTGTTCAGCGACGGGTCGTTCGTCTACATCCCCAAAGGCGTGCGTTGCCCGATGGAGCTGTCCACCTACTTTCGGATCAACACGGCGGAAACGGGACAGTTCGAGCGGACGCTCATCGTCGCTGAAGCAGGGGCGCACGTGAGCTACCTCGAGGGCTGCACTGCTCCCAAGCGCGATGAGAACCAGTTGCACGCAGCCGTGGTCGAGCTGGTGGCGCTCGAGGGGGCCACCATCAAGTACTCGACGGTGCAGAACTGGTACGCCGGAGACGAGAAGGGGCGGGGAGGGATCTACAACTTCGTCACCAAGCGCGGCAAGTGCGCCGGAGCCAACTCCAAGATCTCCTGGACTCAAGTCGAGACCGGATCCGCCATTACCTGGAAGTACCCGAGCGTCATTCTCCAGGGCGACAACTCGGTGGGAGAGTTCTACTCGGTGGCGGTGGTCAACGGGCACCAGCAGGCCGACACCGGGACCAAGATGATCCACCTGGGAAAGAACACCCGCAGCACGATCGTCTCAAAGGGTATCAGCGCCGGGCAGGGGCAGAACAGCTACCGGGGGCTGGTCAAGGTGCTGCCCAAGGCGGCGGGCGCCCGCAACTACACCCAGTGCGATTCGATGCTGATCGGCAACCGCTGCGGCGCGCACACCTTTCCGTACATTGACGTGCAGAACTCGTCGTCGTCCGTCGAGCACGAGGCCAGCACCGCGAAGATCGGTGAAGATCAGATCTTCTACCTGAAGCAGCGCGGGCTCAACACCGAAAACGCCATCTCGATGATCGTGAACGGCTTCTGCAAAGAGGTCTTCAAGGAGCTTCCCATGGAGTTCGCGGTGGAAGCGCAAAAGCTGTTGGGGATCAGTCTCGAGGGGAGTGTGGGGTGAGAGGTCAAACGTCGAAGGTCGAAGGTCCTAACATCGACTTTCGACCTTCGACTTTCGACCTTCGACTCAATTCTTGGAGAATACAGTGCTGAACATCAAGGACCTCAGAGCAAGCGCGGGCGGTGTCGAGATCCTCAAGGGCATCAATCTCGCCGTCAGACCCGGCGAGGTTCATGCCATCATGGGTCCCAACGGCTCGGGCAAGAGCACGCTGGCCCAGGTGCTGGCGGGGCATCCGGCGTATGAGGTCACTGGTGGTTCGGTGACGTATCTGGAGCAGGATCTTCTCGACATGGAGCCCGAGGAACGGGCGCAGGCCGGGGTGTTCCTCGCCTTTCAGTATCCGGTCGAGATTCCCGGCGTGAGCAACGCCTACTTCCTGCGTGCCGCCTACAACGAGATCCGAAAGGCGCGCGGGATGGAGGAGGTGGACTCGATGGACTTCATTGACCTCCTGGAGGAGAAGCTCAAGTTGGTCGAGTGGGAGTCCGAGATCATGAGCCGGGCGGTCAACGCCGGGTTCTCCGGGGGTGAGAAGAAGCGCAACGAGATCCTTCAACTCGCTGTCCTGGAGCCCAAGCTCGCCATCCTCGACGAGACCGATTCCGGTCTCGACATTGACGCTCTCCGCATCGTGGCCGCAGGGGTCAATAAGCTACGGAGCCAGGATCGCTCGTTCATCGTGGTCACCCACTACCAGCGGCTGCTGAACTACATCGTGCCGGACCACGTCCACGTGCTCTCCAGCGGCCGGATCGTCAGGTCGGGCGGCAAGGAACTCGCGCTCGAGCTGGAGGCCCGGGGGTACGAGTGGGTAGAGGCGGCGGAGGCAATGGCGTGAGCGAGACGTTGCTGCAGGAAACCGATGCGCGGGCCGGCGCGGCAATAGCCGAAGGCCCCGACTGGCTCGAGGCAGTACGCCGAGCCGCGGCTGAGCGGTTCGCCCAGACCGGCTTCCCCGGTTCCCGCGACGAAGAGTGGCGCTTCACGCCGATCGGGCCAATCGCCCAGGGGGTCTGGCGCGCGGCCCCGACTGCTTCCGCGGGGGTAACCCGGGAGCAGCTCGCGCCGTTCACGTTCGGTCACCCCGAATGGAACACGCTGGTTTTCGTCAATGGCCTCTACAGTGAAGCGCTGAGCACAGCGAGCGCGCTGCCGGCGGGAGTGGTGGTGTCGAGTCTGGCCGAGGCGCTTCGGAGCGACGGGGCCCTGCTGGAACGGCATCTCACCCGCCATGCGCCGGCGGAGGGCAGCCCCTTTACCGCGGTGAACACGGCTTCGTTCCGCGAGGGAGGCGTGGTGCACGTGCCGGCCAACGTAGATCTCGACCAGCCGGTGCATCTGCTGTTCGTGAGCACCGCCGCCGCCGGAGGAAGCGTGACTCACCCCCGCAACCTGATCGTGGTGGAACGGGGCGCGCGCGCATCGGTTATCGAGAGCTACGTGACTCTGGCCCCGGGCCAGAGCTACTGGAGCAATCCAGTCACCGAAGTGTCGGCCGGCGCCGGCTCCTGGCTGGAGCACACCCGGATTCAGCGCGAGAGCGAAGCCGCCTATCATGTCGGGCTCACCCACGTGGACCAGCAGCGGGACAGCCATTATCGGTCTTTCTCCATGGCCATGGGCGCGGCCCTCGCCCGGCACAACCTGCACGTCCGGCTCAACGACGAGAACGTCGAGACCCTGATGTACGGGCTCTATCTCACCCGGGGCGAGCAGGTGGCCGACAACCACACCGCCATCTTCCACGACCATCCCAACTGCCGCAGCTGGGAGGTATACAAGGGAGTCCTCGACGACCGCTCGCGCGCCGTGTTCAACGGCAAGGTCTTCGTCACGCCCGAGGCGCAGAAGACCGATGCCAAGCAGACCAATCGCAACCTGCTGCTGAGCGACAGCGCCAAGGTCAACACCAAGCCGCAGCTCGAGATCTTTGCCGACGACGTCAAGTGCACTCACGGCGCCACGGTGGGCCGGCTGGATTCGGCGGCCCTGTTCTACGCTCGGAGCCGGGGAGTGCCGGCCGCGGCGGCGGAGCGGTTGCTGACCTATGCGTTTGCGGCCGAGGTCATTGACGAGGTCGCTCTCCCGCCGGTGCGGGAGGAGCTCGACCGGCTGGTCCTCGAGCGGTTGGAGACGGGAGTCTGATGTCCGGCGTCGGGGCCACGCGCGCCTCGCCCGGCCGCGGAGTGACTCGCAAGGCCGGGGGTGCCCCACCGCTCGATGTAGAGCGTATACGGCGAGACTTCCCCATCCTCTCCAGCACCGTCCGCGGCAAGCCGCTGGTCTATCTAGACAACGCCGCCACCAGCCAGAAGCCGCGGGCGGTCATAGATGCCATCAGCCGCTTCTACGCGGCGGAGAACGCCAACATCCATCGCGGCGTTCACTACCTGAGCGAGCGTGCCACGGTGGCGTACGACGCGGTGCGGGAGCAGGTGGCTCGCTTCCTCAACGCGGGGTCCTCGCGGGAGATCATCTTTACCCGCGGCACCACCGAAGCCATCAATCTCGTCGCCCAGAGCTATGGCAGGAGCGTGCTCCGGCCCGGGGACGAGGTGCTCATCACCGGGATGGAGCACCACTCCAACATCGTGCCCTGGCAGCTCCTCTGCGAGCAGACCGGCGCGGTGCTGCGTGCGGTGCCGATCACCGATGCGGGTGAGCTCGACCTCGACGCCTTCGACCGGCTCCTCACCGGGCGTACCCGTCTCCTCGCCATTGTCCACCTCTCCAACGCGCTGGGCACCATCAACCCGGTGCAGCAGCTGGTGGCCCGAGCCCGGGCGCGCGGGGTTCCAGTCCTGGTGGACGGCGCCCAATCCGCTCCCCACCTCGCGGTGGACGTGCAGGCTCTGGATTGCGACTTCTTCGCCTTCTCGGGCCACAAGCTCTTCGGTCCAACCGGTATCGGGGTGCTCTACGGGCGCGAATCGCTGCTCGAGCGCATGCCGCCGTGGCAGGGCGGGGGAGACATGATCGCGTCGGTCACGCTGGAGGGCTCCACCTGGGCGCCGCTGCCGGCCAAGTTCGAGGCGGGCACCCCAGCCATCGCCCAGGCGATCGGCTTGGGGCAGGCGATCAGTTACCTGGAAGCGGTGGGCATGGATGCGATTCGGATCTGGGAGTCACAGCTCCTCGCGCACGCCACCGAGCGGGTGAGGGACCTTCCCGGTGTCCGGCTGATCGGCACCGCACGGGACAAAGCGAGCGTACTCTCGTTCGTGGTAGATGGAGTGCACCCGCACGACGTCGGCACCATTCTGGACGACGAGGGCGTGGCCATCCGCGCCGGCCATCACTGCGCCCAGCCGGTCATGCAGCGTTTTGGGGTGCCGGCTACCGCCCGAGCGTCGTTCGCGTTCTACAACAGCTTCGAGGAGATCGAGGCGCTGGTGCGGGGCATCGAGCGGGCTCGGCAGGTGTTCGGCTGATGGCCGGCCTGAGTGAGCTCTATCAGAACGTGATCCTGGAGCACAATCGGTCACCCCGTAACTACCGGGTGCTGGAGAACGCGAATCGTGAGGCGGAGGGCAACAACCCGCTCTGCGGCGACCAGCTCACGGTGTGGTTGCGAATGGAGGACGACGTGATCCAGGAGGCCACCTTCCAAGGCTCGGGATGCGCCATCTCCAAAGCATCGGCCTCGCTCATGACCGGCGCGGTCAAAGGCAAGAGCCGCCGGCAGGCCGAGGAGCTGTTCGACCGGTTCCACCGCCTGGTCACCGGACGTCTGGAGCCGTCCGAGCCGGAAACTCTGGGCAAGCTTGCCGTGTTCTCCGGAGTGTCCGCATTCCCGATCCGGGTAAAGTGCGCCAGCCTTTCGTGGCATGCTCTCAAGGCCGCGCTGGATCAGCCCGGCAAGATCGTTTCGACCGAACAACCTTGAAGGAGTACTCTCGATGCCGTACAATCCCACTCTCGTGGCCCCCATGCGCCAGGAGATGACCCGACTGGGCGCCAAGGAGCTCACCACCGTGGCCGATGTGGACGCCGCGCTCGGCGATCAGAAGGGGACGGTGCTGGTGTTCGTCAACTCGGTGTGCGGCTGCGCCGCCGGAAACGCCCGCCCCGCGCTCCGTCTGGCGCTCGAGCATTCGGTCAAGCCGCAGCAGGTGGTGACCGTATTCGCCGGGCAGGATCTGGACGCGACGGTACGGGCTCGGCAGTACTTCACCGACTACCAGCCCAGCAGCCCCGCCATGGCTTTGATGCGAGACGGCGAGGTGGTGCATTTCGTTCACCGGCACCAGATCGAGGGCCGCTCTCCCCAGTCCATCGCCGCCAATCTGACCGGAGCATTCGACCGGTTCTGCGCGGCTACCGTCTAACCGGGATTCCAGCATGGCGGGCCACGTATTTCACCCCGGGCATCACGAGCTTCACGGCATCACAGTCGTGCTGGAGACTCACGGCCTCACCACCTACCTCGGCCGGTTCGACAACCAGGATGAAAGCGGTGTGCACCTGCTCGACGTGGGTGTGCACCAAGCCACCCCGGAGGGTCAATCGAAGGAGGAGTACATCCGCCGGAGTGCCCGGTTCGGAATCCGCCCGGAACAGAAGCACGTGGTGGTTCCGGTGGCCGAGGTGGCCAGCATCATGAGGTTGGCGGATCTCGAGCCGCAGGGAAGCTGACCTTGGCTCTGATGGGGGAACACCCTTTCGAGCAACCTCCAGACCTCGTATCGCCCCGGCCTCCCCGCCCATAGATTTCCGCTTATGACGGATCGCTACGACGTGATCGTGATCGGCGGTGGACACGCCGGCGCTGAGGCGGCCACCCTGGCGGGCCACCGTGGTGCGCGCACCCTCCTCCTGACCCAAAACCTCGAGACCATCGGGCAGATGTCGTGCAATCCCGCGATCGGTGGGATCGCCAAGGGTACCGTGGTGCGCGAGGTGGATGCGCTCGGCGGCATCATGGGGCGGGCAACCGATCTCGCCCGTATTCAGTTCCGCATGCTCAACCGGTCAAAAGGTCCCGCCGTCTGGTCGCCCCGCGCCCAGTGCGACCGGGGGCTTTACCGGCGAGCGGTGCGCACGTTGCTCGAGCGGGAGCCGAAGCTCGATTTTGCCCAGGGAACGGTGTCGGGTCTGCTGTTCCACGGTCACAGGGTGGAGGGAGTGCTTACCCAGGACGGCCGCCGGTTCCTGGCCCCCGCAGTGGTGTTGACGGCGGGGACCTTTCTCCGGGGTAAAATGCACGTCGGCCTGGACGCTCCGATTCCGGCGGGCAGAGCGGGGGAGAGTCCAGCGGTTGAGATAGCACAAGTTATTGAGAGACTTGGACTTAAAGTAGAACGCTTCAAGACCGGAACCCCGCCCCGGATAGACGGACGATCAGTGGACCTGACCCGGCTTGCCCGCCAGGATGGAGATCAAGCCGAGTACTGGTTCTCATTTCACGAACGGCCCCACCACCCTGCCCAGCTTCCTTGTTACCTCACCTACACCGATTCACAGCTTCACGACATCATCGCGTCACACTTGCACCAGTCATCCCTCTATGGTGGTGCAATTGCCAGTCTGGGGCCACGTTACTGCCCATCGATCGAAGACAAGATCGTGCGGTTCCCCAGCGCGGAGCGTCATCAGGTCTTTCTCGAACCGGAAGGGCTGGATACGGCGGAGCTCTACGTCAACGGGCTGTCCACCTCGCTCCCGGCCGCGGTACAGCTGGAGTTCCTCCGGACCTTGCCTGGCCTCGCCAGTGTAAGGATGACTCGGGCGGGTTATGCCATCGAGTATGACTACTTCCCGCCCACCCAGCTACATCCAAGCCTTGAAGTGAAGGATGTACCCGGCCTCTTCCTCGCGGGCCAGGTCAATGGGACGACGGGGTACGAAGAGGCTGCCGGCCAGGGCGTCATCGCGGGGCTCAACGCGGCCGCATTGGCCCTGGGTTCGGAGCCGGTCATCGTTCCCCGCAGCATCGCCTTTCTGGGGGTACTGGTGGATGACTTGGTCTCCCGTGGCGTAGACGAACCGTACCGACTTTTCACATCTCGTTCAGAATACCGACTGCTGCTGCGCCAGGATAACGCGCTGCGCCGGCTGCTTCCCCTGGCCGAGCGCCTCGGACTCCTGACGGAGCAAGAGCTCCGGGCTGCGGCCGCTCGACTCGAGAGAGAGAAGGAGATTGCGGCGATTGCGGAAAGCGCGACTCTCAGTGCTGAAGCAGTTGCTCCGCTTCTGCCGGATTCGGAAACCTGTTCCGTCCGTCACCGGCCCCGGGTGGCAGAATTAGCGAGGAGGCCCGGTGTCTCGCTTCGCGGGCTCCTGGCAGCCGCCGGCATCGAGGTGACAGACGAGGAGAGCCAATGGGCCGACATCGAACTCAAGTACGCTGGATATCTTGCCAGGGAGCAACGAGCCGCGGATCGGCTGAGTCAGCTGGACGACTTCTGCTTGCCAGCCGAGCTGGAGTATCCCCAGCTGCAGACCCTTTCGTTTGAAGCACGGGAAAAGCTGAGTAGGGTTCGGCCCCTGTCGCTCGGCCAGGCCCGAAGGGTTCCCGGCGTATCTCCGAGCGACCTGCAGAGTCTAGTGATAGAGGTGTTGAAGCTGCGCAGGCGGGATTCCATGCCTGAAGTTTCACGTGAAACATTCCCCGTGTGAGCGGGATTGCCGGAGCGGAATCTCGCCTAGCGAACCCATAAACCTGCGCTACACCCCGCGCCGTCACACTCCCCTCCGCCGTTCAGCCCCTCCGCCAAGCCGCCAACCTCATCTCGAGTGTACGTCGTCCAGCCTACCTTCCACAGCACTCCGTTCCCTCTGACGCTTTCCATGCTTCCTTCACCGGACCCTGCCACCTTTCTCCCCATGCACCACCCCGACAGCGCCCGTCGCCGCTGCACCGCCTTTTTTCCCTCCACTTCCACTTGCTGCCCCGTTCTTCATCCGCTAGTACGCCACCGGTTTCCACTCCTGTTGCTCCTCGGGCCCTTGTCCAGTTCGCGTTCGCTGCACCCGCCGTCTCCACTCCCGGTTGATGCGCGCCCCTTCTTCAACTCCCTCGCAACAAGGCTACTTGTCCGCCACCTCAACGTACCGCCATTCCTTATAACCCGATTGTACGCCTGAAAACCGATCGACGCCTGCCTTCGGCCTCCCCGACTTCGCTCGCACTCGCCGACCTCGCTTCGCCTCGCCGCTTCCAACACGGCGTGCTCTCGGGTCCTATCCTCGGACACTCACTACATCCCCCAGCCCTCGCTCCGGTCCGCTGGCCACCTCCAATGTCCACCTGCGGCCCTGCGTTCTGTAGCGTCAGCTTGCTTGGCTCCTCTCCTTGCGACTCTACGCAGCAGCGACTCTCTGCCTAATCCCAGCGACGCCCCTTCGTACTTTACGCTTCAGGAGCCTTACACAGCACACTGCACGACCTATCCACAAGCCCTACCGGCCCCAAAACCTTGAGTGTGCAGCGTTTTCACGTGAAACTCATGGTACCGCAAGATCAGCGGATTACGTATATTGAGGAAAACCCAGCCATAGCTTCTTGCGCGCATTCAGTACAAGTTGTCAACTGATTCCTAAGTCGCTGTCCCGAAAGAGCTTACACCTGTAATAGGCTTTCATGGCCCATATCATAGCCATCGCTAATCAGAAGGGCGGGGTCGGGAAAACGACCACGGCGGTCAACCTCGCGGCGTCGCTCGCCATCGCCGAGCGCCGAACTTTACTCCTGGACGCCGATCCGCAAGGCAATGCCACCAGTGGACTGGGAATCACCAAGCACGATCTGGAGATCTCCCTGTACGACGCTCTGGTGGACGGCCGCGCGGCTCGAGAAGCAATCCTTCCGGTCCCGGGGCTCCCTCATCTACAGGTGCTGCCGGCTACTCAGGACCTGGTTGGCGCGGAGCTCCAACTGGTGGAGCGCAGCGAGCGCGAGGCGGTGCTGCGCCAGGTGATCGAGCCGCTCAACGACGACTACGACTATATCGTGGTGGATTGTCCTCCCTCGCTCGGGCTGCTCACCCTCAACGTGCTCGCCTCGGCCAATGCGGTCCTCATTCCGATTCAGTGCGAGTACTATGGACTCGAGGGCATCTCACAGTTGCTGAACACCGTCCGCCTGGTCCAGCAGAACTTCAACCCAGGTCTCACCATCAGCGGCGTACTGCTCACCATGTACGATTCGCGGCTCAATCTCTGCCGTCAGGTGGCGGAGGACGCCAAGGAATACTTCGGCGCCAAGGTGTTCCTGACTCCAATTCCTCGGAACGTCCGCCTCGCGGAGGCGCCCAGTTTCGGCAAGCCCATCCTTTTATACGATGTGCAGTCAATCGGCGCCAAGAGTTATCTCGCGGTCGCGCAGGAATTGATGCGCAGGGTGGAGTCACCGGTGGTGAGCGAGTTACCGGAGCCGCTGCCGGAGGTGGCCACATGAGCGAGACCAAGAGGCTGGGCCGTGGACTGGAGGCGCTCTTGGGCCCGGTGTCGCGGCAGCAGGCGGAGGCCTCGGGCACGTTGCGCGAGCTCCCGATGGCCAGCGTGCGCATGAACCCCTACCAGCCGCGCACTCACATGGATGAAGGCGCCCTCACCGAGCTCACCGCCTCCATGGAAGCGTCGGGGCTGCTGCAGCCAGTCGTGGTCCGGCCTCGAAATGGAACCTGGGAGCTCATCGCCGGTGAGCGCCGGTACCGCGCGGCCGAGCGGCTGGGGTGGGCCAAGATTCCGGCGGTCATCAAGGACGTTGACGATCGGACGCTGCTCACGCTGGCGCTCATCGAGAACCTGCAGCGGCACGATCTCTCTCCCATAGACGAAGCCGCGGGATATCAGCGGCTCGGCCAAGAGTTCAAGCTGGCCCAGAACGAAATCGCGAGAGTGGTCGGCCGCAACCGCTCAACGGTGGCTAACCTCCTTCGCCTTCTCCAACTGCCCGCCGATGTGCGCGCGATGGTCCACGAAGGGAAGCTCTCCGAAGGCCACGCGCGCGCTCTGCTCGGGGTGGACGAGCCGGAGCGTCTGCTGCAGTTGGCCCGCGAGGCGGTGGAGCAGGGTTGGACGGTGCGGGAAATGGAGTCCCGGGTGCGTGGTGATGTGCCGGCAGGGAAAAAGCGCAGGGGTACCCTGGAGCGGCGGAACGCACCCGGCGCCCCGGCCACCACCGACGTACGCCGAGTCGAGGAGGCGCTCCGCAAGCGCCTCGGAACCGACGTGAGAGTAACGACCCGGCGCCGGGGGCGAGGGTTCCTCACCCTCAGCTACTACTCCAATGACGACCTCGCCCGACTCCTCGAGCTCATTCTCGGCGAGCCCTTCGAGGGATGAAGGGCCGCTCGCGGTCCGTAACCCTCGTCATCCAGCAGGACGGCGCGGTTCGGTCACAGACCCTCCGGATTCCTCTCTGGGCGCTTCGGCTCGGCCTAACATTCGGGGCCATCCTTCTCGCCGGCCTCCTCCTCGTGGCCATCCTCTATCTCCCGGTGGTGCGGGCGGCCGCCCGGGTGCCCGGGCTGGAGCGCCAGGTAACCCGTCTCGAGTCCGATAACGCCAAGATCAGACAGCTTTCCTCCGCACTCGATAGCCTGGAGTCGCGGTACGCCCAAGTGCGCCAGATGATCGGCGCTGACGTAATGCGCGACCCGCTCGCCCTGGCATCGCCGCTTCCGCTGGCACCCGCGCTTCGAGCCCGGGCAGCAGGTGCCGAGTCGCGCGGGCCCAGCTTCGGCCTCACCTTGCCGAGGGAGTGGCCGCTCGATGAGACGGGGTATGTGACCCAGGGGCAGGTCGGCGGCGGCAGCCGGGAGGAGGCACATCCCGGCATTGACATCGCGGTATCGGTGGGGGCTATCGTGCGGGCGTCGGGTGGAGCGACGGTGCATCAGGTAGGGGAGGATCCCGAGTACGGCTTCTTCGTGCTGCTCGATCACCCTGAGGAGTACCAGACGATGTACGGCCATCTTTCCCGCATCATCGTGACAGCCGGCGCCACAGTGGCCCCGAGCGAGGTTATTGGACTCAGCGGCAACAGCGGGCGGTCCACCGCGCCGCATCTGCACTTCGAGATCCGGCAGCGGGGCACCTCGCTGGATCCGCGAACCATGGTCAGAGAGGGGGAGTGATGGGGATCTTCAGCAGCGCGGCGCGCGACGAGCAGGGCAATGAGCTCCGGCGCCGACGCACCGACCAGATACCGTTCTCGATCATAGCCAGCGACATGACCGTGATCGGCGACCTGGAGACCGAGGGAGTGGTACGGGTCGAGGGGCGCGTCCGGGGCACGGTCCGCGTCGGCGCCCAGGTGCTGGTGGCGGCGGGGGCAGTGATCGAAGGCGATCTGCACACCCAGGAGGCGGTGATCGCCGGGCAGGTGAGTGGGGGTATCTACGCCAAGGACCGGGTCGAGCTGCAGGCCACCGCCGTAGTTACCGGAGACATCCTCACTCCCCGGATCGCCATTGTCGAAGGCGCCAGGGTCAGCGGTGAGGTGAAGATGGACGCAGAGAGCGCCGCCGCCGGGGATTCCCACAAGAGTTGAGAAGTGGACTAAGTCTGTGGAAATGAGTGACTTTGACGCTAATTTGATGCTGCTGATACATTCAGTGAATCCATGGCGCCATGCTGTTGGACTGGTGACTCTTTGCGAGGCCAGGCCCCGGTGAGCGGCGCGGCGCTCAGCGACGTGGTGGCCTATCTCGACGGGTATCTCCGGGTTCGGGAGATTCCAGACGAGCGGAACGCAGTGAACGGCCTGCAGGTCGAAAACGGGGGACGGGTCGGAGGCATCGTCGCGGCGGTAGATGCATCGCAGGCAACGATAGACCGGGTGATCGCCGAAGACCCGGCCGCCCCGCTCCTGCTGGTGCACCACGGACTGCTCTGGGATGGCAACGTGCCGTTCACCGGACGCAGGTATCGCCGGGTCGCGGCATTGATCGAGAGGGACGTGGCCGTCTACGCCGCGCACATTCCGCTCGACCTGCATCCGGAGGTCGGCAACAACGTCGTCATGGCCGAGCGCCTCGGCATCGGCGTCGAAGGATGGTTCGGCGATTACCGTGGGGTCCCGCTCGGCGTGTGGGGGTACGCCCCCGCGGGTTTGATCTCGAGAGATTCGCTGGTCGGGGAACTCGATCGCGTACTGGGCACCCTGACTCCCGGTGCGCGGCTCATTGCGGGCGGCCCCGAGCGGGTCTCTCGAATCGGGATCATCACCGGAGGCGCCGGCAACATGATCCAGGCCGCGCGCGACGCGGGGCTCGACACCTACATCACCGGCGAAGGCGCCCACCACACCTACTTCGACGCCATGGAATGGGACCTCAACGTCATCTACGCCGGCCACTACGCCACCGAGACTCTAGGCGTTCAGGCCTTGGCCTCCCATCTGGCCGAGCGGTTCGAGCTGGAGTGGGAGTTTCATGATCATCCGACGGGGATGTGAGGAGAGAGTGACAAGTGACAAGTGGCAAGTGACAAGTGTGGATGGTCGGTGCCCGACTCCGCACCTTCTGCTTGCCACCCACTTGTCACTTGTCACTTGCACTTGACACTCCTTTCCTCGCCGCGACGATCATCCCCCGCACCCTGGCTTTGAGCGCCGGCACATCTTCTGGAGTAAGGCCGGCCGTCTCCACCGGCAGCAGCACCTCGACCACGGCGGTCGAGCGGCCGAAGCGCCAGTCGTGCTTGGGCAGGGCCGGACGGGTTCCGCGTACCACGAGCGGGAGGATCGCCACGCCGGCGTCAATAGCCAGGCGGAAGGCGCCATCCTTGAAGGGAAGCAGCTCAGCCGTGGCGGAGCGGGTTCCCTCGGGAAAGATCATGACCGATACGCGCTGACTCAGCACCTCGCGGCAACGCGCCATGGCCTCGATGGCGCTGGGCCCGAAGCCACGCTTGATGGGGATGTCGCCGGCCAGCTGCATCATCCAGCCGAAAACCGGAACCCGAAAGAGCTCCGCTTTGGAGAGCCACTTCATCTCCCAGGGGAGATGGCTGATCAGCAAGATGTCTACAAACGACTCGTGGTTGGACACGACGACGAAGGGACGGCGCGGGTCCGGCGGCATCACGCCGGCGCAGCGGAATCGCCAGAAGGGATTGAGGGTGG
This sequence comes from Gemmatimonadales bacterium, assembly GCA_013813875.1. Classification (GTDB taxonomy): domain Bacteria; phylum Gemmatimonadota; class Gemmatimonadetes; order Gemmatimonadales; family GWC2-71-9; genus CAVVWJ01. The sequence goes on along the minus strand of JACCQZ010000065.1, from coordinate 3,119 downwards.
CGATCACTTTCGGGAGCTGGCGGAATAAATAGCCGGCTCGATAGCGTTCCCGGTCGAAGGGCGCCGTCACCAGCCTCACGATGGCCACCAGTGGAAACCAGAGCAGCACGCAGGTGGCGATGACCACCCAGGTCCACATGGAGACGAGCGACTGCCACAGGCGCGCCATGCTCCTCATCGAGGCTGAAGGAGAGACCCCGTGTGCTGGACCGGCGAGGTGGGGCCGGGTAACCTTACCGCGGGGCGCAGTAGCGGGACAAGGGCCAACTCCTCCACGAGACATCCATGACCAGCGGCACGCCGACTATCGAGCCGGACGACGGCTCGATTCTGACTCCCGATATCTCAGCCTCGGCCCTCATTCCCTCAGCCGAAGGAGCGGAGAGCGAGCCCGACGCCGGCAAGCTGGCGGGCCTCCTCGGCGAGCACGCCGATGCCCGCCATGTGGCATTGGTCGGGCTGTTCATCCTCGCGGTACTGTATACCCTGCACTTTGCCCAAGCCTTCATCCTCCCGATCGTGCTGGCCATTCTGCTCGACTTTCTGTTGAGCCCGGTGGTCCGCGCGCTGCGCAGGATCGGGCTCCCTGAACCACTTGGAGCCGCCATCCTGGTCATCGCGCTCCTTGCAGTGCTCGGCTACGGGGTCTACCGGCTCTCGGGCCCCGCCGCGGCGTGGGTCGCCCGGGCTCCGGAGAGCATCGCCACGGTGAAGCAGCGGCTGCGCTCGTCCGGCGGCGCGATGGAGCAGGTTACCCGGGCGGCCGAGGAGGTGGAGCAGGCCACCGATCTGGACGATTCCACTCCGGAAGTACAGATCAAGGGTCCCAGCCTCTCCAAGCAGCTCTTCGGCGGCACCGCCACGTTCGCCAGCGCGGCCACAGTAGTCATCTTTCTGACCTACTTTCTGCTCGCCGTCGGTGACCTCTTCCTGCAGAAGATGGTCACGGTGCTGCCGCAGTTCAAAGACAAGAAGACCGCGGTCCGCATCGCGCGGGAGACGGAGGCGCAGATTTCCATCTACCTGTTCACCGCCACGCTGATCAACGTGGGAGTCGGCGTCGCGGTCGGCGTCGGACTGGCGTTGCTGGGGATGCCCAACCCGGTGCTGTGGGGAGTAGTGGCTGGAGTGCTCAACTTCGTGCCCTACCTCGGCGCCACGGCCATGACGGTGATCCTCGGTCTGGCCGCGCTACTGACGTTCGAGGATACCACGCAGGCGCTGCTGGTCCCCGCGGTTCCGATCGTCGTCAACATGATCGAGGGCAACTTTCTCACGCCGATGATACAGGGAAAGCGGATGCAGATGAACACCGTGGCGCTCTTCATCGGCCTGGTGTTCTGGTGGTATCTGTGGGGCATTCCCGGCGCCATCCTGGCGGTGCCGATGATGGCGGCGATGAAGATCATGTGCGACCACATCGAGTCGCTGGCTCCGATCGGCGAGTTTCTGGGCGACTGAGATGCGCCGTGGCAGCGCTGGGCAGCAACTGACCGCGGGCGAGTGCGCGGCGCTCGGCACCCTACCGGTGGCGGTGGATTGCTCGCGGGTACGGATCTATCGTACCGGCTGCGGTGGCGGCTCCGGGCTGGCCCGGCGGCTGCTGCTCTCGCTGAGCCGGCGCCGGGCGGTGGCGTTGGGCAACCATGTGTTTCTGCCCGGCTGGTGCGAGGCCGACCTGGCGGTGCTGGCGCATGAGCTGACGCATTGCGGGCAGTACCAGCGGTGGGGAGCGCTGCGGTACTTCAGCCGAGGGGTGGCGGCGCAGCTCCGCGATCTGGCTCACCGGACCCTCGGTGTCGGCGAAAGCCCATATGCCTATCGGATAGAGCCGGGAAAACCGTTCGATGCCTACGGGATGGAACAGCAGGGTCAGATCGTGGAAGACTCTTTCAGGGGGAGTGACCTGGCCCGTTCAGTTTCCCCCTACCGTCCGCCTCAGGCCGAGCCATCGGCCTGATCCAGGTGAACGTGCTGCTCGCTGTCCGGCAGCTGATCCTCCCAGAGCGCGAGTACGTTACCGTCCGGGTCCGCCACCATCGCCATGATGCCCCAGGTCTGCTGAGTCGGCTCGGCGACAAACCGGACTGCCCGCTCGTGCAGCTCCCCGCAATAGTGCAGCAGGTCAGGCATGAAGAGCGTGATCCCGGTGTGGCGTCCCACCAGCGCCTGGGAATCGGGGTGCACCGCCGGGTGAACGCCGATGTGGGTATCTCCCTCCAGAAACTCGGCCCCGAACGCGCCCTGCTTGGTGAGGGGTAACATCAGCTTGTCGCGGTAGAACTCGATGGCGCGGCCGATGTCGTGAACGAAGATCGCCACGCTGTAGAGCGACGGAGGGGTTGCGGTCACAGCACCGGCTGACTCAGGAGTCTCACCAGCACCACGCCCAGCGCCACGGCTCCGGCGAGAAGAAGGAGCAGTCCGACAGCCAGCAGCGCGGCAAAGCGCACGCTGGCGCGTTTGGATTTTACCGGCTGGTCTACCTGCTGCTGGATGAGGGCGAGGTTCCGCAGGTTGGCCTTGTAGCCGGCGTCGAACAGATCGCCGAACAGCGGGATTGCTCCCACCACGGTCTCCACCGCGACGTTCCAGCCCATCCGAGCGAGCAGCGGACGGGGAACTCCCAAGCGAGCGGCCTGCATGACGATGTAGAGCGAGAGCGCGCCCCCCACCAAGTCTCCGACTCCCGGCACCAGCCCGATGATGGCGTCCAGGCCCACCCGAAATCGGGTTCCTGGAATGGGAATCGAGTTGTCGAGCAGGTGCCCCAACTGGCGCAGCCGCTCCAGTCTGTGCGGGTCGAGGGTGCCTACTTCGGGAGCGGGCTGGCGGGAGAGGTGGGTTGGGCTCATGGATGCAAGGTAAGCACATGCTGAAGAAGGTCGAAGGTCGCAGGCTAGGGTCTCCAGACCTTCGACTTTCGACCTTCGACCTTCAGAGATATCGCTTCATCAGATACAGCACCAGGCTGATGACCACCGACACCACGATCATGGAGACGAGGGGGACGAAGATCTGGAACGAGTCCCGTTCGATCCGGATGTCGCCGGGGAGCCGCCCGAACCAGGAGAGACTGCCGGACCAGAGCAGGAGGCCGATGAGGATCAGGGTGACGC
>JACCQZ010000022.1 GCA_013813875.1 Gemmatimonadales bacterium | reverse complement strand
GCGGTGCGGCTCACCCGCGAGGTCGCGCTGGCCCTCGATTACGCCCACCGCCACGGGGTGGTCCATCGCGACGTCAAGCCGGAGAACATCCTGCTGGCCGAGGACGGCCAGGCCCTGCTGGCCGACTTCGGCATCGCCCGGGCCCTGGCCGCCGGTGCCGGGCCGGATCGCAGCACCACGGCCCTCACCGCCACCGGCACCAGCATCGGCACCCCGGCCTACATGAGCCCCGAGCAGGTGGCTGGGGAGCGGGAGCTGGACGGACGCAGCGACACCTACTCGCTCGGCTGCGTGCTCTACGAGCTGCTGGCCGGGGAGGCGCCCTTTACCGGGCCCAACACCCAGGCCGTGCTGGCCAAGCGGCTGAGCGGCGAGGTGCCCCGGGTGCGCACGGTCCGCCCCACCGTGCCCGTGGCGCTGGAGGCGGCGCTCCGCCGCGCGCTGGCCCTGGTGCCCGCCGATCGCTTCGCCACGGCCGCGGACTTCGCCCGGGCGCTGGAGTCGAGTGCCGCGGGCGAGAGCGCGGCGACTCTCCTGTCGGGTCCAATCACAGAAGCCACGGTCCCGACCCGCGCCATCCGGGTCTCGGCACGTAGGACCAAGGCGGTGGGCGGCCTGCTACTCCTGGCGGCGGCTGCGGCCGTCTCATGGATCACCTTCCTCGGGCGTCCGCCGCAGTCAGCATCGGGCCAATTGGCCGTGCTCCCGTTTACCGTGCCGGGGGGCGGCAGCTTCGACTACCTGGCGCAGGGGATGGTGGATCTCCTGAGCCGCAACCTGAGCGGTGTTGAAGCGCTGGTGACCATCGATCCCGGGCGGGTGATGTCGGCCGCGGGCAGCGGCGGGCTGGGGGCGCTGGATCGCATCCGGGGGCGTGATATCGCGCGCCGACTCGGCGCTGGACAGTACATTGTGGGAAGTGTGGTGCCGGCAGGAGGACAGCTCAGGATTCAGGCGCAACTGTACCGCCAGGACGCCGCCGCTGCTCCGCCGATTGTCCAAGCGGCCGTCGAGGGCGACAGTTCAAGGCTGTTCAAGCTGGTGGACCAGCTCACCGCTCAACTCCTTGTAGGCTGGGGACAGGGGCAAGGAGCCAGGCTGGCCCGGACCGCGGCGCTGACCACACCGTCGCTGCCGGCACTCAAGGCCTATCTCGACGCAGAGCGGAACCTCCGCGCCGCTCGCTACGACTCGGCCATCGCCGGCTTTCAGCGGGCCGTCGAGGTGGACAGCAGCTTCGCGCTGGCCCATTACCGCCTCGCCGCCGCCGCGATGTGGGTCGGCCGAATGGGCCTGCTGGGGCCAGCCGTGGATCGCGCCCTTGCGCACAACCAGCGGCTGAGTGAGCGAGATCGCCGCTTGCTCTCCGCCTTTGCCGACCTGGTCCGGGGGAACCCCGATCGCGCCGAGCGGCAGTACCGTGAGTTCCTCGAAACCTATCCCGACGATCTCGAGGCTGAGTTCCAACTGGGCAACCTGCTCTACACTTACAACGCGGCACGGGGACGGTCCCCAGCCGAGGCTCGCGAGCACTATGCCCGGGTGCTCCAGGTTGACCCAAAGTTCCTCTGCCCCATATGACCCCTCTATGACCTCGCCGTGCGCGAGGAACGCTGGGCCGAGGCCGACACGCTGATCCAGCGGAAGTTCGCGGCCGTTCCCTTTGGAGATCAGGTGCTCTTCGCCGCCCTTCACAGGGATACGGCGTCCCTCCGCCAACTCCGCGCCCAGGCACCCGTGGACGCCGGGCAGCGGGGGAGGCGGACCAGCGGTCTCGCCATAGAGACCGGATGGCTGCTCGCGACCTACCTGGAAGACCTGGATCGCGCGGAGGAGTTCACCAGGTTCGGCACCGCCGCTTCGCTCACCCCCGGGCTCCGGGCGTCGGCCCACCAGCTTCTCGCCAGTCTTGCCGTCGCCAGTGGTCGCTGGAGCGCGGCAAAGATCGAACTCGCCGCCGCAGGTGTTGCGCACCCTGACTCGGCGCTGATCGGACGCGCACTTGCCGCGGCGCTGCCCTTCCTGATGGTGCCGAAGCCGGATCTCGAGCGGATCCGCAGGGAGGTGAAACGTTGGGAGCCGGGCAGCGACGTCTCTACGCCGCTGCCGGCAATGCTTCGCCCGCTGACTGGGCACGTCCGGCTCTATCTCCTCGGCCTGCTCAGCGCCCGGCTCGGCGATGCTACCGGCGCCCTGGGTTACGCCGGCGAGCTGGAAAAGCTGGCCGTCCCCCCTGACTCGCGGGCTCTGGCGCGGGATCTCGGCCGAACGATCCGGGCCGAGGTCGCGGCGGGGGCCGGGCGGGCGGAGGAGGCGCTCTCGCAGCTCGTAGGGGTGAAGGGGGAGGTCCCCTTTGAACTGATCCGGCTGCCTTACTTCTCCGGTGAGCATGCGCGTTACCTGCAAAGCATGCTCCTGCACCAGGTAGGTCAGCACGAGGAGAGCCTGCGCCTCCTCGAGGTTGCCTTTACAGGCACGCCCTACGAGCTGCACTATCGCGCGCCGGCCCACCTATTGCGCGCCACCATCTATCAGCGGCTCGACCAGCGGCCGCCGGCCGCCGAACAGTACTCCCGATTCTTGAGATTATGGGATGGCTGCGATCCGGCGCTGAGGCCCGTGGTTGAGGGCGCCAGGGCCGAGCAGTCGCTGTTGACAAGAGAGGCCCAGTGATCCGCCGACGCAACGCACCCAGCCGGCAGGACGCTTCGGAAGACGGGCAGCGCCATGGGTAGACAGTACCGGGGGGAAGCGAAAGATGCGCATTGAGGCTGAG
>JACCQZ010000147.1 GCA_013813875.1 Gemmatimonadales bacterium | reverse complement strand
CAGTGAAACCCATCGTGTATCTCCGTCATGTCGTGGAGTCGCGCTGCAGCGCCACCATCGCCGCCACTTCGACAATATCATCGGGCGTGGCGCCGCGCGACAGGTCGGCCATCGGGCGCGCCAGCCCTTGGAGGATGGGCCCCAGCGCCACCGCCCCGGCCAGCCGCTGCACCAGCTTGTACGCGATGTTGCCGGCATCGAGGTTGGGAAAGACCAGCACGTTGGCCCGGCCGGCCACCGGCGAGCCGGGCGCCTTGCGCTCGCAGATCTCGGGGACCAGGGCGGCGTCGGCCTGCAGCTCCCCGTCGGAGGGGATGTTGGGGGCCAACTCGCGAAAGATGGCGGCGGCCTCCCGTACCCGCCGCACTGCCGGTCCGTCGGCGCTCTCCCTGGTGCTGAAGGAGAGAAAGGCCACCCGGGGCGAGTCGCCCACCAGATGGCTCCGGTCGCGAGCCGCCGCGAGCGCGATGCCGGCCAGCTGCGCGGGTGACGGCTCGGGCACCACGGCGCAGTCGGTGAAGGTGATGACGGCGCCGTCGGGAAGCACCATGTAGAAGGCGGAGCTCACCAGTTGCACCGAGGGGTCGGTCCCGATGGCCCAGAGGGCGGAGCGGAGCACGTCACGGGTGGAGACCACCGCGCCGGCCACGCAGCCATCGGCCTCTCCCAGGGCCACCAGCGCGGCGCCGAAGTTGATGGGGTCGGCGGCAACATCGAGGGCGTGGACGCCGTCGAGGATGCGGTCGGGGCGGCGCTCGCGCAGGTGCTGCGCCACCCGGCCGAGTCGGGGGTCCGTCGCCGGGTCGAGGCCGCCTTTGCCCAGCACGAGCGGCTCTGCCACTCCTTCGGCGCGGAGCCGCTCGGCGGCCTGACGGACGCGGGGGTCGTCGCCCTCGCAGAGAACGATTCGGGCCCGCCGCGCCGCCGCCCGCCGCAGCAGGTCCGCCCGAAAGCTCACCGACTGAACCGGCTCGCCAGCGCCTGGGCCACGGCTGGATGGACCAGGGAGCCGACGTCGCCCCCGAACCGCGCCACCTCGCGAACCAGGCTGGAGCTGAGATAGGTGAGGTCCACTGCCGGCACCAGGAAGACCGTCTCCAGCGAGGGGTGCAGTTGCCGGTTCATCAGCGCCATCTGAAACTCGTACTCGAAGTCGCTGATCGCCCGCAGTCCGCGCACGATGACCGACGCTCCCACCCGCTTGGCGAACTCGGCCAGGAGGCCGTCGAACGATTGGAACGAGATGCGCGGATCGTCCCCGATGGCCGCACGCAGCATCTGCAGCCGCTCCTCCACCGGGAAGAGCGGCTGCTTCGAGACGTTGACGGCAACCGCGACGACCACCCGGTCGGCCAGCAGCAGGCTTCGGCGGACGAGGTCTTCGTGCCCTCTCGTCGGGGGATCGAACGAGCCGGGATAGATCGCGGTGCGCATCATGGGGCTCGGGAGAAGGTGAGAGCGGTGTCACCGTACCGGCGGGTCTCGTCCCCGCCGACCGGCTGGTCGGCGCGATGCTCGACTGAAAGAATGCGCGCGAACGGAGTCCGGCGGAAGAGTGCCGTCAGCCGGGCGGCGGCGTCATGGCCGTACGGCGGGTCGGCCAGCGCCAGATCGTAGGCGCCGGCGCCGAGCCGCTCGACGAAGCGGAGCGCGTCGCCCCGGTGTACCTGGACGCGGTCTTCCACCTGGAGGGTGCTGATGTTGGCCTGGAGCGCGTGGAGTGAGGGCGCACTGAGCTCGACGAACTCGACCCATGCGGCACCGCGGGAGAGCGCCTCGAGCCCCAGCGCCCCGCTGCCGGCGTAGAGATCCAGCACACGGGCGCCGGGGATGGCGTTGCCCAGGATGCTCATCCAGGCTTCGCGAACCCGGTCGGACGTGGGGCGGACGCGGGAGTCTTTGGGCACGACAAGACGACGCCCGCCGAATGCGCCGGCGACGATTCTCATCGGGGGGTGGAGTGGTTCGCTGCTGTTTTCACCACGAAGGCACGAAGAGCACGAAGGAAAAACGAAAAATCAAGTGTTGTTCTTCGTGTACCTTCGTGCCCTTCGTGCCTTCCTGTGAAAGAGCAGAGATCTCTGCCGCGGTCCTCGAGAGATCTCCGCCCGCTCACCCGATAGAGCCGATGTGCGGCGAGAGCGCGCAGAGCCGGGCCTGGAGCGTGGCGTGCCCGTTCCACTCATGGCTCTCCAGCCGGAACGCCGCGTCTACCGGGCCGTCGCCGAGCCACGGCACCCGATCGGCCCACTGAAAGCCGATGGCCGGGAGGCGGAGGTCTCCCTCCTCCAATGTGCCCTTGAGGTGCCCGTTGCCCACCCGCGACCTGCCGGCGAAACGGACGCCGCGGATTCCGAAAACAGGACCCGGATTGCCCATCCCGCAGGGCTCCAGGTGCCGGCACAGTCGTTCGAGATCGTCGGTGACCTGGTGCAGCCCGATCTCCAGATCCACCCGCTGCTCGGGACCGAGATCTTCGGGCACCAGCACTTCGCGGGTGAGCTCGCCGAACCGCTCGCGGAACGCCTCCAGGCGCTCCCGGCGGATAGTGAGTCCCGCCGCCATGTGGTGGCCCCCGTAGCGCTCCAGCAGGTCGCCGCAGGAGAGCAGCGCCGAGTGCAGGTCGAAGCGCGAGATGCTCCGCCCCGAGCCCTTGCCGATTTCGCCGTCGAACGCGATGAGGAAAGTCGGCCGGCCGTAGCGCTCCACCACCCGGGATGCCACGATGCCCACCACGCCCGGATGCCAACCATCGCCGGCCAGCACGAACCCCGCATCCCGCTCCGGGTCGGCGGCCTGCTCCACCTGCGCCAGCGCCTCGTCGAGGATCCGCTTATCCAGCGCCTGCCGCTCCAGGTTGAGGCTCTCGAGCTGCCGCGCGATCCCGGCCGCCTCCTCCGGGTCGTCGCTCAGCAGCAGGCGCAGGCCGTCAGTGGCGTCGCCGATACGCCCGGCCGCGTTGAGCCGAGGTCCCAGAATGAAGCCGAGATGGCTCGCTCTCAGCTCCCGGCCGGTGAGCCCGCTGGCGGCGACCAGGGCCCGCAGTCCCGGCCAGTTGCTGTTGGCCAGGAGCCGGAGACCGTGCTTGACCAGCGTCCGGTTTTCACCCCGCAGCGGCACTACGTCGGCCACCGTGGCGAGCGCGACCAGGTCCAGCAGATGGTACGGCAGGTTGGCCGGAAGGCCCAGCGCCGGCACCAGGGCCTGCACCAGCTTGAAGGCGACACCGGTGCCGCAGAGGGCGTTGGCTCCGGAGATGTCGTGGGGGAGCTGAGGGTCCACGATGGCGAGGGCCGGGGGAAGGCTCTCGCCGGGCAGATGGTGGTCGGTGACGACGACGCCGATTCCGGCGGCCCCCGCGGCGCGGACCGTCTCCACCGCGGTGATTCCGCAGTCCACGGTGATGATGAGCGAGGCGCCCGTGGCCTTGGCCGCCGCCAGGCCCGCGGGTCCGAAGTCGTAGCCGTCCCGCAGCCGGTGGGGGAGGAAGGGGTGGACATCGGCGCCGGCCGCGCGCAGCGCGCGGGTGAGCAGCGCGGTGGCGCACTGGCCGTCCACATCGTAGTCGCCGTGCACCAGAATGGTGCCGCCGGCACCCACCACCCCCGCGACGGCATCCACCGCCTCGGCCATGCCGCTGAGCGCCGCGGGATCGGAGAGATCGGTGAGAGCGGGGCGCAGATACCGGCGCGCCGCCTCCTCGCCGGCGTGCCCCCGCTGTACCAGAAGGGCGCTGAGCGTGTACGGCAGGTTGAGGCGCTGGGCGAGAGAGTGGACCAGCGCCGGATCCGGCGGGGGACAGACCACCCACCGCAGCATGGGAATCTGGAAGGTGCTCACCACGCCATGATACCGGACGCTGGCGTCATCCGGGTGACCCCGCCGTCTCCGCCGGGTACAGAATCGCGCCGCAGGTCTCGCAGTGGTCCAGCACCGCGCCGCTGCGGATCAGGCTGCGGCGGTTGAGCGGAATGGTGGTGCGGCAGGCGCCGCAGGTCCCGCCCACCAGCGGCACCACCACCTCGCCCGAACGGGAGCCCCGCAGCCGGTCGTAGTGGGTTCGGAGCTGGCGGTTGATCTGGGAGGCGCTGACCTCGCGCTCGCGGAGCGCAGCGGCGCGCTCGGCCTCGAGCTCGGCGCGCCGCTGGAGCAGCCGGCCGCGCTCCGGGGCCTGTTCCTCCTCGATCACCTGAATCTTGCGCTCCTCCTCGCTCACCTTGATCTCGAGCTGGGTGACTCCCTCCGCGCTCCGCACCCAGTCGTTCTCCTCCTTGGCCGTCACCGAGCGGGCGAGATCGAGCTCGGCCATGAGGGCCGAGGCCTCCTTGGGATTTCGCACATGCTCCAGCCGCTGGCGGCGCCGCTCCTGCAGCACGCGATAGCTCTCGATCTTGCTCTCCAGCTCGTCCCGGCGGCGGGCGCCGTCAGCCGCGGCCCGGCGAGCCAGGTCCAACGAGTCGCGGGCGCGCCGCAGCGCCTGATCCAGCACTCCAGCTTCTGCTTGCAGCGAATTGAGCCGCTGCTCGACTTCTTTCATCACGATGTCTTTGGCTTGCAGGTCGAGCAGCTTGACCAGATCAGCGTGCATTCAGGTTCCCTTTGCTCTCTTGGGCCGCTTCCCTGCTTTCCAATACACATACCATTGATCTGCTTGGGGAAACCGCGCCCGAAGGTCGGCCCGGACACGGCCCCGCTCGCCTGGATCGGTCAAGCCATCAATTTTCAAGTAAGCAGGTTTCGCACAAAGAATTTGTGCCGCCTGATCGTACGTGCTTCCCATATCGGGCGAGGGTAGCCTATCGAGATCTTCTTTCAGCCTAGTCCACATTGACTGCGCCACATCGGACAGACCATCCGGTAGCTGACTCGGGTGTTCTGCTTTCAGAATGGCCTCATACAGCTCGCGCAACTGTAAGTCCTCGATAAGGGCTGGCGCAACTTCGTGCCGGGCTTTTTCGCGCCATTCATCCGAGGCCAAGACCGCCTTTAGAAGCTGAATGTCAGGACTCATGCTGTGAGAATGTGCACGAGGCCTAATGTTGTCGAAAGCCTGGGTGGCCCGTGGGGGGGCGGTGCGAAGAGGGGACGCGCCAATCACGTCGTGCTCCAACACATCCTTTCTCATGTCTATCTTCCGAGCTACTGCGGAAAGGTACAGCTCACGCATGGCCGGATCGGCCGCGGCCCGGATGGTCGGCAGCAGACGATCGAGCGCGTCTCGCTGGTGCTCCACCCCTTCGAACCACCCCTTCTGATCGAGCAACTGGATCTTCCGCTCCAGCAGGTCCATCGCGTCCCGCAGAATCGGCTCCAACGCCGCCGCTCCCCCTCCCCTCACCAGGGTGTCGGGGTCTTCTCCCGGCGGGAGCGTCGCCACCCGTACCCGGATGGCGTGGCGGAGGAGCTCGTCGCCGGCACGGAAGGTAGCTCGGAGCCCGGCCTGATCGCTGTCGTAGAGCAGCGTGGCGGTGGGGGCCAGGCGCTTGAGCAGAATGGCCTGATCCGGCGTGAGGGCGGTGCCGAGAGGCGCGACCACGTGCTCGACGCCGGCGAGCACCAGGCGCAGCACGTCGAAGTAGCCCTCCACCAGGATGACCGACTCTTCCTTCCGGATGGCGCCCCGCGCCTGATGCAGGTTGTAAAGCTGCTTCCCCTTGTGGAAGATCGCGCTCTCGGGGGAGTTGAGATACTTGGGCTCGCCGGGGCCGAGCAGGCGGCCGCCGAATCCGGCCACCCGGCCGCGCAAGTCGTGGATCGGAAACAGCAGCCGCCCGCGAAACCGGGGGCCAACCGACCCATCGTCCCTCGCGCCCGTCAGCCCGGCCTCCAGGAGCACCTGGTCCTTGACCCCCAGCTCCGCCATGGCGGCGAGAAAGGCCTTCCCCACCGGGGCGTAGCCCAGGCCGTGCAGGGCCGCCGTCTCCAGCGAGATGTCGCGGCCCTCCAGATACTCCCGCGCCACCTTGGCGTCCGATCGCTCCAGCAGCTGGCGGGCGAACCAGTCGTGCGCCACCGCCACCGCCTCGAAGAGAGGCTCCCGCGGATCCGGCCCCGCGCGCTCGGCCCGCTCGGGAATCACGATCCCGGTGCGCCGCGCCACGTCTCTCACCGCCGTGGGGTAATCCATCCCCAGGCGTTTCATGAGCCAGGAAAAGACGTCGCCCGACTCGTGGCAGACGAAGCAGTAGTAGCGACCCTTCTTGGGGATGACTGCAAAGTTGCGGCCCTTACCGCCGTGAAAGGGACAGGGCCCTCGGTAGTCCGCACCGGTGCGCTTGAGCTCGACCGATTCCGAGATGATGCCAACGATGTCGGCGCTGTCGCGCACCTGCTCGACTGTCTCGTCGGGAATCATGCTCATGCCGAGAACTCCACCACCGTAACTCCGGTCCCGCCCTGGTTGCGCGGCGCGAATGCATAGCTCGCCACCCGCCGGTCGCCGGACACCACCCGGCGCACCCGTTCCCGCACCACTCCAGTGCCCATGCCGTGAATGATGCGCAGATACGGCTGTTCCGCCAGCACCGCCGCATCCACCGCCGCGATGGTGGCCATCTCGGCCTCGTCGCCGGTCATACCGCGGAGGTCGAGCTCGAGCTCGGAACCGGCCGAAGGCGCGTCGGCGGGACGGACCGTTGGGGTCGGGCCGGGCTCAGGGCCCGAGATCGGTGTAACAGTGGCCGGGTCTACCACCATGCGCATGACACCGACCGCCAGCACCAGCTTGCCGTCAGGGCGGATCTCGAGAATACGCCCGGAGCCTCCGGGCTGTACCCGGACGCGCGCTCCCACCAGGAGATGCACCGGGTGCCGGGCCGCGGCGCTCTCGCTCCTGTCATCCGCCCCCTCGGCTTCCGCCAGCCTCTCTCCCTGCTCTCGAATACCCTCCTCCACCACCCGGCGCGCCTCTCTGGCGGCCGCGTCGTCCACCGCCGCTCGGGCGGTTCCCAGCGCCTCTTCCACCCGCTGCCTCGCCTCCAGCAGGTGGGCCCGGGCCTGCTGACGTCCGAGTCGCTCGGCCTCCTTCTCCCGGCGGCGGAGCTCCGCCTCGCGGGTCCGCTGGCTCTCCTCCTGCACGCCGAGGCGGGCGCTCATGGCGTCGAGCTCCACTGCCCGTTCAGAGAGCTCAGACTGCGCCTCACGCAGCTCGCGCTCACGCCCCTCGACGGCGGCCAGCAGGGTGTCGAGGTTCCGCTCGGCATCGGGCACCCGGGCCTCGGCGTCGGCCAGGATCTCCGGCGCCACCCCCAGCCGCCGCGCGATGGCGAGTCCATACGAGCGGCCGGGGACGCCTTTGAGAAAGCGATAGGTGGGGGTGAGCGTGGCTGCGTCGAACTGGAGCGAGGCATTCACCACGCCCGGGGTGTGGCTCGCCAGATTTTTGAGCGAGCCCAGATGGGTGGTGGCGAGCGTGAGGGTGCCCCGTCCGCTGAGCGACACCAGCGTGGCCGCCGCCAGCGCCGACCCCTCGGCCGGATCGGTGCCGCTGCCGATCTCATCGAGCAGCACCAGCGTTGCCTCGTCGGCCTCCTCGAGGATGCGGCGGAGGATCCGCACGTGGGCGCTGAAGGTGGACAGGCTGGCGGCGATTGACTGGCGGTCGCCGATGTCGGCGTAGAAGCGGCTGAAGAGCGGCAGGCGGCTCTCCGGACCCACCGGCGGCACGATCCCGCTCTGCGCCAGCGCGGCGGCGAGTCCCACCGCTTTGAGCAGCACCGTCTTGCCGCCGGTATTGGGGCCGCTGATCAGCAGCGTGCGCTCCCCCTCGCCCAGCTCGAGATCGAAGGGCACCACGGGCTCGTCGCCGGCGAGGAGGAGCGGATGGCGGCCGTTGACGATGGTGAGCGGAGCCGGCGGCGGCGAGACCTGCGGGACTTCGCCTTCCACCGCGACCGCGTAGCGCGCCCGGGCCACCAGATCGTCCACCGCTACGCACATTTCGACCGCGTCGCGCAGCGCCGGCAGCTCCGGGCGCAACAGATCGGTGAGCTCGCGCAACACCCTCAGTGTCTCCCGCTCCTCGTCCGCCTCGGCCGCGCGCAGGGCATTGCCCAGCTCGATCGCCTCCGAGGGCT
>JACCQZ010000007.1 GCA_013813875.1 Gemmatimonadales bacterium | reverse complement strand
CTCGTCGGTCTCGCGATCGGCGGCTGGATGATGGTGCGGCGGGAGCTCTGGCAGCGCTACCCGAGCACGTACGAGACCAGCGCCCACACGCATGCGATCCTCGTCGGTTTCGTTATGATGATGATCCTCGGAGTGGCGCTCTGGCTCTTTCCACGTCCCGACAAGAGCGACGAACGCTATCGCTCGGTGCTCGCGGAGGCCGCATACTGGCTCCTCGCCATCGGGACGGGCAGCCGGGTGGTCGGGGAGCTATTCCGGCCGACCGTCGCGGCGGCGTGGCTTCGCTGGGCTGTCATCCTCGGCGGCCTGCTGCAGATCGTGGCGCTCGTGCTCTTCTTTCACGCCATGTGGTCGCGTATCCGGCCCGGGGGCAGCCAGGCGCGCGAGGCCAGGGGCGAACGCTTCTGACGCTGTGGCTCGAGATGGGAGACGCCTCGGGGACCTGGTGGCGCGTTTCCTGCGCGTTGCGCCCATTATTCCGGCCGGCGTGGGGCCATATCCCACCAGTGCCGATGAAAAGGTTCAGCGGGAGCCAGAACCACGCTATGATTCCACCTTCCCGGCGTTGCACGCGGCCGGCGCAACCCTTACTCCCATGCGTGATCAATGACCCGGACTCCCACCCTCGTCACCCGACTCGGCATTCTCCTCCTGGCCACGAGTGCAATTACCTGCACTAGCGACCCCGTGCGGCCGGATCCGCCGCCGCCGGTGGATGCGCCGACCAGGCTCGCCTTAGCCACCCAACCGGCGAGCGCGACTCAGAATGGCCAGGTGCTCAGCGTGCAGCCGGTCGTCGAGCTGCAGGATGACGACGGAACGGTGGTGGTGCCGGAGGACGAAGCTACCGTGACCGCCGCCGTCGAAGGCGGGGCGGCGACGCTCGGCGGCACCTTGACCCGGACCGTGGACGCCAACGGCCGGGCGACGTTCGACGATCTCCAGCTCTCCGGCCCCTCGGGTACCTACCATATCCGGTTTACTTCCAGCGGTCTCACAGCGGCGGTGTCGGACAATATCGTGCTCGGCGGCGGGCCGCCTGCCAGCGTGACGGTCACCACGCAGCCGCCGGCCACGGCTCTGCGAGGCGAGGTGTTCGAGCCCGCCGCCCAACCCGTCGTCAGAGTGACGGACGCGGGAGGAAATCCGATCGCCGGCGTCGAGGTCATGGCTTCGGTGGCGTCCGGCGGAGGCACGCTGGAAGGCGGGGCCACCGGCACCACCGACGCGGATGGCGTAGCATCGTTCCTCGACCTCGGCGTGGTCGGGACCGGTGCTCATACCCTCGGATTCACCGCCGGTGGAGTCACCGGTACCTCCTCCACGTTCACCCTCTCCCCGCTGCCGCCGGAGGCGAGCACGGGAAAGTGGGATCCGCCGGTGCTCTGGGACATCGTGCCGCTCCACATGCATCTGATGCCCACCGGGCGGGTGCTCGCCTGGGGTAAGGCCGGCCAGCCGTTCGTCTGGGATCCGTCGTCCAACAACTTCACGATGGCGGCGGTTGATACCATGCTCTTCTGTGCCGGACACGCCTTCATGCCGGACGGAAGGCTCCTGGTGTCGGGTGGCCACCTGGCCGACGACCAGGGCCTGCAGTCCACCAACATCTTCGACCCGGCCAGCGACAGCTGGGTGCCCGGGCCGCTCGCCCTCATGGCTCGGGGCCGCTGGTATCCGACGGTCACCACGCTTCCCGACGGCCGCCTGGTCACCGTGGCGGGCCGCGACGCCAACGAAAACGTGGCTTCGACTCCCGAAGTGTGGAACGGCAGCGCATGGATTCCGCTGCCCGGCGCCGACCTCCAGCTACCCTATTACCCTCGCAACTTCGTCGCGCCCAACGGACTGGTGTTCTACGCCGGCGAGCGCATCCTGTCTCTCTGGCTCGACGTCAATGGCTCCACCGCTTCCGGCCTCGGCCGCTGGACCTCGGGACCGAGTCACCAGTGGTCGTTCAACCGGGACTACGGCTCGGCGGTGATGTACGAAACGGGTAAGATCCTGTACGCCGGCGGGGGCGGCGACCCGGGGTCCAACCAACCGCGCGACGTCACCAGCCCGGTGCCAACCGAGACCGCGGAGATCATTGACCTGAACGACGCCAGCCCGTCGTGGTCCTACACCAGTCCCATGTCGGTCCGCCGCCGCCACCTCAACGCCACCGTGCTGCCCGACGGGCAGGTCCTGGTGACCGGCGGTCTCAGCGGTGGAGGGTTCAACAACATCGGCAGCGCGGTGCGCACATCGGAGATCTGGAATCCAGCCACCGGCAGCTGGACCACGCTCGCCAGCAACGCCATTGATCGAGGGTATCACGCGGTGTCCATGCTGCTCCCCGACGCCACGGTGGTGCACGGCTCCAGCGGAGATGCCAACATTCCCGGCACCACGCAGCCGTACCCGGCGCAGAAGAACCACGAGATCTTTCGGCCTCCCTATCTCTTCAAGGGCGCGCGCCCCACGATTGACCCAGCGCCCGCCACGGTCGGCTACGGCCAGAGCTTCGAGGTGGCCACTCCCACTGGCGCGCAGATCACCCAGGTGCGCTGGATCCGGATCGCGTCAACCACCCACTCCTTCGACCAGAACGGACGGGCCAGCAGTCTGACCTTCTCCCGGAGCGCCGCTGGAGTGAGCGTCACCGCGCCCGCCACCGCCAACCTGGCGCCGCCGGGGCATTACGTCCTCTTCCTCCTCAATCGGAATGGAGTTCCCTCGATCGGCAAGATGGTGAAGATCCAGTAGCTCGCGCGGGAGGGACCGCCCGAGCAGGGTCCCTCCCGCGTCATTACGGTTTGCCCGCTCCGACCAATCTCTCCAAGCTGGACCGGTACCGTTCCCGGCATCATAAGTCTGATAGATTCCACCGGTGCACATGCCACCTGTCGCCGCCGCCCCTCTCCATGACGCGCTGGAGCGCGCGCTGCATCAACGCTTTCGTCTTCCCGCCTTCCGCCCCGGCCAGCGCGAGGTCGCGCAAGCCGTGCTCGAGGGCCGGGACATCGTGGCCGTGATGCCGACGGGGGCGGGGAAATCGCTTTGCTTTCAGCTTCCCGCGCTGCTGCTCGAGGGCGTAACCGTGGTTGTGTCGCCGCTCATCGCGCTGATGAAAGACCAGGTGGACGTGCTTCGGAGCCGGGGCATCCCCGCGGCCGCACTGCACTCGGGAATGCCCGGCGGGGAGCGCGCGGCTGCCGAGGCGGATCTGGCCGCCGGCCGGCTCAAGCTGGTGTACATCGCGCCGGAGCGGTTGGGCAGCCCCTCGTTTCGTGACGCTCTGGCCAAAGCTCGTCCCGCGCGGCTGGTGGTGGACGAAGCGCACTGCATCAGTCAGTGGGGGCACGATTTCCGTCCTGACTACCGGCGGCTCGCGGGGTTCCGGGCCGAGCTGGGGGTGCCGGCCGCGGCGTTCACGGCCACGGCTACTCCCGAGGTGCGCGCCGACATCGCGAGCCAGCTCGAGCTCCGCGCCCCCTTGGAGCTAGTCACCGGGTTCGAGCGCGCCAATCTCACCCTCGCGGTGCGGGTGTGCCGTGGCAGGGAGGAGAAGACCCGAGCCGTAGTGCAGCTGCTCAGCGAGGTGGGCGCGCCGGGCATCATCTACGCCGCCACCCGCAAGTCGGTGGACCTCTGGGCGGACTTCCTGGCGGGGCAGGGACTCCGCACCGGCCGCTACCACGCCGGACTGACCGACGAGCAACGCACCCGGGTGCAGGAGGATTTTCTGGAAGGCCGGGTAGACGTCATCGCGGCAACCAATGCCTTCGGAATGGGAGTGGACAAAGCCGATATCCGTTTCGTGGCGCACGCGGAGCTTCCCGGCAGCGTGGAGTCGTATTACCAGGAGGCGGGGCGGGCCGGGCGAGACGGCCTGCCGGCGCGATGCACCCTCCTCTTTTCTCCGGCCGACGTACGGACGCAGGAGTTTTTCCTGGCCGGCGCCAATCCGACACCGGCGGTCTTCCGGGCGGTGTGGCGCCTGCTGGGAGAAGGGGCGGACGACGAAGAGATCGAGAAGCGAGTGGCTCAGGACGCGGCCGGCGCGATGAGCGCCGCAACGGCGGCGCGGTTGCTGCGCCGCGCCGCCCAGCACGCCGCCGCTCCGCTCGGCGTGGGACCGCTGCCGATCGAACCGGGCGGACGCGAGCTCAAAGCCCGCCGCGACCGCGAGCGGCTCGACACCATGGTGCGGTACGCTTATTCCCGCGGCTGCCGGACGAGGTTCATCTACGACTACTTTGCCGGCGGGGCTCGCGGCGGCTCCGCGCCCTCATGCGGCACCTGCGATGTCTGTCTCGGTTGGGGCCGCCGCGCCGGCCGAGCCCTGGACGAGGATGAGCTGCTGCGGGTGCGAATCGCGCTCTCTGCCGTGGGGCGTCTCTCCGGCCGGTTCGGGGTCGAGCGGATGGCGCAGGTGCTGGTGGGCAGCAACGCGCGGGAAGTCATCCATCACGGTCTCAACCGCATTCCCACGTACGGCAAATTGTCGGCGCTCACTCTCGACCAGGTCAAGGATCTCCTGGGAGTGCTGGCGGACGCCGGGCTGGTGGAGCGGCAAGGGATCGAGGGGGGCCGCCCGGGTGCGTTCGTGCTGGCCCTCGCCCCGGTGGGCCGCGCGGTGGCGCGGGGCGAAGCTCGGCCCGAGCTCGACCTGCCGCTTCGGCTGCCGGTCCGGACAGCGGCCCAGCCGGCCTCTTCTCCCGAGGCCGACCCCGATCTCCTGGCCCGTCTCAAAGCATGGCGCACCGAAGAGGCGCGGCGCCGGGGCATGCCTCCCTACGTCATCTTTCACGATCGGACCCTGGCGGCGCTGGCCGCCGCGCCCCCTCGCACACTCGATGAGCTGGGCACGGTCAAAGGGATCGGGCCTTCCAAGCTGGAGACCTACGGCAAAGCATTGCTCCAACTGCTCGCCTGAACACCGCCTACCTTGACGGGTCCCGCGCCCGCCCCATCTTTCCACCACCGAAACTCGAGGTGGGCAGTGATCGAAACGGCCCGTACCCGCCTGGCCAGGTTGGGGGAGGATCCGGTGGTGCGGGTGGCAGCCTATTATCTGCTGCTCGCGGCGGGTACCGCGCTGGTCTGGGAAATCTTTCCCGCCCTCCGCACGGTCTTCATGGCCGAGCGGTTCGGGCAGGTGAGCCCGGGCGCGGAGCCGTTCTTCGACTCGCTCACCGAACCGGCGCTGCCGGCGCAGGCGCCAGTGGCATTGGCGCTCACCACGGCGCTCTGCATGACGGGCGCGTTCCTGCTCATGCTGCCGGTGGCCTGGGTGTACATCCTCACCCGGCAGAAGAAGGGCTTCCGCCAGTCGGTGGTGCAGACCCTCATCATTCTGCCGATCGTGGTGGCCGGCGTCGTCCTGCTGGTTAAGAACAGCGTCGCGCTCGCCTTCAGCCTCGCGGGCATCGTGGCCGCGGTCAGCTTCCGCAACACCTTGCGCGACACCAAAGACGCGGTCTACATCTTTCTGGCCACCGGCGTCGGGCTCGCGTCGGGAGTGCAGGTGATGTCGGCGGCCGCGGTGATGTCCGTTCTCTTCAACGTGGTGATCCTGGTCTTCTGGTATACCGACTTCGGCCGCTCGCCCGCTCGCCTGGAGGGGCCGCGGGCGGCGCGCCGGCTGGAGCGTTCGCTGGCCCTGGCCAACCGCACCGGCGCGTTCGTCTCGATGCTGGATCAGGAGATCCTGAAATCGCTGGCGCCGGAGCAGCTCGAGGCTATCGCCGCGCGGGCTCGGCGCCGGGTGGACGGTTCCAAGGCCGCGGCTGGCAAGCCGAAAAAGCCCTTGGCCACCGTGCTGCGGGTGCAGAGTCCGCATCCGGACGCCGCTCAGCGCGAGGTCGAGGCGGTATTGGCGACCCAGGTCAAAGAATGGAAGTACGCCGGTACTACCCGGGAGGTCGGGGGGCAGGGAACACTGGAGTACCGGGTGCGCCTGCGTAAGAGTGTGCCCGCGGAGGCACTGGTCGGGGAGCTGCGCTCGCGCCTGGGCCCGCGGCTCACCGGCGTGGAAACGAGGTAATCACCCGCCCGCGTGACCGAACTTCTTCAACACATCCAGGAGGCACTGAGCGAGCGCTACGTGGTCGAGCGCGAGATCGGCCGCGGGGGTATGGCGTTCGTGTTCCTGGCGCGCGACCGGCGGTACGAGCGGCCGGTGGCGATCAAGGTGCTGAATCCCCACATCGCCACCGCGGTGGGGTCCGAGCGATTCCTTCGCGAGATCCGCATCACCGCCCAACTGCAGCACACCCACATCGTGCCGCTGCTTGACTCCGGGCAATCGGGAGACCTGCTCTACTCGGTGATGCCGTACATCGAGGGGGAGTCGCTGCGGGACCGGCTCATGGCCCAGGGCCGCCTGGGGGTCTACGAGGCGCTCTTCATCACCTGCGAGATCGCCGATGCGCTGGATTACGCCCACCGCCATGGCGTAATTCACCGCGACATCAAGCCGGAGAACATCATGATCTCGAACGGCCACGCGGTAGTGGCCGACTTCGGGATCGCGCGGGCCCTCGACCTGGCCGGAGGGCAGACGCTGACGGGAGCGGGGTTTCCGATCGGGACGGCCGCCTACATGAGTCCCGAGCAGGCCACCGCCGAATCAGCGGTGGACGGCCGCAGCGACATCTACAGCCTGGGCTGCGTGCTGTACGAGATGCTCGCGGGCCGCATGGCGTTCAGCGGGCCCAATCTCAAGAGCGTGCTCACCCAGCAGCTAACTACCGACCCGCCCATCGGCCACATCTCCCGGCCCGATATCCCCGGGTCCGCGGTGGCCATCGTCCGCCGCTGCATGGCCAAGCAGCCGGCCGAGCGCTACGCCACCGCCGGCGAACTGACCGATGCGCTCCAGGCGACGCTGGCCGAGCTGCCCCGGGTATCCAACCCGGGGCCGCAGCAGTCCTGGGCCCACGCCCCGAGCGCGGTATCAGGACCGAGGCGTTCGGCCGGCAGGTGGCTCATTCCGGCAGCCCTCGTGGTGACCGCGCTCCTGGCCCTCACTATAGCATATCCGGGGCGGGACGCGTCACGCCCCGCGGCTCTGCCGGCCGGTCCCTACACCGCTTCGGTGGCCGTGCTTCCCTTTGACGATTTCAACGGCGACGCGGCGGACGACTACTTCAGCGAAGGCATCACCGAAGAGATCATCAATCAACTGGCGCAGGTGGAGAGCCTCAAGGTGATCTCCCGAACCTCGGTCATGGCGATCAGGGGTACCCAGCTGACGCTCCCGCAGATCGCTGAAACCCTCGGCGTGCAGCACATCGTCGAAGGCTCGGTGCGCCGCCAGGGAAATCGCGTGCGGGTCACCGCCGAGCTGATCGAGGCCGATACCGACGCGCATCTCTGGGCCGGCTCCTTCGAGGGCGATCTGGCCGACAGCTTCACCGTGCAGCAGGAGATCGCCCGCAAGGTGAGCGGGCAATTGCTGACCAGCATCGAGGGGCTCCGTCCCATGGCGCCGAACGCGATGCCGGCGCAAGGCGCGGCGTTCGACGCGCTGCTCCGAGGCCGCCACCTGCTGGAACGGCGCACGGCGGAATCAATGGAGGACGCGCTGGGCGCGTTTCAGGAGTCGGTGCGCGCCGATTCGAACTACGCCCCGGCGCTGGCCGGACTCTCCAACGCCTATACCATCTGGGTGGTGTACGGCTACCGCGGCGGGCCGGAGCGCTACTCCGCCATGGCGCGCGCGGCGGCGTTGGCGGAGCGGGCGGTCGCTCTCGACCCGGAGCTGGCTGAAGCCCATCACGCGCTGTCGGACGCGCTCTCCATGGCGCAGGCCCCGGACGAGGAAGTCATTGCCGAGCTGCGCACCGCGCGGCACCTCATGCCGGGCTCGGCGGAGCTGTACATGGCCGCGGCTCACGCGCTGGCGCGGAGTGGCCGGCGCGAGGCGGCGCTCCGCCAGGCGCAGCGCGCGCTGGCCCTCGATCCGCTGTCAACCGGTCTCCGCCACAGCGCGATCGTCCTCGCCCTGGGAGCCCGACAGTACGATCTCGCCTTTGAAGAAGCCCATCGCGCGAGTGGGTTTGCTCCGGGCGACCCGATACCCGCCGTGCTGCAGGGATACGCGCTGCTGATGAGGGGCGAGCCGGCTCGGTGCGTCGGGCTCGACGTAGGACCGTGGCTGGCGCTCAAGGCCATGTGCCTGCACGAGGTCGGCCGCACCGCCGAATCCAAGGCGCTGAGCGACTCGCTGGAGACCGAGCTCCTGGCGGGACGCTATTTCAGCGCCCACCAATATGCCGACATGGCCGCCTACCACGCCCGCCTGGGCGATGCGGGCCGCTCGCTCGAGTGGCTGGAGCGCACGGCGCGGCTTTCGCCGACGATCAACTACTGGCAGCTGCACTCGGGCCTCTTCGATCGCGTGCGAGACGATCCCCGGTTCGGCACCGGGCTGAGGCGGCTGGAAGAGTACGTGCGCGCCCGGGTGGCGGAGGAACGGGGGAAACTGGGCAGCAGGTTGGAATGAGCCGGACGCTCTCGCGCGAGCTCAAGTGGGTGGTGCCCACGCCCGAGCTGCTGCGGGAGCTCGTCGCCGCTCCGCTCCCCCTGCGCCTGCGGTCGAGCCCGCCGGCGCGCAATTTTCACCGCGACATCTACTACGACACGTCGGATGGCGCGCTCTCCCGCAGCGGCATTACCTGCCGGCTGCGTCAGGGCAGCGACGACCGGCGGATGCTGACGCTCACCCTGCCTTCGGGCAGGGAGCGGCTCCGCCACGACTCGGTGGTGACCGAGCTGAACCCCGCCGATTCACTGGCCGGCGAGAATGAGGTGGCGCGCCGGCTCCGCGGCCTGGTCGAGCCTTCACAACTCGAGGTGCTGGCCGAGCTGCACACCGACCGGACCCTTCGGCGGACGGCGCGCGAGTGGCCGTGGCGCGGGCGGTTCAGCTTCTGCTATGACAGCGTCGCGGTGCGACACCAGGGTCTGGTGCGGGGCTTTCAGGAACTGAAGGCACGGCGCCTGCGGCTGGGCGCGCCCAGGCTGGAGGAGCTCGATGCCGCGCTGAGTCGGGAGCACGGTCTGCGCGCCGTGCTGGAGAGCAAGCTCACGCGCGCGCAACGGCTGTTCGCCGAGCTCGAGAGTGAAGCTCTGGCGCGGGCGGTGGGAGGGGGCCGCAGCGTGGCGCTCATCGCCCTGGACCAGGGAAAGATCGCCTTGCTCCAATCGGGCGGGGTTCTCCGGCTGCCCAACTCCGGCGGCAGGGGAGAGGCCGGCTGCCGGCACCTGCTGCGCGAGACGTTCGGCAGCGCGGTAGGAGATGTGACCCTGTTGGGAACGGCGCCCGGGCCCGGCAGCCTCAGCGTTCAGGAGGTGTGGCTGGCCCGCCGCCTGAGGCTCGGGGCGGAGCCCGCCGCCGGTGAAATGGTCTGGCTTCCGGTGGACGAGATCACGGCCCGAGCCGGAAATCCGGGACTCAACGACCCCGGCACCCTCGCGGCGCTGGCGGTGGCGACCCGGTCCGATCTCCTCAGCGAGCAGGAGCCCACCCCGGCGCCGGCGCGGCGCCCCGCCAGTCCTCCGTGCCCGCTTCCGTCCCAGCCGGCCGATCCGACCCAGTTCCTCGACCCGGATTTGAGCATCGTGGAGTTCAACCTCCGGGTGCTGGCGATGGCGGAGGATCCGCAGACGCCGCTGCTCGAGCGACTGGAGTTCCTGGCCATCGTCGGCTCCAATCTCGACGAGTTTTTCATGGTGAACGTCTGCGCGCTCAAGCGGGTAGACGGCTCCGGCGAAGGCCAGACGCGGGGTAACCTCGAGGCGATCACGCTCCGGGTACGGACACTCCTGGCCCGGCAGCAGCGCTGTCTGGAGCTCTGCCTCGAGGAGCTCGGCCGCCAAGGGCGCCGCATCCGCGGATGGAGTCAGCTCGAGGCGGCCGATCGGGTGCTGTTGGAGGAGCGTTTTCGCCGGGAGGTCTTTCCACTGTTGGTTCCGCGAGCGATCACCATGAGTCCGGGGTTCCCGGCGCCGGTGATCCCTCATCTGGCGCTCTGCATCGCGGTCATCCTGCAGGACGCGCGGACCGGGCCCTTTCACTTTGCCTATCTCAAGCTGCCCGAGCGGGTGCCCCGGTTCCTGCCGGTGGGCGACGCTCACGATCTCATCGCGCTGGAAGAAGTGGTGCGGGCCAACCTGCAGCCGCTCTATCCCGAGCGGCAGATCGAGGTCGGCTACCTCTTCCGGGTCACCCGTGGCGGCGACCTCGAGCTGGCGGAAGAGGACTCGGGAAATCTGCTCCAGGCGATCGAGGAGGCGGTGCAGCGGCGTCCGTTCAACCCGATCGTGCGGGTGGAGGTCGAGCGGGAGATGCCGCAGGCATTCCGCGACCGGCTGCTCTGGGAGCTGCGCTTCGAGCGGGGTGCGGGAGCCGGGTCGGTCGGCGAGCTCGACATGTACGAGGTCGGCGGCATGCTGGAGCTGCGCGGCCTTCGGGAGCTGACCGGCGCACCGCTGCCCGGAGGTCGCTATCCGCTGTTCCAGGGAGGCGATCCACTACCCGCCGGATCCCGCCTGTGGGATCTGCTGCGAGAGCGGGACTACCTCTTTCATCATCCGTATGACTCCTTCGCGGCGACCATCGTACGCTTCTTCGAGGAGGCCGCGGAAGATCCGGACGTCGCCGCCATTCGCGTCGCCCTGTATCGCGCGGGCGAACGGTCGCCGATCGTGGAGGCGCTGGCCCGCGCGGCCCGAGCAGGGAAGGAGGTGTCCATCTTCGTGGAGCTTAAGGCGCGCTTCGACGAGGCGCGCAATGTCGAGTGGGTGCGGCGTCTGGAGGAGGCGGGCGCCAACGTGGTGTACGGCGTAGTGGGCCTCAAGAATCACGCGAAGGTGGGTCTGGTGCTGCGGCGCGAGGGAGAGGAGCTCCGGCGATACGCCCATGTCGGCACCGGCAACTACAATGCTTCGACCGCGCGGGTCTATACCGATCTCGGTCTGCTGTCCTCGGAACCCGAGCTGGGGGCGGACATCCACGATCTCTTCAACGAGCTCACCGGCTCGAGTCGGCCACCCGGCGGCAGATATCGAAAGATCGCGGTGGCTCCGAGGTGGCTCCTGCCATGGCTGCTGGCGGCGATCGAAGGAGAGATCGAACATGCAAAGGCCGGACGCCGGGGCCGGATCCGAGCCAAGCTCAACGGGCTGGCCGACACCGAAGTGGTGGAGGCACTGTACCGCGCCTCGCGCGCCGGGGTCGAGGTGGAGCTGGTGGTACGCGGGCTCTGCACTCTGAGGCCCGGCGTGCCGGGCCTCTCGGAACGGATCAGGATCGTCAGTCTGCTGGGACGCTTCCTGGAGCACGCGCGGATCTACCACTTCGGCGACGGGGGTGAGGATCGCTACGCGATCGGCTCGGCCGACTGGCGGCTGCGCAACCTCCGGCGGCGGGTGGAGGTGGTGGTGCCGGTCACTCACGCCGCGGCCCGGGAGCGGCTGGGTGGCATTCTGGACCGGGAGCTGAGCGATCCGCGGGCGTGGGAGCTGCGCAGTGACGGGAGCTACTCGCGGCGGGGCGTGTCGCCCTGAACCTGCTTGTCACCCTGAACGAAGTGAAGGGGCCCATGCCGGGTTATAGCCCCTTCGCTTCGCTCAGGGTGACAGGGTTGCTTGAGAACATACTTCGCACCGCGACTGGAACTCTCTCCAGAGCTTGAATTTACGCCACCAAAGTGCGATTCTTCCCGCCTATCGCGAGAGGGCGGGGCATGATCAAGGTGACCGGAGTGCAGCCGGAATCGATCGGGGAGGAGTTGGGGCTTCGGGCGGGAACCGAGCTCCTCTCGGTGGACGGGCGCGAGCTGGAGGATTTTCTCGACTGGGAATTCCTCACCGCCGAAGAGCGCTTTCTGCTGCACGTCCGCCACCCCGATGGTGAAGAGATCGAGTACGACATCGAGCGCCCGCTGAGCGAGTCGCTCGGCGTGTCGCTGGAGCCGCCGCGCATCCGTCGCTGCGCCAACCGGTGCGACTTCTGCTTCGTGGACGGGCTCCCCGACGGCCTCCGCGACGTGCTCTACATCCGCGACGACGATTATCGGCTCTCCTTCCGCTACGGCAATTTCGCGACGCTCACCAACCTGAAACCAAAGGACGTGGCGCGCATCATCGAGTTCCGGCTTTCGCCGCTCTACGTGTCGGTGCACGCGACCGATCCGGTGGTGCGGCGTTATCTGCTGCGGAACCCGACCGCCCCCGAGATCCTGCCGCAGCTTCGGCACTTTGCCGACCAGGGGATCGAGTTTCACACCCAGGTCGTCATGTCCCCCGGGGTAAACGACGGCGAGGTGCTGCGAGAAACGCTGGCCGATCTGTACGACTTCGGCTCCGCCGTCATCGGCTGCTCGGTGGTCCCGGTGGGCCTCACCGAGTTCAGCAAGCATCACCTGGTGCGCGAGCCTACCGCGGAGGAGTGCAGGGCGGCCATCAGGCTGATTGATGAACGAGCCGCCATCGCCCGGGCGGAGCGAGGCGCTCCTTGGGCCTACGGCGCGGACGAGCTGTACCTCCGCGCCGAGGTCGAGCTGCCGCCGGCCGAGATCTACGGTGGGTTCGAGCAGGTGGAGAACGGAGTCGGCGCCGTTCGCTGGCTGCAGCGGCAAATCGAGGCCGGCGCGGACGAGCTTCAGGGGTGGGAGGGACGCCGGATCGGCGTCGTCACCGGAACCGCCATGAGCCGGCTGATGCCGATGGTGCTGG
>JACCQZ010000337.1 GCA_013813875.1 Gemmatimonadales bacterium | reverse complement strand
CCTCCAGCATGGCCTGCACCGCGCGCGCACCCTCGGTACCCACCAACCCGCGCACCTGTCCCACGATCTCGCCCCGCACCGCCTCGGGGCCGAAAAAGAACCCGGCGATCGCGATGGCGACGATGAGAATGGGGGCGAGCGCGAACAGCGTGTAAAACGAGAGCGAGGCGCCGAGCCGGGGCACGTTGTCGTTCCACCAGCCGGCAAAGGCGCGCTTGAGGACCTGCCACAGAGAGGCCAGCGTCATGACCCGGCGCCGGACGGTTCGGGCCGGCCGCCTGGGTTCCACCGGGGAGCGTCTCCGTCGGCCAGCACGCGCACCGCCCGCGCCGTGGCGTCCAGCAGCCGCGCGAGATGATCGAAGTCCACCCGCTCGACCTCGTCGGAGGGCTGGTGATAATCGGTGTGGAGATTGTAGGAGGAGAGGGTGTGGGCCGGGATCCCGCGGCGGGCGAATGCGATGTTGTCGCTCCGCAGAAAGAAGTCGAACGCGGGCCGGGGGTCATCCACGACGGGGATGCCCGCCGCGGCGAGCTGCCGGCCCATGGTCGAGCGTTCGTAGCCGGTGAGCCACGCGCGGCCAGGGCCGCCCGCAAGCGAGTCGGGCCGGCCGATCATCTCGACCTGAAGATCGGCGACCGTCCGCTCCAGCGGCACGGCCGGATGATCAATGTACCAGCGGGTGCCGAGCAGCCCCTGCTCCTCGCCGGTGGTGATCAGGAACACCACGGTGCGCCGCGGCGGCGGCCCGCCGGCCAGCGCCTGAGCGGCACCGAGCACGGCGACGACGCCCGACGCGTCGTCGTCCGCCCCGTTGTAGATCGAGTCGCCCGCTACCGGCGCGCCGATGCCGAGATGGTCGAAGTGGGCGCCGACCACGACCGCCTCATCCCCCAGCGCGGAGTCGACGCCGCGGAGGAGGCCGATGACGTTGACGTCCATCACCGGTTGTCCCGCCGGCGCGCTGTCCGCATGCCCGGGCCCCAGAAGCTGGAGCCCTCTGGCGCCATCGGCCCCGCGCGTCAGGGTGAGCGGCACCCGCTGGAAGTAGCCGCTGTCGCCCGCCGGCTCGAGTCCGAGGGCCCGCATTCGCCCCGCAATCAGGCGTGCCGCCCTCGCCGACCCCGCCGTGGCGGTGGCCCGCCCTTCCATGGAGTCGGCAGCCAGGGCCGAGAGCAGCGCCCGAGGATCGGCCGGCACGGTATCAGGAAGCGGAGGACCGGCACCCGGCGCCCGCCCGCACGAGAGGCCCGCCAGCGCGAGAAGAACGGCGATCAGCGACAGCGCGTTCGTGCGTTGCATGAGTGTGCTCAGTGAAGCCGGGTCACGCGGTGAAGATCATAGGGCGACTGTTCCAGGGAGAGATAGCTGTCGTTCGGCTCCGAGGGGAGCTCGGCCCCGAAGTAGCCGCGGAGCACATGGCCCATGACATTCACCACCGTGACGGTATCGGGGAGCGTGGCGCCCGCGCCCGGCAGATAGTAGGCACCGAAGGCGCCCAGCCGCTCACGGGCGGCGTCCGGCGGGATCAGTTCCGCGCTCGGAGCCGAGAAGTAGCGAAGGGTACTGGTGCCGTGATCCCCCTGCAACAGGATCACCGGTGGTTCCTTCGACCTGGTCAGCAGCGTAGTGACCAGGTTCAGAACCAGCCGGTTTACACACCGAAGCTGGTCGAGGTAGGCCCCCGCCTGGGCGGCGCCGCGGCGGCGGGTGAGCTCCGTGGCCTGGCAATCTCCGTCGAGCACATAGGGCGCGTGCGGACTCAGTACGTGTGCAAACGTGAACGTCGGCGCCTCTACCGAAGGCACTCCGGCGAGCCCCGCGAAGGTTTGCCGCACGTACTCGGCATCGGCGGCGCTGTGCCCCGGCAACAGACTGAGGGCCGTAAGGCGGCGCACCGTCCGGCGCAGCTCCGACCGACTCAGCGCGCGGGTAAGAGAAAACCCCCGCCACGGCTGGTATTCGACGTCGGCGAGCTCGCTCCGGCGGGTGGCCCCCCACCAGAGCGACGGAAAGAACCGGATGCTGTAGCCTCTGGCGTTGAGGAACCGCATGCTGCGGTTGTACTCCGCCAGATGGTTCGGCACCGTCGGATCGGTGGCGGCAGCGCCCAGCTCGCCCGTGAGGTCGGTCAGGTGCGAAGCGTTCAGGAGAGACGGGATCGAGAGCAGGGTGTGAGCGTAGTTACTCCGCACCGAGCGGGGGATCACGAAACCGAGTCGGCCCAGGCTGTCCTCGAAGGCGGTGTTATCGTACCCGAACCGTTCGCGGAGCTCGCCGGAGTTGGCGTACTCGTCGAGCACGATCAGGTAGATGTCCGGCCGTGAACCGGTAGAGGTGGGCGCAGGGCCGATGGGGCGGCTCAGCCGACGGATCACCTGGCTCTGCCCCAGATCCGCTCGCGAGCGGACTATAGTCCGCAGCGTCCCCACGATCTGCCACACGACGATCACCGCCCCGACGATGGTGAGAAATGCCCCCAGCCGCTCGCTCGCTCCTGGGCGCCTGCTCAGCCAGCGGATCGCGCCGGCGGTCACCAGCATACCCGCCGCGACGAGAACGAGGTGAGGGGCCGGGCCCAGCAACGGGCCGATCTGATTGAACGTCGCTGAATAGCCGTAGAACCAGAGAACAGCGGCGAATGTCACCAGAGGCGGCAGCTGGTCCAGCCGCCGGCCGCGCACCAAAAACACAGTGACTCCGTACACCACCGCGCAGGCCGCCAGCACCGCGGCCAGCACCGCCGCCAGGTCGCCGGCGCTCCACTCCCCCGGGTTGTCCACTACGATGTTGAGGATTCTGGGCAGGGCGAGCAGAAACGGATAGAGATGGGTGAGCCGAGGTCTCATGCGCGCCCGGCGGCGCAGGACGTCATCAGGTAAAGCGTGCGCTCCGACTCGGCCACCGGCCGCGCGGCCTCGATACGGAAGTGGCGGCGGAAGGCGGCTTCGAAGCCCTCACGGCTGTAGCCGGGAAAAATGTCGGGGCGGCTCTGCAGGAGACGCTGCACCTGGGAGTCGCTCTTGGGCACGAACTCGATCAGCAGGCTCCTGCCCAACCGCGACAGGAACGACGCGATGCGCTCCAGCGGCAGGTTGTGGCCGATCGCCAGATGGTGCACCAGCGCCAGCGCGAGCAGCGCGTCGGCGGGGCCACGCGATTCCAGCGAGAGGCGCTCGTCATGGGCCCAGCCCTGGGCGGGGGAGGGGTTGGCCAGGTCGAGCAGCAGCGGCACGATGCCGCTTTCACCCTCGGCGCGCACCCGCCGGTAGTTCCGCTCCACCGCCGCGGGGTCAACGTCGAAGGAGATGACGCGCAGTGCCAGCTCCCGGGCCGCTCGGCTGTACTCACCGGTGTTGGCGCCCAGGTCCCAGACCACCTGCGGCCCCGCTCCGCCCAGCAGACCGGTGACGATCTCCCGCTTCGAAGCGGAGGCGGCCTGAGAATA
This sequence comes from Gemmatimonadales bacterium, assembly GCA_013813875.1. Taxonomy (GTDB): domain Bacteria; phylum Gemmatimonadota; class Gemmatimonadetes; order Gemmatimonadales; family GWC2-71-9; genus CAVVWJ01. The sequence goes on along the minus strand of JACCQZ010000337.1, from coordinate 43,405 downwards.
GTTGTTGTCCAGAGTGTAGTCGGCCCATTCGGTGCCCGCCGGGGTCCAGGTCAACCGCTCGATGATGCTCCGAAGATTCTTGACCAGGCCCAGCGCCGCCTGCCGGCTCACGGCGCGTTTGCGGCTGGCCCGGCGTGAATCGCCCTGGGCGTAGCGGCTCTGGGCCCAGGCATGCAGGTGGACGTGCAGCGCGGTGCCGGGCCGGATCCAGGTGCTGGCGGGGAGAAGGCGGCTGCCGAGGTCGAGGGGTATCCCGTCTATGTGCGAGCGGAGGAGGCTCCCGCAGCGGATGTCGCGCATACTCATGAGCGCGAGCGGCACCAGGAAGTGCTCGCAGAATTGGCCGTAGGCCGCCCACGGCGCCCCTTCCACCCGAGGCTCGAACGAGAGGGTGTCAATGAAAATGAGGCGCCCCTCGTGCAACTGCACGTTATAGGCGCTGGCGTCCCGGAGAGTGAAATCACGGGTGAGCGCCCGCTCCTGCAGCTCCAGCGTCAGCAGCGCCGCGTCCCGCAGCCAGCCGAAGGGCCACTCATAGGGATAGGAGATGAATCCGACCCGCTCGGGCTGCAACACCGCGCACGCCTCAGCCGTGGCCGCGAGCTCCAAGCCCACCGGGCGGTGCGGAATGAGGAGCCTGTCACGGGCAAGCTCGTCATACAGACCGGAGCCGACAAAGGCGGCGAGCCGGTCTTGGAAGACGCGATTTACCTGGCGATAGAGGGTGCCGTTGCGGGTATAGAGGAACCCGCTGGGGTCACGGAACGACCCACCTACAACTTCTGAGTCCACCGGCCGCCGCGCGGATCGAGGGACCGGAAGAGGGACTTCACTGATTCGCGTACTCGGGACATCATGGCGAGCCCGGACATGACGCCGGCGGCAACTAGCTGGAGCACGAGGCTCCCGGTGGTAGGGTCAATGTACATGGACCGGAGCTCCGTGTGGGTGTTGCGGGAGGACGACGGCGACGTAACAAGGTCGTCACGAGATATAAGGTAATCAGGTACGCTATGGCAGGGCGTGATCCAGACTACAAGGGGGGAGCTACTCCGATTCGCTCAGCCGTTGGCCGCCTTTCTCGCCGTCCGCGATCCACACCGTCTTCACGTTCACGAACTCCCGCAACCCAAAGGGGCCCAGCTCCCGCCCATAGCCCGACCGCTTGACCCCCCCGAACGGAAGCCGGGGGTCGGACGCTACCATCGCGTTGATGAACACCATTCCCGCCTCCAGATCAGCGATGAACCGGGCCCGTTCCGCCGGGTCACTGGTCCAGGCGCTCGCGCCGAGCCCGAAGGGGACGTCGTTGGCCAGGGCGATGGCCTCGTCAATGTTCTCGACCCGAAAGAGCAGCGCCACCGGGCCGAATACCTCATCGTGATAGGCCGGCGACTCTCGGGTGACCCCGCTCAGCACAGTCGGCTCGTAGTAGCACCCTCGGCGGTCGAGCCGTTTGCCGCCTGCCAGCAGCCGCGCCCCGGCCGCCAGTGTGCGCTCGACCTGATCGGCGATGGTCTTCACCTGCGCCTCGTTGGCCAGCGGTCCCACCTCGGTGGCGGGATCCATGGGATCGCCCACGGTGAGCGCGGTGAACCCGGCCACGAATCGGCGCTCGAACTCATCCGCCACCGGCTCGGCCACGATGAACCGCTTTGCCGCGATGCACGACTGGCCGTTGTTGATGACCCGCGCTTTGACCGCGGTCCCGACCGCCGTGTCGAGGTCGGCGCTGGCCATGACGATGAAAGGATCGCTGCCGCCGAGCTCGAGCACCGTCTTCTTGATCGCCTTTCCGGCGGTACCGGCCACCTGTGCGCCGGCGGCCATGCTCCCCGTGAGCGTGACCGCCGCGATCCGGGGATCTTCGATCACTTGGCGGACCCGGTCGGTCTCGATCAGGAGCGTCTGGAACACGCCCTCACCGAACCCCGCGCGCCGGAAGATATCTTCGATGGCAAGTGCGCATTGGGGCACGTTCGAGGCGTGCTTGAGGAGGCCGACGTTCCCCGCCATGAGCGCGGGTGCCGCGAAGCGGAAAACCTGCCAGAAGGGGAAGTTCCACGGCATGATCGCCAGCACCGGCCCGATCGGCTGGTAGCTGACGAAGCTGCGCGAGGCGCCGGTCTCAACCGTCTCGTCCGCCAGAAAGCGCGCCGCGTTCTCGGCGTAGTAGCGGCAGCCCGAGGCGCTCTTGGCGGCCTCTTCGATCGCGGCTTTGAGGGGCTTGCCCATCTCGGTGACCATGATGCGCCCGAACTGCTCCTTCTCCGCCTCCAGAATCTCGGCGGCGCGCAGCATCATCGTGGACCGGTCGGCGAGCGAGCGGCGGCGGTGCCGCTGATAGGCGTCGGCGGCGCGCTGCAGCCGCGTCTCCAGCTCCGCCGGCGTCAGCGGGGCGAACGTCTGAAGTGTCTCGCCGGTTGCCGGGTTGATGGTCGCGATGCTCATGGCAGGGAATGGTAGCGGCGTTAGATTCTTCCCACCATGCTGGCGATCCGGGTTCTTCTCGAGGGTAGCATTGACTACGCCGGGCTCTTTCCGCCCGCTGGTCTCGCCATGGCGTCGGCGGTCCGAAACTACGGCGCCTATCGGAGCGGCGAAGCGGCCTGGGCGCTGGGCCGCTTCGTACTGCCGGTGGGCCGGCTCGCCGAGTTCGAGCCCGCGGCTGCCGGCCTGCTCCCCCGGGCACCGACGCCGGACGGCTGGCGGCTCGCGGTGCTGGCCGGCCCCGATCCCGCAGGTGAGCTCCCGGCGCTGGGTGAGTTCAACTGTCGCCACGCGGCGGAGGGATCGGCAGCCGTGACAGCCGACGTGGTCGAGCTCAAGTGCGATTCGGTGGAGGGCATCGGCCGCATCGCCGATGCGCTGCCCGGCTATCTGCAGGCCTACGTTGAAATCCCCCTGGGAGACAACCTCGACGATCTGGTGGCCGCCATCTCCCGGCGGGGTATGCGGGCCAAGGTACGCACCGGCGGCGTCACCCCGGACGCATTCCCCACCACCCCGCAGCTCGTGCGATTCCTCCGCGCCTGCATCGGGGCGGGCATCGGGTTCAAGGCCACCGCCGGACTGCATCATCCGCTTCGTGCCGAATACCGACTGACCTATGCCGACAATGCCCCCACCGGCCCCATGTACGGCTTTCTCAACCTCTTCCTAGCCGCGGCGTTCCTGCGCGCGGGGATGGCTGAGAGGGATGCGGCGCTGCTGCTGGAGGAGCGATCGCCTTCGGCCTTCGACATCGGCCCGGACGAGATCGGCTGGCGGCAACACCGCCTGGGGAGGCCAGAGCTGGAGCTGGCGCGCCGCGAGACGATCGTCTCCTTTGGTTCCTGTTCCTTTACCGAGCCGCTCGGCGACCTCGAGTTCCTCGGACTTCTTCTGCCGGAGAATCCACTGCGTGGACGAGACGCACGAGCCTAGCCGCGCCTCGTGGGTCGAGTCGGCTCAGGGTGCCACCGATTTCCCGATCCAGAACCTGCCCTTTGGCGTGTTTCGCCGAAAGGAGGACGGCGATGAGACGCCGGGCACCGTGGGCATCGCTATTGGAAGGCAGATCCTCGACGTCGCCGCCGGCCATGACGAAGGGCGGTTCGAAGGGCTGGCCGATCGGGCGGCGGGGGCCTGCGCCGCGCCTTCGCTCAATCGCCTCATGGCGCTGGGCCGGCCACACTGGATCGAGCTCCGCCGCCAGGTGAGCGCCCTCCTGACCGCCGACTCCCCCGCGTACCGAGCCAACCGTCGCCTCGGCGACCGGATCCTGGTGCCGATGACCGAGGCCGAGCTTCTGCTGCCGGCGGTTATCGGCGACTACACCGATTTCTACGCCTCGGTGCACCACGCCACCAACGTGGGCAGCATGTTCCGCCCCGACAATCCGCTGCTGCCCAATTACAAGTGGGTGCCTATCGGCTACCACGGGCGGGCCTCGTCAATCGTGCCCAGCGGCAGCGCGGTGCGCCGGCCCCGGGGGCAGGTCAAGGACGCACCGGCGGAGGCGCCAGGGTTCGGGCCCAGCCGGTCGCTGGACTACGAGATGGAGCTGGGTTGCTTCGTGGGACCGGGAAACTCGCTGGGGGAGGCGGTCCCGCTGGATCAGGCCGAAGACCACCTCTTCGGATTGTGTCTGGTAAACGACTGGTCCGCGCGCGACGTGCAGAGCTGGGAGTATCAGCCGCTCGGCCCCTTTCTGGCCAAGAGCTTCGCCACCACCGTCTCGCCGTGGGTGGTCACGTTCGAGGCGCTGGAGCCGTTCCGCACCGCGGCGTTGGCCCGCCCTCCCGGCGATCCCGCTCCCCTGCCCTATCTGAGCTCGGAGAGGAATGCCGCCCGCGGCGGAGTGGACGTGACGGTAGAGGTGTACCTCGCCTCCGCGCAGATGCGGCTGCAGGGAATACCGCCGCAGCTCCTGAGCCGCAGCCGCGCCGCCGATCTCTATTGGACCCTGGCGCAGATGTTCACCCATCACGCGAGCAACGGGTGCAACCTCCGGCCGGGCGATCTGTTCGCCACCGGGACGATTTCCGGAATGGGCAAGGAGGCGCGGGGATGCATGCTCGAGCTTACCTGGCGGGGCGCCGAGCCCATCGTCCTGCCGACGGGTGAGTCGCGCAAGTTCCTGGAGGACGGCGACGAGGTGATCATGGCGGGCCTCTGCGAACGTGGCGGCGCCGCGCCTATCGGCTTCGGTGAGTGCCGGGGAGTGGTACTTTCGGCCTGAAAAGCCTCCGGCACTCCGCCTTCCTCCCGAGGCGGGCGGGCGGCATATTCAAGGCAACCCTCCCGGAGAGCCCGCGTGGCTACGTTTCTCAAGAGCACCGAAATCCCCATTGACAATGCCCGGACTCTTCCGCGCGAGTACTACAACTCGCCCGACATTCTGGCCGACGAGATGGAGCGGATCTTTGCCCGGCGCTGGCTCTGTGTGGGCCGAGCCGACCGGATACCCAGTCCGGGCGACTATTTCCTCCAGCAAGTGGGCAAAGAGAGCATCATCGTCTTCCGGGACCGGTCGGGCGGATTTCGGGCGTACTACAACGTCTGCCGCCATCGCGGTACCCGGTTGTGCGAGGAGCACACCGGACGCTTCTCCGAGACGATCCAGTGTCCCTACCACGCCTGGACCTACGCGCTCGACGGCCGGCTCATCGGCGCGCCGTCCACCGGGGATCTCGAAGGCTTCAACAAGTCCGACTACCCGCTCTTCCCCGTCGGCGTCGAGATCTGGGAGGGATTCCTCTTCATCAATCTCTCGGAGAAGCCGGAGAGGTTCGACCAGGCGAGCCAGGCGCTGATCGGCCGGTTCAGCCGCTTCAACCTGCCGAATCTGGCGGTGGCCCGCACCATCGAATACGACGTGCGGGCCAACTGGAAGCTGCTCTTTCAGAACTACTCGGAGTGCTATCACTGTGGGCCGGTGCATCCCGCCCTGACCAAGCTCACCCCACCCACCAGCGGCGAGAACGATCTGACCGAGGGCGCCTTCACCGGCGGGTTCATGGTCATCAACCGGGGGCACGAGAGCCTCACCATGAGCGGCCAGGCCTGCGGCGTGGTGGTGGGTGATCTGCCGGAGGAAGACATGAACCGCGTGTACTACTACGCGATCTTCCCCAATCTGCTCCTGAGCCTGCACCCCGACTACGTGATGTTCCACACCCTCTGGCCCAAGGGGACTGATCGGACCCAGATCTTCTGCTCCTGGCTCTTCCACCCCGCCACGCTCAGCGATTCCACCTTCAATCCCGACGACGGGGTGGGGTTCTGGGACATGACCAACCGGCAGGACTGGCACATCTGCGAGCAGAGTCAGCTCGGGGTGGAGTCGCGGGCGTACGTGCCGGGACCATACTCCACACGGGAGAGCCTGTCGGTGCAGTTCGACCGCGAGGTGCTGCGGTCGCTGGGCCATCCGGTGCGGTAGCGACTACTCCGAGTTGGTGCGTTACTTCATCCCGAGCAGCGAGGGACCTGCTAAGCGAGCATGGAAGATCGGTACAGTAGGGCGCTCGCCGCGCCATGGCCGCTCAAGCTCGCCATTGACCATGCCATCGGAGACCAGCCACGTCTCGGCTGTCATCCCGAGCGAAGCGAGGGATCTCGCCTGGGAATGGTTCGAGCGTGGCGGAGAAGATCCTCCGCCTCAGCGCCGCATCCCGAGCAGGGTCTCCACATACAGCCGCAGCCCGAACTCGATGTTCCGCACCGACAGCCGCTCGTTGTTGCCGTGTACGCTGAGACGCCCCTCCTCCAACTCCACCAGCCAGGGATCAATTCCGTAGCAGATCAAGCCCGCCGCTGCGTAGTACGGCCGATCGGACGCACCGGCACTGATCGGCGTAGCGATCGGAACGCCGGGGAGCAGTCGGCCGGCGGCGCGCTCGATGGCGCGGAAGAGCTCGGTGTCGAGCGGTGCGTCGTACCGGGGTGCCACATCGCCCAGTGACTCGAGGGCGAGCTTGGGGTCGTTGATCATTCTGAGCAGCTCCTGCCGGAAGGCCGTGGTGTCCACGTCCGGCAGCAGGCGGATGTCGAGCTCCGCCGAGGCTTCCTGCGGGATGGTGTTGGTCTTGTTGGAGCCGGTGAGAACGGTGGGGGTGATGGTGTTGCGAAGCAGCGCGTTCCGCTCCGGCTCGCTCAGCAGCCAGGTGCGGCCGCGCGGGGTGCCGAGCGCAGCCTCCGCATCGGCGAGCCAGCCGCGGCGCTCTCCGGTCTCGTAGCGGGCCTGGGCCTTGAAAAAGCGGTCCACCGCCGGCGTGAGCCGGACCGGCGTCTCCCAGGCCACCAGGCGGGCGAGCGCGGTGACCAGCCGGTCCACCGGGTTGTCGCCCAGCGGAACCGACCCGTGCGAAGTCGTGCCGCGGGCGATCAGTTTTTTCCAGAAGACCCGCTTCTCCCCCACGTCTATGCCGAACCAGCGCACCTTCCCACCCTGCACCCGGGTGTCGGCCCCTTCGGTCAGGACGTACTCGATCCCGCCCACCAGGTCGGGGTGCCGCTGGATGAAGGTGCGGGAGCCCAGGCCGCCGATCTCTTCGTCGGCGTTGGCGATGAAGACCAGATCGCGGCTCAGCTGGACTCCGGCCCGCTTGAGCGCGATAAAGGCCATCAACTGAATGATCCCATGCCCCTTCATGTCCAGCGCGCCCCGACCCCACACGTGCCCATCCTTCAGCACCCCACCGAAGGGGTCCTCCGACCACTGGGCGCGGGTAGCGGGCACCACGTCCATGTGATGCACCAGCGCGATCGCCTTCCCGCCACCGGTGCCGGGGAGCCGGGCGTAGAAGTTGGCTCGTCCCGGCCCCAGCTCGGCGGTATCGAGGATCCGGCCCTCGATTCCCTCGCGCGCGAGAACGTCCTTGAGCCAGCGGGCGGTGGCCAGCTCGTTGCCGGGCGGGTTGCTGGTATTGATCCGGAGATACTCGGCCAGGCGCTTGGCGGTCTCCTCGCGCAGCCGGGCAAAGTCGGTTGCCGGTGGGGCAGGCCGCGTCTGAGCGAAAACGGAGGAGGCCGGGGCGCAGAGCAGCACCGCCGCCACCAGGACAGCGCGGGGAAAAGCTTTCGGCATCAGGGCTCCACGAGCAAGCGGCCGGCCAGCTCCTTTACCACCTTGGCGCTGACCGACCCGGTGAGACCCGTCGGGTCGCTGACGGGATTGAACTCGACGAAGTCCGCGCCTATCAGGCGGCCGCGGAACGACTGCACCACGGAGAGCGCCTGCCGGACCGAGAGTCCGCCCGGCTCGCGGTGAGACACGCCGGGCGCGAGGCCGGGGTCTATTACGTCGAGATCGAACGAGAGATAGACCGGCCCGTCGAGCCCGAGCTCGGTGCCATCGCGCCAGTCCTTCATCTCCATCACCTCGACCCCGAATCGCCGCGCCTGCTCGCGCTGGTGGCCGGTCATCGTGCGAATCCCCACCTGCACCAGACGGTCCACCAGGCCCTCTTCCATCGCCCGGGCAAAGGGGCAGGCGTGGGAGTATCGGTCGCCCTCGAAATCGTCGTAGAGGTCGGGATGGGCGTCGAGATGGAGCACCGAGAGTCGCGGATGATGGGGACGGAATCCACGGAGCACCGGGTAGGTGATGGAGTGGTCTCCGCCGAGGACGAGCAGGCGGCTGCCCGAATCCACCACCCGCTCCGCGGCGGCTTCGATCGTCCGCCGCACGTCCTCACCCTCCTCGCCTTCGCCGAAAACCAGGTCCCCCTCGTCCTCGATACCCACCGCGCTCAGGTTGATCCCGGTCTCGGTCCATGGATTCCCCGCCTCCGACCAGAGCGCCTCCCGAATCACCGGCGGAGCCGACGCCGCCCCCCGGAAAAAGGACGAGCTGCCGTCGTAGCAGACTCCGAGGAGGGTGATCTCTGCGGCCATGAGGGTTCTAGTCTCCCGCCGATCCGAGATGCATCTGTCGCTGGACTCGTGCGTAGCCCTCGACCGCCCGGGCTTCCGGCCAGAGCAGCGATACCACGATGCCGACCAGGAACGACAGTGGAATCGTCACCAGCGCGGGGTTCCTGAGGGGGAACCAGGCGTCCTGGCGCCCCAGTATCTCCACCTGGATGGTCGGAGACAGCAAGATCAACCCCAGCGTCACCAGGGTACCCGCCACCATGCTGGACACCGCCCCCGCGGTAGTATACCCCCGCCAGAAGATCGAGAGCACGAGCGCCGGAAAGTTGGCGCTCGCCGCGATGGCGAACGCCAGCGAGACCATATAGGCCACGTTCTGCCCCTTGAACGTGATACCGAGCGCGACCGCGACCACTCCGAGTGTCAGCGTCGCGATACGCGCCACCAGAAGCTGCTCGCGCACGTCGGCGTTTCCCTTGCGGACCACACTGACCCAGAGGTCGTGCGACAGAGCCGCCGCCCCGGAGAGCGTGAGCCCGGCTACGACGGCCAGGATGGTCGCGAATGCCACCGCCGCGATGAACCCGAGAAAGGCGGTGCCCCCCAGCAGCTCGGCCAGGAGCGGCGCGGCCATGTTGCCTCCCTGGTCCACTGCCCGGATCGCTTCCGGCCCGACCAGGACCATCGCGCCGAAGCCCAGGATGAAGGTGAGCAGATAGAACAGGCCGATGAGCCCGGTGGCCACGAAGACGGACGTTCGCGCGGCCCGGGCGTCGGGCACGGTATAAAATCGCATCAGGATGTGGGGGAGCCCCGCGGTTCCGAACATGAGCGCCATGCCGAGCGAGAAGGCATCGAACGGATTGGAGACCAGCTTGCCAGGGGCCAGAACGCCTTCACCATAGCGCGCCGCGGCCGCGGCAAAGAGAGCGGCCGGATTCATGCCGAAGCGCAGCAGCACCATCCCCGCCAGCAGCAAGGCACCGGTCATCAGCAACACCGCCTTGACGATCTGCACCCAGGTGGTGGCGATCATTCCACCGAACAGCACGTAGCCGATCATGACGATGCCGACCAGCAGCAGGGCGCGCTCGTAGGAGAGACCGAACATCAATCGGATCAGTCCGCCCGCACCCACCATCTGGGCGATGAGATAGAGCGTGACGGTGGCCAGCGTTCCCGCCGCGGCCGCGATCCGAACCGGCGTCTGCCGCAGCCGCGTGGCCACCACGTCGGCGAAGGTGTAGCGGCCCAGGTTTCGGAGCGGCTCCGCGATGAGAAAGAGCACCACCGGCCAACCCACCAGCCAACCGGTCGAGTAGATGAGTCCATCGAACCCGGTGGTGGAAACCAGGCCGGCGATTCCCAGAAACGAGGCGGCGCTCATGTAGTCGCCGGCCAGCGCGAACCCATTCTGGCCGGCGCTGATCGTGCGGCCGGCAGCATAGAATTGCTCGGTGGTTCGCGTCCGCCGCGCGGCCCACCAGGTAATCCCCAGGGTGACGGAGATGAACCCGAAGAAGAAGATCATCGCCACCGCGTTAGGCTGGCCGATGGCGGTGGCTGCCGGTTCCTGGCTCATCGCCTCTCCTCGACGCCGATGGCCTCGACCTGGCGGTCGTAGTGGGCATTGGCCCAGCGTACGTAGACCCAGGTGAGCAGCCATGACGCTACGATGACCAGGGCACCCAGCAGAATGCCGAGGGTGAGGCCCGGCATCACCAGCATGGCCAGGAGCCGGCGCCCGAAGGCCACCAGGGAGATGAATCCGAAGTAGAGCAGCACCATGGCGCCGGTGAGCCGGAGCGCGATGCGCCACCGGGCGGCGGCCAGTGCTTCCAGTCGCGTCGGGTGGAGGCTCACCCGGGGGCCGGTTCTCCGGTGGATCGCGCCATCTCCCCGCCTTCGGGCCCGTAGAAGAACACCCAGACCACGAGATCGTCGGTGAAGCTCTCGAACCGGTGAACGACCGCCGCCGGAACGAAGAGCACGTCACCCGGGCCGAAAGGGCGTCGCTCGCCGCCGGCGAAGAACTCTCCGCTGCCACGGACGACGACGTACACTTCGTCTCGGGTGTGGGGCGTCTGGGGGTCGTCGCCGCGGGGAGCGTACAACTCGACGCTCAGCGTGCCGTGCTGAAAGAGCTCGACGAAGCGCTCGCCGTTCTTGCCGGGGAGATGGGCGAGGCCGTCGGCGACGGTCAGGCGTGGGGTAAGCATCGGGGTGGTCGTGGTGCTCCTGGTCCTACTTCTTCACGTCCCGCAGAATCTCCCGCGCCGCGTTGTAGCCGCACGCCCCCATCACCCCGCCGCCCGGATGCGTCGCGGCCCCGCAGAGATAGAGCCCGCGCACCGGCGTCCGGTAATCCGCGTAGCCCGGCACCGGACGCATGAACGAGAGACTGCTCAGCGACATCACTCCCTGCATGATGTTGCCGCCGGTGAGCCCGAAGCGCTGTTCCAGATCGGCCGGCGCCAGCACCTGGCGCGCGATCACCGACCGCTTGAAGTTGGGCGCATACTCGTCCATCAGATCGAAGCACCGGTCGGCGTACTTCTCCTTTTCCTGCTCCAGCGACAGCCCCGCCGCCAGCTTATAGGGGAAGTATTGGGTGAACATTGACATCACGTACTTCCCCGGAGGCGCTATGGTGTCGTCGAGGGCCGAGGGGATCGTCGCCTCGATGATCGGGTGCTCCGAGGGGCAGCCGTACTTGGCCTCGTCATAGGCGCGCTCGATGTACTCCATCGTGGGCGAGATATGGATGGTCCCCCGATGCTGCGGCCCCGCCGTCGTCCCGGGCAGGGCGGTAAAGTCGGGCAGCTCGCCCAGCGCGATGTTGATCTTGCAGCTCGCGCTGCTGTAGTCAATGTTACGCACCGCCTCCACGAATGCCGCCGGCAGGTCACCGTTGTCCATGAGCTTGAGAAACGTCACCTGGGCGTCCGCGCCCGAGGCCACCCGCGGCGCGCGGATCTCGCTGCCGTCGGCCAGCGCCACACCCTCCACCGCCCCATTCCGCACCAGTATCCGCATCACTTCCGAGTTGGTGCGGATCTCGGCGCCCTTCTCCCGCGCCGCCGAGGCGATGGCGTTGCTGATCCCGCCCATGCCGCCGCGGACGTAGCCCCAGACGCCGCGGACGCCGTTGCACTCGCCCATCACGTGATGGAACAGCACGTACGCCGTTCCCGGCATTGACGGTGAGGCCATGGCGCCGATGATGGCGTCGGTCGCCAGCGTCACCTTGAGCTGCTCCGACTCGAACCAGCGGTCCAGAATGGGCGTCGCCGCCCCGGTGAGGATCTCGATCGCCTTCTGGCCGTCGGTGCCCAGCCTGGTGAAGGCGAGCCCCAGCTTGGCCAGCTGCATCAGATTGCCGGGGCGGAACGACCAGGGGTTGGGCGGCGTCATCGTGAGCGTGGGCTCCAGGAAATCCGCCACCCGTTCCAGCATCGCCTCATACTTCGGCAGTGCCTCCGCGTCCCGCTGGGAGAACTTGGAGATCTCCCGACGGGTCATTGCCTTGTCCGGGCCCAGCAGCAGCGAGCGCCCATCGGGAAAGGGCGTGAAGGAGGAGGGATTGCGCGGCAGCATCTCGAAGCCGTGCCGCTTGAGCTCGAGATCGCGGATGATCTCGGGACGCAGCAGGCTGTTGACGTACGCCGCCGTCGAAACCTTGTACCCGGGCCAGAGCGCCTCGGTGACGCACGCGCCGCCCAACATCTCGCGCCGCTCGAGCACCAGCACTTTCACGCCGGCCCGGGCCAGGTACGCGGCGGTGACGAGGCCGTTATGGCCTCCGCCGATGATGACGAGATCGTAGGATGCGGGCATGGAAGGTCGGGAAAAGGTGGGGAAAGCTAGTCCGAGGTGGAGGGGGGCGCCAGAGACGTAGGGGGCCGCAGAGACGCAGGAGGCGGCATGCGAGGGATCTTCTCCACTGGCATCGAACCCCAGGTGAGAAGATCCCTCGCTGCGCTCGGGATGACAGAGTGTCTGCTTCTATGACCCGCCTAGCGCTCGCCTCGCCGACCCCCGCCTACCACGCCAGCTGTATCTCCGTCCTCGCGTACACAAACCGCCCGTTATACCCGAATGGCGACGCCGCGGCCCAGGGGAAGATCCCGAAGTTGTCGTTGAAGTCCTTGGAGGTGCTCCCATCTTCGGCCACCACCACCGGCGAGCTGGGCCGGTCGGGATAGGTGTCGAACAGGTTGCGGGCGCCCAGCGAGAGCCTCACCAGGTTGAATTGGTAGCCCAGCTCCGCGTCCACCAACCCCTTGCCGCCGTACGTCTCCCGGCAGAGATCGCAGAAGCCCGGCTGCGCCGATTCGAACCCGCCGTAGTAAGAGAACCGGCCCAGGCCAGTGAACCGGCCGACGCTGTAATTGGCCTGCACCGTACCTCTCCAATCCGGCCGCTCGTCTTCGATGCCGATGGCGGTGACCGAGTCCAACAATCCCGGCTCGGTGGAGCCCGCGTCCTGCAGCACCTGGGGCAGCGGGTCAACCCGGATGATCCGGTTCTTGGTGTAGTTGACCGATGCGGTGAGGTCGAGAATTCCCGTGGTGCCGGCCGCCACCCGGACGTTGCCGGTGACATCTACGCCCTGAGTGCGCGTATCCAGTCCGTTGGTGAAGTACTGCACCCCCGCCAGGGTGGGGAACCCCGCCCCGCTCAGGATTTCCAGGGTAGCGTCGTCGTCGAAAGTGGCGCCGAGCAGGATCCGGTCGTCAATCTGGATGTGGAAGTAGTCGGCGGTGATGGTGACGTTGTCGGCCGGGCTTATCGCCAGTCCGCCGCTGAAGTTGAACGACGTCTCATCCCGCAGCGGCACCGAGCCGAGCGCCAGGGCCGCCGGGTTGTCCACCGGCAGGATTCCCACGTCTATGAACTCTCCGGCGATCACGTTCGTGGTGATCTTGCCGAAGGCGATCTGGCTCAGACCCGGCGCCCGGAAGCCGGTGCCCACCGCCGCGCGCAGAGTCAGTCGCCGGGAAGGCTGATAGCGGGCCGCCGCCTTTCCGGTGATCCGTTCTCCGAAATCGTTGTAGCTCTCGAACCGCCCCGCCACGTTCACCAGCACCTGCGGCGTCAGGTCGGTTTCCACGTCGGTGTAGAGCCCGAAGTTGGTTCGGTTCCGGTCGGTGGCGTCGCTCGGCGCGAAGCCGGGGAACACCGATGAGCCGGCGGGGGCGACGTCGGCGCTGTCCTGGTCCAGATGGAATCCGTTGACGTACGACGCCAGCTCGCCCTCACGGATGGCGTATCGCTCCCGGCGGAACGCAGCGCCGAAGGCAAAGTTCACCGGCGCGGGCAACCCGAGGCTTAGCGGCCGGGCCACGTTGACGGCCGCCACCAGCTCCTCACGGATCACCTGGCCGGCAAAGAACGCGGTCTGATTCGGAATTCCCGGATCGTCCGCGGTGCCCAGGACGCGGTCCTGTCCCGGAGCGCAGGCCACGCCGAGACAAGGTCCCAGCGACGCGTTGAGGGTGTTGCTGATGTTGTAATCGAAGTCGTTGTGGCCGAACTCGATACCCAGATCGTAGTTCCAGTCCGCCACCAGACCGCGGACCCCGCCGGCGGCCGAATAGTCGGTCACGTCGCCCTCGACATTGGGCAGGAAGCCGAGGGGATAAATCTCCCGCCAGTTGCGGTTGTTGCCGGCGGTCCGCCGGTAACCGTTGCCGGCGCCATCCCGATGGCTGTAGCCTCCGAAGCTGTAGACCTCGCTGCTCCCGGCCTGGTTGATCGGCATCCGGAAGTTGGCAAAGGTCAACAGATCCCTTTCCAAGCCGTCGCCCCAATGGTGGTTGGGCTGGGCCACCGGGTTCCGCTTGTCAACCACCTGGCCGATATCATTGATCGAGTCGGTCACCCCCGTGCCGGCATCTTCAAAGGGGTCGGCCCACGCCCGATTGGTCGGCTGCCGGTCCCGGTACTCGCCGAAGAGCCCGATGGAGCCCCGGCCCAGCGGCACCCCCCAGCCGCCGTTGACGTTGACCGTGGTGCCGTCGTCCGGATAGTCGTCGCTGGTGTATCGTCCCGCGTCGCCGGTAATGAACGGGGTAAAGGTGCCGTCCTTGAGCACCAGGTTCACCACCCCCGCGATCGCATCGGACCCGTACTGGGCCGACGCGCCGTCGCGCAGCACCTCGATGCGGTCGAGCGCGCTCGAGGGGATGGTGTTGAGGTCCACCCCGCTGGAACCCGCCCCCATGCCATAGGTGAAATTGTTCACCAGCGCCGTCTGATGGCGGCGCCAGCCGTTGACCAGCACCAGGGTGTGGTCGGGGCTCAGACCTCGGAGAGTGAAGGGGCGCACCACGTCGCCCGCGTCGGTAACGCTTTGCCGGGGAAAGTTGATCGAGGGCGACACCGCCTGGAGGATGACGCTGGTTTCGGTGCTGCCCTGGCGCTGGAGCTCCTCCGCCGGGTATACGTCCACCGGCACCGCCAGCTCCTCCTCAGCGGTGTGCCGGGCCCGCGAGCCCACCACCACATCAATGGGCGCGAGTTGCACGCTGCTCCGGCCCAGGTTGAAGTCCTGCTCCACCACGTCGCCGCCGGCCACGGTGACCTGGGCGGCCCCGGCCTGGTGCCCGATGGAACGGACCCGCACGGTGTAGGCGCCCGCCGGCACCCCCCGGACTTCGTAGCCGCCGTCGGCACCCGTCGTGGTCCTCAGACCGGTCCCCTCGACGGTTATCGCGGCGTTGGAGAGTGCGGTGCCCCCGCTGTCAACCACGCTGCCGCGAATCGTACCCGACTGAGCGGCCAGCGGCGCCGCGGCGAGAGTCAGCACCAACCCGGCCAACATGCGTACCAGGGGTCGCACCATGGGACCTCCGCGTAGATGGAAGAGATGGCATCTTAGATACGGTTCCCCGTTCGGACCGTCAAGCCGGGAGGGGGAAGGTTTTGACAACCCGCCTGTGACTCTGCACATTGGCGGGGCGTCTCCTCTACTCGGCACTGCCCGCAATCCACTCGACCGGATTACCACCTCGGGCATCCACCGGTCAGCCCCCGCTCGACAGGAGAAGGTCCTATGAAAGCTGGCATGCGTCAGAGTTTGCTGGGCGCGGCTCTGCTGTGGCTTGGTCTCATCGCCGCCCCTGAAGCAGCCCTCGCCCAGCAGGGCTCGATCACCGGCGTGGTTACCGACGAGGCCACCGGCGATCCCCTGGAGGCCGCGCGCGTAGTCCTCGTGGGATCCAATCGGATCGAAGCCACCACCCGGGAAGGCCGCTACAACTTCCGCAACGTCGGGCCCGGCAACTACCAGGTTCGCGCGCTGCGGCTGGGATACAACCCGGAAACGGATAGCGCCGCCGTCGCGCCGGGAGAGACGGTCGCGTTGGACTTTGCGCTGGCACCCTCTCCCGTCCAACTGGACGAGATCGTCACCACCGCCACCGGGCAGCAGAGCCGGCTCGAAATCGGCAACTCGGTGTCCACCATTGATGCCGCCCGAGTGGCGGAAGAGGCGCCCATCACCGAGTTCGGCAACCTGCTTACCGGGCGGGCCGCCGGGGTTCAGGTGCTCAAGAGCAGCGGCGCGACAGGCACCGGAAGCAAGATCCGGATCCGCGGCTCCAACAGCGTGTCGCTGTCCAACGAACCGCTGTACTACGTGGACGGGGTGCGCATTGACGCCACCGCCGACGGCTACGCCTACAACATCGGCGGCCAGTCCACCTCCCGCATCAACGACCTCAACCCCGACGACATCGAGAATATCGAGATCGTCAAGGGGCCCTCGGCCGCTACGCTCTACGGCATTCAGGCGGCCAACGGCGTGGTGCTCATTACCACCAAGCGCGGAGCCGCCGGCAGGTCCCGCTGGAACGTCTTCGTCGAGCAGGGCGCGGTAGAGGACAACAACACCTACCGCACCAACTACTTCGGGCGCTCGGACGACCTCGACTTCGATCCCACCTGCACCCTCCTGAACGTCGCCGAGGGCGATTGCGTGCAGAGCCGGGTGGACGCCTACAACCCACTCAACGACCCGGCTCAGCGTCCCCTGCAGGCTGGGCACCGGCACCAGTACGGCGTCAACGTCGCCGGCGGCGGCGATGCCGCGACGTACTACGTGTCGGCCGAGTACGAGGGCGAGGTCGGCGTGTATCGGCTTCGAGGGTTCGACCTCGACTCGGTGCGGGACGCCACCTTCGGCAACATCCCGGCGGAGCAGCTGCGGCCCAACGAGCTCGACAAGCTCACCCTCCGGGCCAACGGGAACGCCAGGCTCTCCTCCAACGCCGACCTGCAGTTGTCGCTGGGCTACCTCACCAGCCAGCTCCACCTTCCGGAGAACGACAACACCCTCAACTCGGTCATCGGGAGCGGTGACGGCGCCGGGGTGCCCCAGGACAACAACCGCGGGTGGTTCCTGATCCCGGCGGAGATCTACGCCGAGCGCAACCGGCAGGGCATCGGGCGCTTCACCGGCGGCCTCACGGCCAACTGGCGCCCGATGGGCTGGCTCAGCACCAGGGCCACCTTCGGCTACGACGTGACCAACCGGCAGGATACCCAGTTCTGGCCCACCGGTGAGGTGAGTGCCGTGGCCTATCCGCTCCAGAACCTGGGCGAGATCAACATCACCCGGGCGCAGACCTCCCAGCTCTCACTCGACCTGTTCACCGCGGCGTCGTACAAGGTCTCCTCGGCTTGGAGCGGCCGCACCGCGGTAGGGGGGCAGTTCTTCCGCAACCTCACCACCAACAGCTTCGCCCAGGGGCGCGGGCTCTCCCGCGGGTCGGAGTCCATCTTCGGCGCGGCCACCACCGACGCGTCGGACGACTACATCGAGAGCCGGTCGGCCGGCGGTTTCGTGGACCAGCAGATGAGCTGGCAGAACCGTCTGTTCCTGACGGTGGGACTGCGGTTGGACGACAACAGCGCGTTTGGGCAAAACTTCAACACCCGGCCGCTGCCCAAGCTCAGCGCCTCCTGGGTGGCGCGCGACCAGCCGGCCGCCGGCGTCCTCAACACCTTCCGGCTCCGCGCCGCGTACGGACAGTCCACCCAGCAGCCCGGGAGCATTGACGCCCTCCGCTTCTACGCTCAGGCCGCGGTCAGGAAGGACGCCGCTTCGGCCAGCGGGGTGAGCTTTGCCAACCTGGGCAACGTGGACCTCAAGCCCGAGCTGTCTCAGGAGATCGAGACCGGCTTCGACGCCGGGCTCTTCCAGAATCGGGTCACCCTGGAGGCGACCTTCTTCTACAAACAGACCAGAGACGCCCTGATCGAGCGGGAGATCGTGCCGTCACTGGGCGCCACCGGCAACCAGTTCTTCAACCTCGGCCAGGTTTCCAACCAGGGCATCGAGTTGCGTCTGGACAGCCGCATCATTGACCTCCCCGATTTCGCCTGGGACCTCACCGTGAGCGGCTCGCTCAGCCGCAACCGGCTGAACGAGCTGGGAGAGGGAGTTGAACCCATCACCCTCGGATTCATCCAGCGGCACGTCGAAAATTACCCGCTCGGTGGCATCTGGGACCGGCCGATCCTCTCCTTCGACGATGCCAACGGCAACAGCATCATCGAGCCGGGTGAGTACTTGGTGGGTGATACCGCGGTATTCCGAGGGTCGGCACTTCCGACGCGCGAATTGGGCGTGAGGACCGGGTTCTCGTTCTTCCGCAACCTGCTCGGCCTGGTGGCGCTGTTCGACTACCGCGGCGGGCACTGGGTGGAGAACAGCACCGACTCGTTCCGCTGCAACGGCGGCGTCATCTACTGCCGCGGCCTGGTGGACCCCACCGCTCCGCTCGACCTGCAGGCCAACGCCGCCGCCGCGACCTACGGCGACGATGCCGGCGTAACCGAGTGGGGGTTCTTCGAGCCGGGATGGTTCATCAAGCTGCGGGAGCTCTCGCTCACCTTCAATGCACCGGACCGACTCGCCCGGGCCGTCGGCGCCAGCCGGGCCAGCCTCACTCTGAGCGGCCGGAACCTCTGGACGGTTGACGACTACAGCGGGATAGACCCCGAGGTCAACGGCTTCGGGCAGGGACGAGAAGGCGGAAGCAACTTCGCCGCCACCGATTTCTTTTCGCAGCCCCAGGTGCGTCACTGGGTCGCGCGCCTCAACTTCGGCTTTTGACCCGGGAGACGACAACGATGCGTCGCTCGCACTCTACTCGCCGCGGATCCGCGGTCACGGCCACTCTCCTCATGGTCGGGGCGGCCGCCTGCGGGATCCTCGACACCCAGCAGCCCAACATCGTGGACGCCGGTGAGCTCGACACGCCGGCCGGCGCCGCCACCAAACGGCTCGGCGCCATCAGCACCTTTACCCTGGCCAAGGACGGCGACTTCAATCCGGTCGCCATTCCCGGCAGCGACGACACCTTTAACGACAACTCGGACGGCCACATCCTGCTGAGCGGAACCTTGGCGGACGAGTTCGTCAATCCGGGGTTCATTCCCAGCCGCACCGAGGTGGATCTCCGCCTGGCCCAGGAAAACACCGCCGGGCTGGCGGCACTGTTCCAATCACTCCACCGCGCCCGGAGCGCGGCGGAGGACGCCGCCGTATCGCTCCAGCAATTCGGCGCCGAGCCCGCCACCGACACCGGCATCCCCGAGATGCTGGCCCTGGCGGGCTTCTCCTACATTTTCCTGGGAGAGGATTTCTGCTCCGGCGTGCCGGTGAGCCGAATCGTGAACGATACGATCGCCTATGGACAGCCTCTCACCACGGCGCAGATCTTCGACACCGCTATCGTGCGGTTCAATCTGGCCCTCACCCACCCGAGCATCGCGCCCGGCGACCCGATCCACTCGCTGGTCTCGGTCGGACTCGGCCGGGCCCTGCTCAACCAGGGGCTCTTTCCCGAGGCGGCAGCCGCGGTGGCCGCGGTTCCTGTCGATTTCGTGTACGAGACGGAGCACGCTACCACGCCGGCCGCGCTGCACAATGGCGTCTTCGAGGCCTTTTCCAACGGCAACTTCGGGGTCTTCGATCAGGAAGGAGTCAACGGGCTCGATTACGTCTCGGCGGCAGATCTGCGCGTCGAAGGCGACTCCGGGCTGGGGGCCGACAACAATACGGAATCATGGTTCCCCAGCAAGTACCCGAGCTTCGAGTCCTCCATCCCGACGGCGGACTACCTCGAAGCCCAGCTCATCATCGCCGAGAGCGAGCTGCAGACCGGCGGGTTCGCCGCGATGACCCAGCGGTTGAACGACCTTCGCGCGGCTGCGGGGCTCGACGACCTGGCCCAGCCCGGCGACCTCGTGGAGGCCACCGATCTACTGTTCCGCGAGCGCGCCTTCTGGCTCTTCGCCACCGGCCACCGCCTGGGCGACCTCCGCAGGTTGATCCGCCAGTACGGCCGCGACGCCGAGACCGTCTTCCCCACCGGCGACTACTACAAGGGCGGCCTCACCTACGGCAGCGCGGTCAACCTGCCGATTCCGCGGCGGGAGGGCAATAATCCGAATGGGGGGGAGTGTTTGGATAGGAGCGCATAGGGGAGAGTCGAAGGTCCAAGGTCGAACGTCTGACCTTCGACCTTCGACCTTCGACCCCCTAATACACCCCCAAAAACGACCTCGTCAAATCGCTCTCCAGCGTCCACTTGATGGACTGCCCCGGCTGCACCAGCAGATCCTCGCTGGTGAAGCCGTTGGTGCCGCCGATCGGGTGGGCGCGGAGGCGGGCGTTGCCGGTGGTGCCGATATGGCGGAAGGGAAAGGAGAAGCGGCTGGTGCTGAGCGCGGTCACCATGCCCAGCCGATGGGAGGAGTTGCCCCGCATCAGGTAGACGACGATGTCGCTCCAGTTGTGATTCTCCACCTCCAGGCCGACCTGAACATTGTTGTAGGTGGGAGGGTCGGACTTCTCGGAGCCGCGTGAGGCGCACCCCAGGAGGAGATAAACCGCAACCCAGCCGGATGCCGCGCGTGCATGCCACATGATCGTCTCCTGCCTCTCCCCGCTCGCTACTGCGTCGCCGCCGCGCCTTGTTGGGGAGACAGATACTTTCCATACCAGGCCAGGTACCGCTCCAGCCGATCCCGCACGAAGCTCGGCCGCTTGATGTCGTGCGCCTCGCCGGGATAGATGACCAGCTGCGTCTCTCGCCCCAGACTCCGCAGCGCCTGATACATCTGCTCCGAGTTGATCAGCGGCACGTTCCAGTCCTGGTCTCCACAGAGAAAGAGAGTCGGCGTCACGATCCGATGGGCGTTGAAGAAGGGGTAGGACACCCGCATATACACCTCCGGCGCCGCCCACGGCTGGCCCAGCTCGGCCTCGTATTCCTTGACGTACTGATCGGTCCCGTAGCCGGTGAAAGCGTTGCTCTGCCCCGCCCCGCTCACCGCGGCCTTGAATCTCTTGTCGCGGGCGATCACCTGATTGGTGAGAATGCCGCCGTAGCTCCAGCCCCCCACGCCCAGTCGGTTGGGGTCGGCGATGCCTCGGGCCACCAGATGATCCACCGCCGCCAGCACGTCTTCTCCATCTTTCTGACCCCAGGCAGCCCAGATGGCGCCGGAGAACTTCTCGCCCCGCCCCGAGCTGCCGCGCGGGTTGGCGCCCACCACCACGTAGCCGTGGGCCGCGAGCACCTGCCAATCGAAGTTGCCGAAGTCGTTGTAGTACTGCCAGACCGGGCCGCCGTGAATCCGGAGAATGGTGGGGTAGCGCTGCCCCGGCCGGTAATCCGGCGGCTTCACCATGAGGCCGTGGATCTCGGTTCCGTCCCGGCTCTTGAACGATATCTCTTCGACCGGCGCCAGCCGAACCCGGGCCAGCCAGGCGTCGTTCTGCGCCGAGAGCTTGCGCAGCTCCCTTCCCTCCACCGCGAATATTTCGGTCGGATGTGCCGGCGTGCTCACGGCCACTGCCAGCTTGCCACCGGCGCTACCCGAGATATCACTGATGGCCCGGCGGCCCTCGATCAGCCGCTCGACGGCCCCACCCTCCAACGGTACCCGCGCGAGATGGTATACCCGTTCGTCCTCGAGCAGGAAGAGCACCGAGGAGCCGTCAGCGGCCCAGGTGGGGGACAGGACGTTTCGGTCGAGACTCGCGGTGAGCACTCGCGCTGCTCCGCCGGCGGCGGGAACGACGGCCAGCTTCTGACCGGCGTAGTAGATCCGCTCCGGCTTCCCGCCCTGCACGTACGCGATCAGCTTTCCATCCGGACTCCAGGCGGGGGCGCGGCTTCCCCAGTCGGGGCTCATGTCCGGGCCCTCGAAGGTGGTGAGCTGCCGGGGCGTGGCGCCCGCCGTCAGCTCCACCACGTAGAGATCGTAGTTGTCGGTGCGGTCGAACTGAGGACGGCGCCGGCTCACGAAGGCGATCGAGCGCCCGTCGGGCGACCACGCCGGTGCGGCCTCGTCATACGGACCCGGGGTGACGATCTCCGCCTTGCGGGTACGCAGATCGAAGAGATAGAGGTGGTCGCGCCGCTGGTCGAAGTACCCGGTTTCGTCCTCCTTGAACTGGAAGCGGTCCACCACGATCGGCCGGGGCTTCTTCTCGGTGCTGTCCTCACCTTTCGCGGGCAGGCTGGGGTCGGGGTCGCCGGCGATGAGGGCGAGGCGGCGGCTGTCGGGGGCCCAGGCCAGGTCGGAGACGCCGCCGGGGAGATCGGTGACCCGCTGCGCCTCGCCGCCGGCCCGGTCGAGCAGCCACACCTGCTCCATCTCGCGTTGGTCCTCGCGCGCCGAGAGAAATGCCAGGTAGCGGCCGTCAGGACTCCACCTCGGCGCGTGCTCACTTTCTTTGGTCCAGGTGAGTCGCCGGTTGTGCGCCCCATCCCAGCTCGTCATCCAGAGGTCGCTGGCAGCCCTGTCCTCCATCGTATCGGTGACGGTAACGGTATAGGCGACCCACTTCCCCTCCGGCGTCACCTGGGGGTCACTGACCTCCCGCAGCCGCTTCAAATCGTCGAGCTCCACCTTCCGCTGCGCCTCGGCAGGCAGGCCCAGGCTCAGCAGCAGCGCGACAATCATCCCCGAACGCCAGATCATCATGAGAAATCTCCCAAGCGTTTTTTCGCGCGCTGTCTCTGTGTACTCTGTGCCTCTGTGGTGAAAGAGCCAGCACCGTGGGTAAATCATCGAGTCTCTGTCGCTATGGACCCTTGAACACCGCCCCACCCTTCATGACGAACCCGACCTTCATAAAGCTTCGCAGATCCGCCAGCGCATCACCCTCGATCGCGATCACGTCGGCGAGCTTTCCAGGGGAGAGTGAGCCCACCCGATCCTCCCAACCCATGAGCTGTGCCGCGGAGATGGTGGCGGACTGGATTGCCTGGATCGGAGTCATCCCGTACTTCACCATGTAAGAAAGCTGCATCGCGTTCATCCCGTGGGGGTAGACTCCGCTGTCGGTGCCGTACGCGATCTTGACGCCCGCCCCTACCGCCTTCCGGAATCCCACCCGCTGCGCCTGGGTGGTCTCGTCGTTCTTCCGCAGCACGTCGGCGGGCCACTGCTGCTGGCGGCCCACTCTCGCGATGTAATCGCCGTTGTAGATGTCGGCGACCAGCCACACCCCGCGCTCTTTCATCAGGGCGATCGCCTCGTCGTCCATCAGCGAGCCGTGCTCCACCGAGCGCACCCCGGCACGCGCCGCCCGCTTGATCCCCTCGGATCCGTGCGCGTGCGCCGCGACGAAGGCGCCATACTCCGCTGCCTGTTCCACCGCGGCGCGCATCTGCGCCTCGGTGTACTCCGATACGCCCGGCTGGGTGCCGCGGGTGAGCACGGCCCCGGTGGCGATCAGCTTGATGAAGTCGGCGCCGCCGTTGAGCAGCGCGCGCACCCGCTCCCGCACTTCGTCGGCCGAGTTGGCGACGCCGTAGCGGAACGCCGGCGGAAGGACCACGTCCGAAGCGGTACCGACCAACTCTCCACCACCGGTGGACACCGTCACGTACGCGCCGGCCACCGCCATTCGGGGACCGGCCACGGTGCCATCGTTGATGGCGTCGCGCAACGCCGCGTCCACGAAGGCACGGTAGGTGCCGATGTCGCGCACGGTGGTGAACCCGGCAAGGAGCGTCGCCCGGGCATTCCTTACTCCGCTGAACGCCTCCTGCGCCTCGCTGCGCTCCAGCGGCTGGAGCACCGAAGCTGCCAGCACCTCCCCGACCAGATGGCTATGGCAATCAATGAGGCCCGGAAGCACCGTGTGACGGGAGAGGTCTATGACCCTGGCGCCGGCCGGTATCCGCGCCGCGCCGCCGTGCACCGCTTCGATCCGCTCACCCCGCAGCAGAATCACCTGGTCCCGGAGTACCTGCCCCCGCTCCACGTCTACCAGGCGTCCGGCACGGATCGCCGTCACTGTCTGAGCGCCGGCATCGGCGGCGACCGCGGCCCACCCTATGGCGAGCACCACCAGCGCTGATGTCAGCCTAGCCATGCAAGCTCCCGATATGAATGGAGTCTCCCACGCAGCCGCAGGGTCGGCCCAATATATCCGGCGGAGAGGGGAGGGGCGAGCGCGGCCTTGCGCGAACCGCCGGCTGGACCGCAAGATGCTCTATCCGGTGGACCATATGGACGACGCGGCGGAGGCATATGACGATCCTGGCAATCGGTGGTACCGGCACGGTAGGTAGTGAGGTGGTGCGGGGTCTGGTGCGGAGAGGACGTCCGGTCCGAGTACTTTCCCGATCAGCTGCCAAGGCCAGCGCTCTTCCGCCCGAAGTCGAAGGCGCGGTCGGAGATCTTGGCGACCCCGCCAGCCTCACCGGGCCCTTTCGGGATATAGACGCGGTATTCCTGGTTACGGCGCTCGATCCTGAGGAAACCCGGAATGGACTCGCCGCCGTGACCGCGGCTCGGGCCGCCAAGGTCTCGCGGCTGGTCTACATGTCGGTGCACAATCTGGAACAGGCGCAGCACATTCCGCACTTCGCCAGCAAGATCCCGATCGAGCGTGCCATCCGGGAATCAGGCATCCCTTACGCGCTCGTCCAGCCGAACAATTTCTACCAGGTGGACTACTGGTTCGCGGAGGTGATCACCCGCTACGGGGTGTACCCGCAGCCCATCGGCGGCAGGGGAATAGACCGGGTGGATGTCCGCGACATCGCCGACGCCGTAGTGAATGCGTTGGATCAGGTGGGGACGGCCAGCGCGGTGTGGCCGCTGGTGGGGCCTGAGGCGCTCACCGGTGAGGCCGTGGCCCAAGTCTATTCACGACTGCTCGACCGGCCGGTACGGTATGGGGGAGATGACCTGGATGCGTGGGCCACACAGGCCCGAGCGATGATGCCTGAGTGGATGGTTCATGACCTCGTCATCATGTACCGCCACTTCCAGACTGAGGGGCTGATGGCCACGTCAGAAGACAGGGCCCGCTGCCGCGAGATCGTGGGGCACGACCCGCGGCAGTTCGAGGCCTTTGCCGCCGAGCTTACTAGTTCCGCTCCTCGGGCGTCTTGATGTCAATGTCGGGAGTCTTCACTTCCTTCTTCTCGGTGTTCACATCCACATCAGGGACACTGATGGTGTCCGTGTTGGTGCCGGTCTCGATGCTGGGTGTCTCCACCTTTTCCGTCTCGGTGCCAACGACCGGCTTCTGCACTTCGTACTCACCTTCTCCCGTCTTCTCACATGCGCCAATCGAGAAGAGTACCGCGACCGCAGCGGCGATCATGGGCTTGCGCACGAGTTACCTCCGAATGATGGGGCCGACCGACAAGGAGACCGGACGAATTTTCCTACGGACCGATACAGGACGGCTATAATCTGTCTAATTCGCAGCGCCTCGCCCGTGTTCCGGATCACCGGCCACCCAGCCCATCGGTCGCACCCTGCTGATGATTGAGCTCGCAGCGTGTGGCGCAAGATGTTGCTGTCTAACATCTTAATACAATTGGCCCGCTGGCCTGCCCCTCCTACGGCAGTCCTGCTGCGACCCGGCTCACCGACCCTCTGGACCCCGGCTGTTAACCTCCCGATTGGTCGAATTCTCTACCCTTACACCGAGGTGTCTCGTGGTTCCTCGTACTGTACTCCTTTTGAGCCTGGCTACCATCGGCGCAAGCGGCATCGGCGGCTGCGCTCGAAACGCCCAGCGCGGCCTGGTCATCGGCGCGGCCGGAGGCGCGGTGGTCGGCGGTGTCATCGGCAAGGTGTCGGGTTCGACGGCCAAGGGGGCCATCATCGGGGCGGCCGTGGGGGGCGCGGCCGGCGCTATCATCGGTGACCAGATGGACCGTCAGGCGCAGGAGCTGAGGCAGAACATTCCCGGCGCCACCGTGGAGCGGGTAGGAGAGGGGATCCAGGTGACCTTCGAGTCCGGGCTCCTCTATGACTTCGATTCCGACGCGGTAAAGCCCACCGCCCAAGCCAACCTGACCGAGCTGGCGCAAAGCCTGGAGAAGTATCCGGGTTCCGAGCTTCTCATACTGGGACACACCGATAGCGTCGGAACCAACGAGTACAACAAGCGGCTCTCGGTCAGGCGAGCGGACGCCGCAGCGGAGTATCTCGTGTCACAGGGGGTTGACCGGTCCCGCATAGCCACCGGCGGCCTGGGCGAGGACGAGCCCAAGCAGCCTAATGCCACCGACGCGGGTCGGCGCAGCAACCGTCGGGTCGAGGTTGCGATCTACGCCAGCGAGGAGCTGCAGCAGCAGGCGCGCGAGAAGGCGAGCTAGCTGGGGGGCACCGTTGTCACCCTGACCCCGAGCGCCGCGAGGGGGAAGGGGGCATGACCTGAGTCATGCCCCCTTCACTCCGTTCAGGGTGACAGCCCGGCGCTCAGTCCTGAACCAGGATCAGATACTTCGAAGCCGACCAGAACTCCTCGGGCTGGATGATCTCGACGGTCCCGGTGACCTTTCCGTCCTTGGTCGTGTTCTGGGACAGATACGTCGGACTCTGCCGCGAGATGATCTTGTACTTCTTGTCGCTGCGGGGAAGCGGAATTGACGTCTGCTGGGTCTTGTCAATCGAGGTGAAGGCCTCGGGGTCCAGGTTGCGGGCCGGCTCCAGCCGGGTGCCGCCGAAGACCAGAAACTTGGAGCCTTCCTTGGTGACCACGCCCTTCTTCACCAGCTCGTCCTTGGTGCCGACCGCATAATAAACCGTGTTCTTGTACGACGTGAGGTTGGCCACGGTATCGGCGAGTGCGGCCTTGTCGGTGCTGAGGAGAGTGTTGCTGGTGGTGAGGGTGTCCACCCGACCGGCCAGGGTCGCGATCTGGACCTCCTTCTGTGCCAGCGCCGCCTCGTACTCGGTCCTCTGCTGCTCCGCGGTGGTCTTCAGATCCTCGATCGTCCGCTTGAAGGTCTCGATCTGGGCCAGGAGCCTGGCGTTCCGCTGCCTCGAGGTCTTGGCTCTGGTCTCGGTCTGCGCCAGCTTGGCTTCGCTCTCGTTCAGCTTGGTGATAACCTGCTGAATTCGGGTGAGCGCCAGCTTGCGCTCTTCCCGATCCTGCCTCGCGCCCGGCACTCCCCGATCGGTGCTTGCCGGCTTGGCGGCGACGGTCTTGGCCTTGGCCAGCTCGCTGTTGATGTCACTGACGAACTGGGTTGTTTCCAGCACTTCGGTCAGCAGACTGTCCTTCTGCGCCTCCGCCGACTTGGCCTCGGCGAGGGCCTGCTTCAGCTCACCCTGGTTGCAGCCGGTCGTTGCCACGACAGCGATCGCGAGCACCCAAGCATACCTCATGCGTTCCTCCCCGGTCTTCGTGAGTGTGGATCAGTGCCAGAGACACCTGCGCGCCCAGTCCGGACCGCAAGAACGCGACCAAGGTCTGCGCCGTAAGCGGTCGTGCCGGCCAGGGGAGCCAAACTTCAAGGGCACATGTAGATCGGAATCAGGGAGCGAGGCTGCAGTATACCTGGTGGAGTAGCGGAGCCGCCACCCCGATTGGGTTTTCTTCGGGTCTAATCGTCGTCACCTTCACGTCGTCGTCATCGTCGTCGCCGCCTCCATCCGTCACATCCGTCAGCGCTGCAGCCCGCTCCTCAACGCGACCTCGATCGGACGAGTCTGCCGTGCGCCGCCGATGGAGCGGAGCCGGGCCGCCGCCTCGGTGAGGACAGCCTCGGTCTTACAGAACACAAACCGCACCAGTGGCCTGCCTGCTCCACCCTCCCGGAAGAAGCTCGAGCCCGGAACCGGCGTCACCCCCACTTCGCGGGAGAGCCAGACCGAGAACTCGGTGTCGTCCATCGAAGCCAGCGCCGAGAAATCGGCCAGGATGTAATAGGCGCCCTCGGGCGCGGTGCAGCGAAATCCGGCGTCCACCAGCGCCGAGTAGAGCAGGTCGCGCCGGCCCCTGTACGTCTCCGCCAGTTGCCGATAGAAGGCCTCGTCCAATCCGTCGAGCGCGGCGGCGATCGCCTCCTGCAGTGGCGCCGGGGCGCCGACGGTGAGAAAGTCGTGCACCTTGCGAATAGCCCCGGTGAGCGCCGGCGGCGCGATGATCCATCCGACTCGCCACCCGGTCACGCTGAATGTCTTGGATCCGCCGCTGATGGTGACGGTCCGCTCCCGCATCCCCGGCAAAGTGGCCATCGGCAGGTGCTCGCCGTCGAACCGGATGTGCTCGTAGATCTCATCGGTGATCGCCAGCGCGTCATGACGCACGCAGAGATCGCCGATCGCCTCCAGCTCGGCGCGGCCGAGCACCCGGCCGGCCGGATTGCTCGGCGTGTTGACGATGATGGCCCGGGTGCGGGAGGAGAACGCCGCCGCCAGTCGGTCGAGATCGAGCGCTCGACCCGGCTGCAGCGGAACGTAGACCGGCCGGGCGTCCGCCAGAATCGTGTCGGGGCCGTAGTTCTCGTAGAACGGCTCGAACACGATCACTTCGTCCCCCGGGTTGACTACCGCGAGCAGCGTCGCGATCATCGCCTCGGTCGCGCCGCAGGTGACCGTGATCTCCCGCTCGGGATCGGCGGAGATGGCATACCATCGCTGGTACTTGCGGGCGAGGGCCTCGCGCAGACGGAGGGCACCCCAGGTGATCGCGTACTGATTGATGTCGTCCCCAATCGCCTTTATCGCGGCTTCCTTGAGCAGGTCGGGCGCGGGAAAGTTGGGAAAGCCCTGGGCCAGGTTGATCGAGTTGTGCTCGCGGGCAAGGCGGGTCATCCCGCGGATGACCGACTCGCGGAATCCATGCGTGCGGCGGGCGGTGTTCAAGACGGCTCCGCGGGGAGAGGGATGCTGAACTCTACCGCCGCGCCGCCCGCGAGCCAATCGAGGCCGGCGGTTGCCACTGGCCCGATCGTTGCCTTAGGGTTGAGCCGATGACCGCCACCCGCCACGAGCTCCCCCCCTTCGTTGATCTGCATAGCCACCTCGTCCCCGGCGTTGACGACGGCTCCGAATCGGTGGAGGAATCGCTCGAGTGTCTCGCCGGGCTGTACGACGAGGGACTCCGTACGGTAATCACCACCCCACATCTGCTCCTTCCTCGACTTGGCTCCGACGCCGAGGTCGGCCGCGAGCTGGCATTCCACCGCCTGGCCTTCCACCAACTGGCCGCCGCCTGTCAGGGTCGTCCAGGGTTGCCGGCGATCGGATTGGGCCAGGAGATCTGGGCTCCCGATGCAACCACCATTCGGCGCGTGCTCCGGCGGAGCGATGTCGGGCTGGACGGCACCCGCTTCCTGTTAGTGGAGTTCGGTTTCGACTTGCTCGGCACCCACGAGGACGTCGTGCGCGAGGTGATGAGAGCCGGGCGTGGGATCGTCATTGCCCATCCCGAGCGATACCGCTACCCCCTTCGCACCGGACCGCTGGACCAGATGCGACGCTGGCGGGACCTCGGGGCGCTGCTCCAGGTGAACGCCGGCAGCTTCGCGGGCCACTATCGGGCGCACCGCCCCGAGTCGGAGAGCCTCGCTTGGGAGATGGTGCAGGAAGGATTGGTGGATCTGATCGGCACCGATCACCATGGCAGCCGGCGTGACGGGGTATCGGCGCTCGAGGCGTACGATCTGCTGGTGAGCCGGGGCGAGCAGGCGCTGGCGGAACGGGCGCTGGTGGAAACCCCGGGCGCGGTGGCCCGGGGCGAGCTGGTGAGTTTGGGCCGGCGGCCCGAGGTCAGGACTCCCGGGGCAGACGCGTAGTCCCGATCGCCTGCAGCAGTTGGCCCATGGGGCCGGAAGACTCTGTGCCACCCGCCGCGATCGCTGCGTCCATGGTGGAGGCGATCTGCTGCCGGAGCACACCATAGGTCCGTGCGGCGGCAGGGTCCTCGAAAGTGATCTTGCCGCCGGTGATCGCATACGCGCCGGCCTGCGCGCTCAGTACGCCCAGGACGCTGTCAATCCGGTTGACGAGCACCCCCGTGAGCGACGCGAGAGTGGGCGACTCCTTCAGCCCATCCTTGGAGTTCCAGCGCCGGACTGCCTTCGCGGGCCAGCCGTTCTGTTTCGACATCACCGTGAAGGAGTCCTGGAACTGCTTCTCGATGAGCGTCTCCTGCTGCCGGTACACCCGGATGAAATTAGAGGCGCCTGCCAGACCGAGCCGCGCCTCGGTGACTCCGCCGTCGGGGGTCAGCCGGGTGGCCGCGAAGAGCTGGCTCAGACGTGCTACCCTCAGGCCGGTGATCATACGCTCCCGGGCCGCCTCGAACGCAGCCGCCTGGCGGCTCAGCAGGCCTTCGACCGTGAGTGCGTCACTCTCCGCGGGTGCCCCGGCCGCTCCCGGCAGCGCCGACTCCAGGGCAGCCAGCTTGAGACTCGGAGCCTTGGGCAGAGCCACGGTCTTCGGCGGGGTGGCAGCCGAGTCGTTATCGTACTCGTCATCCCTCCAGGCCTCGTCCTCCCCGCCCCATGACGTGGAGCTGGCGAGCGAGACCATGTTCGGTGTCGCCGCCGTTGGGGCAGCGGCAGGCTGACTCTGCCCGGGGCGAGATCCGGTTACGGCGTCAGTGCGCGACGACCAGGGCGGCCGCGGGCCGGAGGAGGCGAGCTGCACACCGAGCACCAGAAAGAGGCCGGTGATGCTCAGCGCCAACGGCCGGCGCCACGGATGGTGCCCTTCTCCGGTTGCGGGTTCGGCCGGCGCTTGCGGATCGGAGTGGGATGGCGCCGGGTCGGGCTCGCCCAGGGCATCGCTCTGCGCGGTGAGATAGGTCCAGGTGCTAAAATCGGCGGGCGCGGAGGCGGGCGTGGTCTTGTCCGCGAGGATCGCCTTGAACTGCGGATGCAAGGTGATCGAGATCCACTTGGAGGTGGCCCGGTGATAAATTCGCGAATGCCCGTCCACGTCACCGCTGCGGATCGCCGCGGCGAGCTCGTCACCGTTGCGATACAACTCTTCTTTGCCCGGCCTAAGCTCGACGAGATACATGACGCACGCTCGGTCTTGGGTGAAACGGGAGTCTGGCGTGAGGGGCGCTCGGGTGGTACCTGCGCCGAAAGTGCCAGTTCCGTGCTCCAGCGGCGTGCCGCCCGCCGCCGGCCTGCTGCCCGGGCCCGGCCCGTTCAGCAAGCTTTGTCATCATAACACGTTAGCCTCTGATCTGCGGCCCACCCGCACCCGGTCTCGGCACCGATCCTGGCAAAGTCGGTCCCAGCCGCGGTAGCCCGGGCGGTGCGTTTTTCGGCTAGCCTTGGTGGAATGCAAGATGTTTCCTTCCGCCGGTGATAGATTATCGTGCAGATCGTTCCCGCCCCGGGCCGAGCCCGGATTCCCAATCAGAGAGGTCGCGCCGACCAGCCGGCGAGATCGGAGGCTGCATGACGAAACAGCAGCGCAGGTTCGAGGATGATGAGTTGGAGCTGAGGGGGTCCGGACGGCGCGAGGGAGCGTCGGTCGGAACACTGTTCTTTGCCACCGCCATCGGTCTGGGTCTGGGCCTGCTCGCCGCGCCTGAGCCCGGGATCAAGACCCGCAAGCGGCTGCGGAAGCGGCTCGCCTCTCTGGGGGCGGACCTGGAAGAGGGATTCGAGGACGTTCAGGAGTTCGGCGGCCGTGCCCGGGAGCGAGTGCGCGACCGGGTGGCTCGGCTTCGCAAACGCCGGCAGGAGGCGGCTGAGGAGCTGGAACGTCGCCTCGAGGAGGACGACGAGGACGAGGAGGAGGAGTCGGAACACTCCGGGCCGCTCGGGGCCATTCTCGCTGTCGCGGTGGGTGTCGCCGCTACCTACCTGCTCACCAGCGAGCGGGCCGAGCCCGCTCGCTCCAAGGTGCTGGAGACGGCCGCCACGGTCAGGCAGCAGGCCGAGGACCGGTGGGGTCGCTTCCAGCACCGCAAAGGCGCCGACGGGCACACCGACCCAGCGTCCGCCGGCGAAGGTCGCTCGGAACCCAGGCGCGGATCCGCCTCGTCCGATGAGCCCCCCGAGGCAAGCTGACCGGCGTTCAGCCACGGCAGCAGAACGGCCCCGCCAGCGGGGCCGTTTTTCCTTTGATGAGGTAGGGAGCGCATGAGTCGGTGGAGGCAATGGATCGCGTGGGTCATGGCGAAGGGTCACCGCCCGCGCCGCATCGGCGCGGTGCTGGCGGGGCTGCTGCTGCTCGTCATCCTGATCTCGATCGGCTTCATGACGACCTGCGGCTTCGTGGGCTGTCCTTCCACGGCCGAGCTCCAGACGTTTCAGGCCACCGAAGGAAGCCGCGTGTTGGACCGCAACGGCACGGTGTTGGGCCGGCTGGCCTACGTGCGGCGCGTCAACGTGCCACTGGGGGAAGTGCCCCAGCACGTGCGGGCAGCGTTCATCGCCGCCGAGGATCGCCGGTTCTACTATCACAACGGCATTGACTGGCGCAGCGCCGGGAGAGCCGCTCTGCGGAACCTCAGGAGTCTGGGCGTGCGTGAGGGGTTCAGCACCATCACCATGCAGGTGGTGCGGAACGCGTTCCTACCGCACCTCTCGCAGGAGCGTTCGCTTCGCCGCAAGCTCATCGAGCTCGAGCTCGCCCGGCGAATGGAGCGGGCGCTGCCCAAGCAGAGGATTCTCGAGCTGTATCTCAACGTCATCTACATGGGAAACGGCGCCTATGGAATCGAGGCGGCCAGCCGCGATCTCTTCGGCAAGAGTGTCGCCCGGCTGAGCCTGGCCGAAGCCGCAACGCTCGCCGGCGTGGTGCCCGGGCCATCCCTTTACGCGCCCCGGCGTCATCCAGAGCGGGCTCGAGCCCGCCGTGACCTCGTGCTCCGGCTCATGGCCCGAGAAGGTTACATCTCGGCCGACCAGGCGGCGCGTACCAGCACTCAGCCGCTGAGGTTATCTGCCGCGGAATGGCGCCCGCCGCAGGATCGCTCGTACGCGCTCGATCCAGTGCGGGCAGTGGTAGACTCGGTGTTGGGAGACGATGCCGCTCGCTTCGGCGACATCGTGGTGCATAGCACCCTCGATGCCCGAGCCCAGCGGGCAGCCGAGCGCGCGGTACGGACCCAGGCCGCGGCCATCGAGCGCGCCGCCGGCGCGTCCTATCGGCGGAAAGGTCAGGAGCTGGAAGGCGCTCTCGTCGCGCTGGATCCGGAAACCGGCGACATCCGCGCCCTTATTGGAGGCCGCCGCTTCGTGCGTCGCGGGTTCAACCGGGCGCTGGTCGCACGGCGCCAGCCCGGCTCCGCCTTCAAGCCGTTCGTGTTCGCCGCGGCGCTCGACGGAAATTTTACCCCCGCCGCCATCGTGGACGATTCACCGGTCACGGTCATGGAAGGAGAGCGGGCCTGGCAACCGGTCAACTTCGGCGGCGAGTACGGCGGGCCACTCACCTTGCGACGCGCCCTCATGCGCTCCGCCAACGCCGCCACCGTCCGGCTGAGCCGCGCCGTCGGCGAGCGGAAGGTAGCCGCCATGGCCCGCCGGGCCGGCATCCGCAGTCCGCTCGAGCCGGTGCCCGCCATGGCTCTGGGAGCCCTCGAGGTCACCCCGCTCGAGCTGGTGGCGGCCTACGCCCCGTTCGGGAACGGCGGCTACCGGGTACGTCCCACGCTGGTGCGCCGGATCGAGGCCATTGACGGCACGGTGCTCTGGCGCGCGCCGGAGGGAAAACGAGAGCGCGTGCTGGGCGAGGCCGAGGCATTCCAGCTCACCTCGATGCTGCAGTCGGTGGTGGACGGCGGAACCGGCCGCGTGGTGCGCAATCTGGGGGTCAAAGGACTGCTGGCAGGAAAGACGGGGACGACCAACAACGGCACCGACGTCTGGTTCATCGGCTACACGCCGTCACTCGTGGCCGGCGTGTGGTTTGGCTATGACTCGCCCCGGGCCATCGCCGCCAACGCCTCCGGGGGCCGCCTGGCTGCTCCGGCCTGGGCCGCCTTTTACACCGCCGGGTGGCGGGAGACGGCATCGGCACGAGATTGGAGCCCGCCCGCCAACGTGCTGAGGCGAACCATAGACGCGCTCAACGGAGATCTTGCCAACGAATGGTGCCCGGTCACCCAGCGCGAGTGGTTCAAGAAGGGCACCGAACCGGAGCGCGAGTGCCGGCAGCACAACGCTCCGCTGGGGGACCGGCTGGAGGAGTTCGGCCGCAAGGTTGGTCAGGCGCTGAAGGAGCTGCTGGGACTCTAATCCCACCTCGAGGGTGTTGCCGTCAGTCACCCTCGACACACCAGCGTCGAGTTCACCTGCGCACTTACTGAGTTGTGGAATACTTCAGCAGCTCGTGCCGGACCTGGTGCGCGGCACGGAGCACCTTGGCGGGATAGCGACCGCAGTTCGGCGTGTTGGCGCCTCTCACGCAGCCGTTGTACCGCAGCAGAGCCCGCTTCACGTTGCCGGTGCGCTTGAGGTAGCGTCCGAAGACGTGCGCGCCGTGGCAGATATTGGCCTCGACATCGCGCAAGTCGTCCGACTCGCAGTCGAATTCTCCAGCGTGAAACTGCATCACCTGCATCAGCCCGATGGCCCCCTGGCTGCTCACCGCGTCCACCTCGAGTCGGGTATTCTCGGTCAGGAGCACTCCCGTCAGCAGGCTCGGTTCCACCTGGAGCCGCTTGGCCTCCTTCACCAGCGCGCGGGCGATGCGGTTGGCCATTCCCGGCTCCCGCGTCTTGCTGCCGAGCAGCTGCGCCAGAGGCTGGTGCGCGTAGCGCGCCACGATGTCGCGCTCCAGCGCGGCGCTGTCCGGTGGAGCGGTCGAGACGTCCGTGGTCGGCGCCGACAGGATGACCGGCGGCGCCGGAACCATACCTGCGAAAGGCGGAGTGTCCAGCCGGTCCGCCGGCGTGAGCTCCACCGCGCCCATCAACGCGGTCAGCGCCAGGGCGACGAGAAAGGGCCGGCGCGGGCCGGCGATCGCCGGGACTTGGGCGGACTGCAGAGGATTCGGCTGAATGCATCCCTCCCGACGTCGCGGCAGACAGTGATTGATCTGACTGGGACCGGCCGGAGGGGACTACAGCAAGTTCCGGGCACACGGCTCATCGGCTGTCAAGAAGTTCGACGATGCACGTGCTCACGTCCACGAGCGCAACAGCTTCACCATCCGGAGGTCGAACGGATCCGGTGAAGGGTCGTCGTCCGCGACCTCGTAATTCTGCTGCGGAGTCTCCAGAATGAGCGGAACCTCCGCACTTCGCGGGTCGGCAAGCAACCAGCGAAAGGGCTCCTGACCGATCTGCCCTTCACCGATCAGCATGTGTCGGTCTTTGTTGGAGCCGAGGGCGCCCTCGCTGTCGTTGAGGTGGAAGAAGGCGGGCGGGGAGCCGGCTGCATTTTCGAACTGGTCGAGCACTCCCCGCAGAGCCGCGGCCGATAGGCCGATAGGATGCCCGGCGGCAAAGAGGTGGCAGGTGTCGAGTCCGTACCCGGTACGCGAGCGGAGGGCCGGCGGTATCTGGCTGAGTATGGCACCCACTTCCTCCGCCGTTCGTCCCACCGTCAGTCCCGCTCCTGCCGTGTTCTCCACCAGAACGCGCGTGCGTCCTTCCACCGCCTCGAGTGCCTGGACGATGGCGCGAGCGACGCGCTGAAATGCCGCCGAGCGATCGCCTCCGGTGGCGGCACCGGGATGGAAGCACAAAGCCCCCACCCCGAGGGCAGTGGAGCGCTCCAGCTCCTTGCGCAGGCCCGCGGCCGCCCGCCCCCACTTGATCTCATCGGTAGTAGCGGTATTGAGCACGTAAGCCGCGTGCACCACCACCCGCGCCGGCGCGATGCCCGCCTCATCCAATGCAGCCCTGAAGCGGGCGACGCGCTCCGGACGGATGGTGGACTTGTCGCCGTAGTACTTGGGGATCGCGGTGAAGATCTGCAGCGCCGTCATCCCTGACTTGCCCGCGCGGATGGCGGCCATGTGAATGCCGCCGGCGTCAATGGTGTGAGCGCCGATGAAGCGGGTCACGAGCTGTCCCTTTCCCACTGGTGATGGTGCCCACAGACGCGGCTCTCGGCGTCCGGCATTCTAGTGCACTCGAGCCTTGGCGCCCGACCGGGGTACCGGGGAAGTTCGTCATCAACCGTCATATACCGGAGGAAATCGTGGGACGTGACAAAAACGAAGCGATCAACAGCTACATCAGCGACATGCTGGCGCTGGAGGATCACATCGAGAACGCCATCCGCGGTCAATTGAGCGACCTCAGCGACTACCCCGATGTGCTCGCCGAGTTGCGACCACTCCATCGCACGGTCGAGCACCATATCGCCGATCTCCGCGGCCTCAGCGACCGGCGGCACGCCGGCGGCGTGGCGGAGTCTGTCAAGCGGGCGGGCTCGGTGGTGGCGGGAGTGGCAGCCGGGATCATTGACCTCGTTCGCACCGAGGGGCTGCCCAAGAACTTGCGGGACGACTACACCGCGTTCAGCCTGGCCAGCATCGGGTACGTGATGCTTCACACCACGGCCCTCACGCTCGACGATGCCGAGGTGGCCGACCTGGCGCAGCAGCACTTCACCGATTACGCCCGGGCGGTAATGCGGCTGCACAACGTCATCCCCGCGGCTGTGATACGCTATCTCAGGGAGGACGGCCTGCCGGTTCGGGAAGACGTACTTCCCCAGGTGGAGCGGACGATCGAAGAGGCGTGGAGCTCGCAAGCCCAGAACGAGCCTCGGGCCACCGAAACCTCGGCGGCCAAGAATCTGTGAGCTTAGCTGTCAGCGCTTGGGTCGCGCGCGGTGGCCGTTCTGCGGCGCGCGCGGCCGAGGCACTCGTCGCCGGTCCCCATGCCGGCGGCAGTAGAACAGCCGGGCCGGCATGATGTTCCGGGGCTCGAACTCCTGGTGTACCAGGGTGAATACCTGGTGCAGATAGGGAAGCACCGCGCGGGTGAACTGATAGACCAGGAACGCTCCGGTGGGATGGAGCGCCGCGTGGGTGGCCCGGAGAATCTCCTCGCGGATAGGCGAGGGAATAGTCGTGAACGGGATACCGGAGATTATGTAGTCCGCGTGGGCCAGGCCTTTGTCGGCCAGTACCTCGCTGGTGCCGGCGGCGGAGCCATGGACCACGTGCAGCCGGTCGTCGCGCACGGTATGCCGCAGGTGACGGACAAAGTCGCCGTTGGTTTCGATGACTACGAGCGTCGCATCGGGCCGCAAACGCCGCAAGATCTCGGCGGTAAACGTTCCAACTCCGGGTCCATACTCCACCACCACACCGGCACGGCTCCAGTCCACCTGGCCGAGGAGGCGGTTGACCAGAAAGCGTGAGCTCGGGATGAGCGAGCCCAGCATCTTCGGGTGTTTAAGGAAGTTGCGGCCGAAAAGCAGGAGCTGTTCCGACCGCGTTGGATGCTTCAGGTCAGGCACGAGCGATGGCGGGATCAACGACTGGTGGTGTCGCGGTCGGCCGCCGTGTCGCTGCCCCTGCGAACTTCGCCTTCCTTGCGGATCGTGTCTACTTCAACGCTGGTGTCGCGGGTAACGATGGTCGTATCCTGAGTGGTCCGCGGGGTGACGATCGTATCTGCCGCGTCAACCGTGGCTGATTCGTTTTCATCGCCGGCGCGGGTTTCACACGCGCTGACACCTGCCAGAAGAACGGCGGCTGCAAGTATGCTTCTCATTGGATGTCCCTCCAAAATACTGGTCATGGCGACCGCATCCCCTCCAGGGAGGAGAGGTCGTCGGCATGGAGCCCACACACTTGCACATCCCGGTCTATGGTGCAGTGACCCACACCACAGAACCGGGTATGACGCAACCTGCGTAGATCGTGTCTACCTGGATCGGCACGTCGGGGTACGTCTACCCGCACTGGCGGAAGGGCGGGTTCTATCCTCCAGGCCTGCGCCAAGCCGACGAGCTGGCGTGGTATGCCGGCCGGTACCGTACCGTCGAGATCAACAATCCGTTTTACCGTCTTCCCGAAAAAGCTGCCTTCATTCGCTGGCAGGAGGCTACCCCCGCGGATTTCCGCTTTGCCGTCAAAGGTAGCCGCTACATCACCCACGTGAGGCGGCTTCGCGACTGCGCCGAGCCCCTCGCCCTGCTCCTCGAGCACGCGGCCGGACTCGGGGCCAAGCTCGGCCCGCTGCTCTTTCAGCTTCCCCCCACCTTTCAGGCGGATCTTCCCCGGCTGGAGGAGTTTCTCTCCATCCTGCCAGCCCAGCAGAGCTGGGTGATCGAGTTCCGCCACCCCAGCTGGCACACCTCTACGGTGTACGACCGATTGGGACGGCGCGGCGTGGCGCTGTGCATCCCGGTGGGTGGCGCGGTGCAGCCGGATCTCGTCACCACCGGGGAATTCGCCTACCTGCGGATGCACACCGGTGAGCTCCCGGGTGGCGGGTTCAGCCCCAACCAGCTCCACACCTGGTCCGGCCGGGTCCGCGGGCTCGAGCGGGCCGGCAAAACGGTATACGTCTACTTCAACAATGACATGCACGGCCATGCCGTGCGCGACGCTCGGAGCTTTCGCGAGCTGCTGGGCGTGCAACGATAGCGGCGTCCGAGCGTGGCGACTGCCCTGGCCTAGCGGCCCGAGGCCGCAAGCTGCGCCCGGAAAAGCTCCATCCGGCGTCGAGCGATGTCCTGGTCTTTGCCCGCGAGATCCTTGGCGGCATCGGCCTGCGAGCGCTGGGCCTCGAGAACCCGGCGCTCCATTTCGCGGATGACGTTGTCCTGGCGCAAGGTGACTGAGGCATTGCCGGGCGCCCTGCTCCGCACCGAGCGCCGGTTGGAGAGCTCCATCTCCAGCTCCAATGCGCGCACGGTGGACTCAGCCAGCTTCTTGCCGGCCTTGGCCGCGTCGAGCTCGGCGCGGTGGAGCGCCTCGCGACGCTCCAGAAACGTCTTCTGAGTCTCGACCACCTTCTTCTCCGCCTCGAAGGCCACCTGCTCCGCCTCCTGCTTGTTCTTTTCGGCCAGCTTCTTTCGCGCGTCAATGGTCGAGATCTCCCGCTTCCTCACCTCGATCATCGCCTTAGTCTGTCCCCGAAGCTCGGTGGCTTGCCTCTCGTCGGCCTGGGCCTCTCGGATGGCGTACCTGGCCGCCTCCAGCTCAGGCTGGATGCGATCGCGGCCGCGGAGCGGCAGGACGTCAATGAAGCCGAGCGCCGCTCCGATCGAGCTGCCCGGAGGGGCGGCTTCGCGTCGCTGCGCGGCGGGAGCCGGCTCGGCCGGCACTACCTGGCCCGACTCTCCGCTGGGGGGCGCGACCGGGGGTGGTGCGGGCTCCTGAGCACCTGATACGCCGAGCCGCCCGAGTAGCAGAGCGCCGATCAACAGTGGGATAGCGCGACTGGGTTGCACGTTGGGCTCCCTTGCGTAGGTGGACCGGGCGCGAATACACCCGTCGGTGAAGTCTAAGCCCGAAACCATGAGTCCGTAACGCCCGGGTTAGTCTTCAATCCATCGCGTCAACTCTCCGGCGGCTTTGCGCCGGCGCGGGACCTCGGCCTCGGCAGGGTATCCCAGTGACACCACCCCGATGACCCGGAAGCCCTCGCTCAGCCCCACCAGGTCGGCCAGGGCAGGGTCCCGCATGATACCCCCTGTTCTCAGGTAAGTCCCCAACCCCAGGGACTCGGCGGCGATGATCAGGTTCTCGATCGCCATCATCGCCGATCCGTAGTCCTCCTCCCGGGTGATCTCATCGGGGCTGACGGCGCAGATGACGATTACGAACGCCGGGGTCTCCAGCGCTTCCCTCCGGACCTTCTCAGCCCCGCTCGACGCCTCGGCCGACCCGGGATCGCTGAACCGCTTGAGCCGGTGCCGGGCCCTGATGTCCGCCAAGCGAGCCGTTGCCCCACCGGTGAGGACGGCAAAGCGCCAGGGTTGGGTCAGCTTGTGATTGGGGGCCCGCACGGCGGCGTCCAACAGGCGCTCGATGGTCTCTCGGGGAACAGGGTCCCGGCTGAAACGGCGGACCGAGGTCCGCCGCTGGATGGCGTCAATGGCGTCCACGCTCAACCGCGAACCAGCTTGATGATGGCAAAGGCCGCATCCGGCCCCATCGGCATGTCCTCAAAGCTCCAGCCGAACAGCCCAGTGTAGAATCGCTTTGCTGCGGCCGCGTCGGTGGTGCCCAGATCGGCCCAACAGAAG
The DNA here is from genome assembly GCA_013813875.1 of Gemmatimonadales bacterium. GTDB lineage: Bacteria > Gemmatimonadota > Gemmatimonadetes > Gemmatimonadales > GWC2-71-9 > CAVVWJ01. Next base: position 3,620 of record JACCQZ010000337.1, on the reverse strand, counting down.
GTGCCAGGGGCATGGGTTTCGATCACGTTTATATGCCATCTCCTGCGGCTAGGTGCAAATCAGATCGCGGGGAAGGAAGCGAGAGCAACCTACTTGGCCCGTTCCAGATACACGCCTTCGCGCGGGTTTACCCGTACCCGCTCGCCCTCGCTGATGAACTCGGGAACCTGGATGGTCACTCCGTTGCTCAGCTTGGCCGGCTTGCTGCTGGCGGTCTTGGTGGCGGTCTTCATGACCGGCGAGGTCTCCACCACCTCGAGCTCGGCTACCGCCGGGAGCTGGATCGCGATGGGCCGGCCGTCGAGGTACTCGGCCTGGAACGACGTGCCGGCGGCCAGCCACTGGCCGTGGTCGCCCACCGTCTCGTCGTCGAGGCTGTACTGCTCGTAATTCTCGACATCCATCACATGAACGCCGTTGCCGTCGCGGTAGAGGACCTGCAGGTCCTTGGTGTCGAGCCGGGCCTCCTCCACGAATTCAGTGGCGCTGAGACGGGTATCGAAGGTGTTGCCGCTGGTCAGATTGCGCAGTCGGACCTGCACGAACGCCCGCAGGTTGCCCGGCGTGCGATGTTGGAAGTCCATGACCCGGCACGGCTGTCCTTCCACCATGATCACGTGGCCGCGGCGGATGTCACTTGCCTTCATTGCTGGAAATCTCCCGGTGGTGGACGGTGAAAAGTACACTTATGGGTGACCGCAATCACATCCGCTCCTGAGGTGCCCCTCTACCTTCGCCGCCAAGGGCCCGCTCCCACGCCCGGAAGCCTGCCCGCGGCAATCGAGATCTTGTGCAACGGACGGAACCACGCACTGAAGGTGAGGGGGTAGTCATGGCGAACACGTACGGTGACTGGGCACGCCACCCGACCGGCGCCGACTCGGGCGCTCGGGGGCAGGAAGGCTATTCCTACCCGGGGGAGCAAACCTGGGGTGAGAGTCAGCGGGCCAAGGAGCAGGAACAGACCACCGGACGACTGCCCGGCACCGATCCGCAATCCGCCGGAGCAAGCGACGACGCCCGGATTCGCGAGGTGATCCGCCGGCGGCTCGCCGAGCGTCCGGACCTCGACGCCAGCGACATCGAGGTGCAGGTGGAAGGCGGCGAGGTGACCCTGGCGGGTACGGTGGCCGAGCGGGACGCGAGGTGGCTGGCCGAGGATCTCCTGGAGGCAATCCCGGGAGTGAGTCTGGTGCACAATCACCTCCGACTAAGCGATCGCTAGCCCCGGCCGGGGGTGAGCCGAGCAGCCGAGTTCACCCTGGTACATGGCGGCGCGCCGAGCGAGGTTCGCCTGCAGAGCTGGCGGGCCAACGTCGGCGCGCCATTGGTGCTGGACGCGGTCCCGACAGGTGACCCTTCCGCGGCCGCTCGGGCTGCGTCGGGAAGCCTGCTGGTCCTCAGTTGGAATGTGTGGGTTGGCCGTGGGGAGGTGCTGCGGGTGATGGAGAGCCTGCGTGCCGGCGTGTTCGCACCGCTCAGCGCGGGTCGAGATCTCCCGCTCGTGATTCTACTGCAGGAGGCGTATCGTTCGGACGACTCGGTGCCCGAGCGCTCCAATGGATCGGTACCGAGGGAGCTGGGCAGGCGGGAGCGCACCAGGGAGGACGTGGCCGAGGTTGCCCGCGAGCTGGGACTCAACCTCCGCTATGCGCCCTCGATGCGGAACGGCGGCGCGCGGACCGACCGTGGCAACGCGATTCTCTCCAACCTCCCGCTGGAAGACCCGCAGGCGCTGGAGCTCCCCCTGGTACTCCAACGCCGTGTCGCGGTCAGCGCGACGGTAACCGTGTCCGGGCGCCGGCTGCGCCTGGTCAGCGCCCACCTCGACCCTCGAGGTCCCCCGGGTCACCGGTGGCTGGGTGCCTCGGGACGGGCCCATCAGACGGAGCATCTTCTCGCCGCCCTGGAGGACGACCTGGTGGTGCTGGGTGCCGATCTCAACCTGGGTCGTGGCCGTCGGGAGCGGGCTTGGCGGCTGCTCGCCGACGCCGGCTTTACCTTTGGTGTCCCTCCCGGCCTTCCATCCTGGCGGCACACCTTCCACTCGCTGCCGCGGCTGGTTCTCGACTACCTCCTGGTACGAGATCGCAACGGTGCGGTCGCCGCCGCGAAGGTCCAGCGCCTGGACGAGAATCCACTCGACCGAGGCCCGAACGTCTTCGGCTCCGATCACCACCCCCTCCTGGCGCGCATAGACTTCCATCCCCTACCGGCAGCGACGTCGTGAGTGATGCACTCGGTTTCGACCTTCCCTGGTGGGGGTGGATCCTGCTCCTGATTGGAGCGATCTCACTGGTCTCGGTGATCGTCGCCCTTTTCTTCCCGGACTGGCGCGAGAAGCAGTACTCCGGCGGTTTTGATGCTCCGGTGGGCTCGGAAGAATTCATGGCCTCGGCGGCGGCGTTCGTGAACGTCCCCTTGCTGCGCGGCGGCGAAGCCACTCTGCTCCAGAACGGGGACGGCTTCTACCCGGCGATGCTGAAGGCGATCCGGGGCGCGCGCGACACCGTCAACTTTGACATCTACATTTTCGAGCCGGATGAGATCGGCCGCCAGTTCATGGACGCGTTCATGGAGCGGGCGCGCGCCGGCGTCGAGGTGCGGCTCCTGGTGGATGCCTTCGGCTCGCTCAATCTCAAGCGGAGTCATTGCCGGGAGCTGCGTGAGGCGGGAGTGCGGGTAGAGAAGTTTCGGCCCTTCAAGCTGCTGAATCTGGTGCGGATCTACCGGCGCACCCACCGCCGAGCCCTGGTAATAGATGGTCAGGTTGGGTTTACCGGGGGGGCGGCGATCTCCAAGAAGTGGAAAGGCAATGTCAGCAACCCGCACGAGTGGCGCGACAGCATGACCCGGGTAACCGGGCCGCTGGTGAACGGCATCCAATCGGCTTTCGCCAACTCCTGGGTCTACACCACGGGGGAGGTGATCGCGGGCCCAAGGTTTTATCGGGCGCTGGCGCCGGCTGCGGGAATCTGTGGGGTCTCGGTCGTCAGCTCACCCTCGGATGCCCAGCAGCCTATCCGGCTGCTCTTCTGGCTCAGCTTCAGCAACGCCCGGCGGCGGCTGTGGATCTGCAACTCGTACTTCATACCCGACGCTCACCTGAGAAGCGCCGTCATCGAGCGGGCCCGAGCCGGCGTGGACGTTCGGGTGCTGGTGCCGGGCAACCAAAACGACGCGGTCCCGGTACAGCTCGCCGGCCGCAGCTTCTACGACGAGCTGTTGCGGGCCGGGGTTCGGATCTTCGAGTACAGCCCGGCGATGATGCACGCCAAGACCGTCGTGGTGGACGACGTCTGGTCAATCGTCGGCTCCGCCAACCTCGACGAGCGCAGCATGGAGATCAACGAGGAGAACATCCTCGGCATTTCCGATCCGGCCTTCGCCGCCTCCATCGTCGAGGGCGTCGAGGCCGACCTGCAGCGGTCGCAAGAGATCAAGCTCGAGGAGTGGCGCAAACGGCCGGTGTGGCAGCGCGGCCTCGAGGCGTTGGCCAAGTCGTTGATCGAGCAGTTCTGACGCTCCGCTCAGCCCCCTGCAATCGCCGCGACGACGGTCACCTCATCCCCTTCACTCACCGGCGTCGCGAACCCATTCCGGAATCGGATGTCCTCGTC
>JACCQZ010000324.1 GCA_013813875.1 Gemmatimonadales bacterium | reverse complement strand
CCCCGTGGCCATCCGGCGGGTGCTGGATCGCCACGGGCTTGGGGTCGTGGGGCACACCGCCTTTTATCTCCCCCTGGCCAGCGGCATCGAGGAGATACGCTGTGCGGCCGTGGCCGAGCTGCGCCGTTGCGTGGATGTCTTTGCCGCCGTCGGCGTCCGCTGGATGAATCTGCACCCCGACCGGCACGCCCCGATGCACGACCGCAGCTTCTTCATCAAGCGGAATCTGGATACGTTACGGGAGCTGCAGCCCTACGCGCGGAGCCGGGGCATAGGGCTGATGCTGGAGAACCTCCCGGGCGACTTCAACACCGCCCGTCAGTTGGGGGAGCTGCTCGACCCGCTTCCCGACGTCGGCCTCCACCTCGATGTCGGCCACGCCAATCTGCTCGTCGCCCAGAGCTCTCTGGACGAGTTGCTGGCGGCCTACGGAAATCGATTGCGCCACGTGCACCTGCACGACAACCGAGGAGGGAGCGCGGATCTCCACCTGCCGCTGGGCGCGGGTACGGTGGATCTGCGCCATGCGGTGCGTCAGCTTCAGACCCACGGCTACGACGGCACCATCACCCTGGAAGTGTTCACCCCTGATCCGCACCACCTGGTGTATAGCCGGGATCTGCTGGCCCGGGTCTGGGCCGAGGAGCGTATCCATACACCCCATGGCTGATAAGCTCACGGAGGCTCGACGGGCCGACGATCCGGTGCCGCAGAGCCCGGCCGAGCGGGCGCTTGCCGCGCTCCACGCGGCGGATATGGGCACCTGGCACTGGGATCTTGGTACCGGCGAGCAGATCTGGAGCGATCGCTGCAAGGAGTTCTTGGGACTGCCGGCCGGGGCAACGGTCTCCCAGGAGCATCTCGTTGCCGTGGTGCATCCGGACGACCGCCAGCGGGTGCTGGAGGCGGGGCAGCGGACGATCGAGCACAACGAGGCGTACGACGTTGAATACCGCGTCGTCTGGCCCGACCAGACGGTTCATTGGATCGCTTCCCGGGGCTGCGGAGTTCGCAACCGGGCGGGAGTCGCAATCCGCGTGGAGGGCGTTGCGTACGAAGTCACTCGACGCCGGGAGATGGAGAGCCACCTGCTCCACGCCCAGCGCCTGGAGGCGATCGGACGGCTGGCGGGAGGGGTGAGCCACGAGTTCAACAACCAGCTCACCGTGGTGGGGGCGTTCACCGATTTCATTCTCAAGTCCCCGGACCTGCCCCCCAATCTCCGGGAGGATGCTCTCGAGATCCAGCGCGCGGCCGACCGCGCCAGCGGAATCGCGCGGCAGCTCCTGGCCTACAGCCGGCAGCAGGTGCTCAAGCCCGAGCTGCTCGACCTGAACGCCCTGCTCCGCGAAACTCGGGACCTGCTCCAACGCGTCATCGGCGCCGATGTCTCCATTCAGCTCGGGCTGGGTACCGGGCTCGGCGCCGTTCGGGCGGACCACCACCAGTTGATTCAGGTCCTGATCAACCTGGCGCTCAACGCCCGCGACGCGATGCCCCGAGGTGGCCGGCTTCTGCTCGCCACCCGCTCGGCTCCCATGGACCCGGGGAACCGTTTGCCCGGCCAGGTCGTGATCATACCGGCGGGGCGCTACACCGAGCTGGTGATCGAGGATACCGGTCTGGGCATCCCCCCCGGCGTGCTGCCCCACATCTTCGAGCCGTTCTTCACCACCAAGGACGTCGGTCGGGGGACCGGGCTTGGCCTCTCTACGGTCTACGGCATCGTCAAGCAGAGTGGAGGATTTCTCTGGGCGGTGAGCGACCCCGACCGAGGCAGCCGATTCACCATTCTCCTCCCGGAAGTGGCCGTCCCCGCCGGCGAAATTCCACCGGCCGTACAACCGCCGCACCCCCAGGCTCCCACCGCCCACCGTACCGTGCTGGTGGTCGAGGACGAGGAGGCGGTCCGCCAGGTGGTGGTGCGAATGCTGGCTGAAGAGGGCTACCGGGTGCTGGAGGCCCGTGACGGGCAGGAAGCGCTGGACCGGCTGAGCCGGGAGGGGTGGCCGGTGCATCTGGTGCTCACCGACCTGGTCATGCCGGTAATGAACGGAAACGACCTGACCACCGAGCTGCGGGAGCGCTATCCCGACCTCCCGGTCGTGGCCATGTCAGGGCACCCGAGCGAGGAGATGATCCGGCGGGGCCTGCTCGAAGTGGGAGGAACCTTCCTCAACAAGCCGTTCAGCGCCGAACAACTCCTCATGCTGGTGGGAGCCCACCTGGCGAGCCCGACGACGGACCCCCCGGAGCTCTAGGCGCCAACTCCGGCAAGGTAGCGCTCACCCGCCGCGGCGCGTATCCGGTGGGCCCTCCAACTCGAGGCCGCCGCTTCCGGCCGATCCGAACTTGGGCGCGGCCATGCTGTCGGTCGCCGTGAAGGGTGGCTCACCCGCGGCCGAGACGTACTGCTCGGGGTTGGCCTGGAACGATTGGCGGCATTCGGTGGAGCAGAAATAGTAGGTTCGACCCCCGTGGGACGCCTGACCAGCCGCGTCGTCGCGGTTGATCGTCATGCCGCACACCGGGTCCTTGACCTGTTCCATGGTTGTGACTCCTTCGGGCTGTATTCGGATGTCTGGTGCTTCCTCGCAGGGCTTGGCCCTCCCTGACGTAGTCAACAACGGCCCGGCGAGCGTCTCACCGCCGTGATGCCGCTCACGGCCCGGACAAGCCGGGCAAGCGTTCTTGGGGAGTCGCGGCGTTCAGCCTACCCCCCACCGTGAACGAGTACTTATGGTTGACGATCCCTCCTCAGCCGCCGCGCTGCCCGGCGCCAAGGCCATCCTGATCATAGACGACACTGCGGTGGTCCGACGGTTGGCCTTTCGCATTCTGGCTGAGTCGGGATACCGGGTGTTCGAAGCCGCAACCGCTACCGAAGCACTGGAGGTTCTCCAGTTGGCTCGCGGGCGCGTGGATCTGGTAATTCTGGACGTGGTAATGCCGGACGTGAGTGGGGTAGACACCCTGCGGGTCATGCAGGAGAAAAGTCCGGAGATAAAGGTGGTGTTCATGTCCGGCTATCCGGCCGAAATTCTCGCGCGGGAGGGGTTGAAGGATCTCAACGTACGGTTTCTGGCGAAGCCATTTACCCGGGAGGAGCTGCTCAAGACGGTCGCGGCGGCCCTCGGCCCCAAGAAGCCGAATGGCGAGCATCGGGAAGCAGGGCGCTCGCGGGAGCCATAGTCCCTTCTCAGGAGTCCTCCGGCATTCCCCGGGCCAGTTCCAGCGCCGCTTCGACGAGATCGCCGATTACGGCAAAGCGGGCCCGAGCGCGCGCCACCGCGTCTTCGGAGCGAGGTCCCGCGGGGTGCAGCCACCGGGAAGAACTGCCAACGGCCGCGCTCAGGTGCGCCACCAGTTCCTCCTCCCGCAATGGCTTGGTGAGGCATCCGGCCGCCGCGGCGGCATGAGCCTCCCCCATGCAGAGCACCGGCAGTTCCGGCCGGAACAGTCTCAGCGTCTCGAGCACCGCGGCCGACGGCAATCCGGGCAACTCCAAATCAACGAGCACGAAGCGAAAACTCTGAGGGAGACGCTGCACCAGCTCCAGGCCAGCCATCCCATTGGATGCCTGAATCACCTCGAAACCGCGCTGTTCCAGCAGGTGCCGGCTGGCACGCCGGGTCTCGAATGTGTTGTCTATCAGTAGAACCAACCCTCCCCCTTCCGTATGATCGCTTGGCTCCATCCGCCGCCTCCTTGGGCTGTAGATCCATCAAATGTGCTTACCCCGTGGGACGCCGTCAGCGTCGCCGGTCACCCTTAGTGCGGTTGCCTGAAGGCAATCTGACCGCACAATCCGGTGATGCCGCTCACCGATTCTGTGCGTCAATCGGGCTAAAGACACACCGACGCCCGCACCACTCCGCGCTTGTTCCACGCCCGACGCCGGATAGAAGCTCAAGTGTTTTGCCTGCCTTCACTTCCAAAATTTTCCCTGTTCCCACGGGCAGGATAGCTCGCATCGGCACCAGTAGGCCTCGACTCAGGAGGAAGGATGACCACAGCAACGCAGCCAACGCGACAGCACGCGGGATCTACGCGTGAACGCTGGATGGATACTGGCACGGAGATGCCGGCACACAACGGTCGGGAAAGAGATAGAACCCAGCAGGGAGGATCGGACAACGGCGAGGGCCTGGCGCGCGCGCTGGGATGGTTCAGCATCGGTCTCGGGCTGACCCAGATCCTGGCCCCCCGCGGGGTGGCACGGCTGATCGGGGTCCGTGCCGACGACCATACCCGCAATACGATGATCGGGCTCGGATTGCGCGAGCTCACCAGCGGCGTGGGAATTCTCACGAGGCCCCGGCCCGCCGGTTGGGTATGGAGCCGGGTGGGGGGCGATGCGATGGACCTCGCTCTCCTCGGTTCGGCCATGAAGTCCGGGGATTCCAACAAGAGCCGGGTGACCGTGGCGACCGCCGCCGTTGTCGGGGTGACGATTCTGGATGTCATCGCGGGTCAGCGGCTCACCCAGAGCTCCAACGGCAATGGGTCACGGTCGGTGCCCGGAGCGAAAACGGGCATCACCCACGTGAACCAGGTGATCACCGTCAACCGCTCGCCGGAGGAGGTGTACACCTTCTGGCGCGACTTCCAGAACCTGCCCCTGTTCATGGAACACCTGGAGTCAGTGCGGGTCACCGATGACCGCCGCTCGCGCTGGAAGGCGAAGGCCCCAGCCGGCACCACGGTGGAGTGGGACGCCGAGATCACTGAAGACCGCCCCAACGAGCTGATCGCCTGGCGGTCGGTTCAGGACGCCGACGTGCCCAACTTCGGGTCGGTGCGCTTCAGCCCGGCGCCAGGTGGGGCGGGCACCCAGATCAAGGTGGAGCTGCGCTACGATCCGCCCGGAGGCGCGCTCGGCGCCATCGTCGCCAAGCTCTTCGGCGAGGAGCCGAACCAGCAGGTCAAGGGAGATCTGCGGCGTTTCAAGCAGGTGATGGAGCTCGGCGAGGTGGTCCGGTCCGATGCCAGCATCCACCGGAGCATGCATCCGGCACAGCCCTCCAAGAAACCCGTCTCTCTACCGCCTCGGATCAACGGTGCCCCAGTGAATGCAGAAGGAGGAACTCAATGAAGGCCGCCTGCTGGATGGAGAAGAAGAAGGTTCAGGTCGAGGAGGTGCCGGATCCCAAGATCCTCAACTCGCGCGACGCCATCATCCGGATCACCTCGACGGCGATCTGCGGGTCCGACCTGCACCTCTACAACGGCTTCATCCCCACGATGGAGAAGGGGGACGTCCTGGGCCATGAGTTCATGGGCGAAGTGGTCGAGACGGGGCCCGGCCTCAAGAACAGGCTGAAGGTGGGTGACCGGGTGGTGGTTCCCTTCCCGATCGCCTGCGGCAACTGCAGCATGTGTCAACGAGATCTGTTCTCCTGCTGCGAAAATTCCAATCCGAACGCCCATATAGCCGAAAAACTGTTCGGGCATTCGCCGGCCGGGCTCTTCGGCTATTCCCACATGCTCGGAGGCTATGCCGGCGGACAGGCCGAGTACGCGCGGGTACCGTTCGCCGATGTCGGGCCGCTCAAGGTGCCTGAAGGCATGACCGACGAGCAGGTGCTCTTCCTGTCCGACATCTTCC
>JACCQZ010000302.1 GCA_013813875.1 Gemmatimonadales bacterium | reverse complement strand
ACCCATTCGCCGGCAAGATCCCTCGCGTTCGCTCGGGATGACAGCCGCTGTTGCCTCTCACTAAGGGGTGTTGATGGACTGGATCATGCTCATCGTCCCCGGCGTCATCTGGGGCGCGTCGTTCCTTTTCATCGCCGAGGGACTCGAGGTAATGGGCCCCAACGGGGTGACCTTCACCCGAATCCTGGTCGGGTTCCTCACCCTCGCGCTGGTTCCCGGATCTCGGCGCGCGATCAGCCGCGAGGACTGGCCCGGGATCGCGCTCGTGGGCGTGCTCTGGATGGCCTTCCCCCTGAGCATGTTCCCCTACGCCGAACAGCGGGTGTCGTCCGCGCTGACCGGCATGCTGAACGGCGCGGTGCCGCTCTTCACCGCGATCGTCGCCGCGGGCATGGCCCGGCGGTGGCCGTCGCGGAGCATCGGCGTGGGCCTCGCGGTCGGCCTGGCCGGCGGCGTGCTGATGGCGCTGCCGACGGTCGGCCAGGGCCGGAGCACCACGATCGGCATCCTGCTCATCCTCGCCGCGCTGGTGTCCTACGGGTTCGCGCTCAACCTCGCCCGCCCAATCCAGCAGCGTCAGGGCGCGCTGCCGGTGATCTGGCGGGCGCAGGCGGTGGCGCTGGTGCTGACCGCCCCGCTCGGCCTGCCCGAGGTCCTTCGGGCGCGGTGGTCGCCCGGACCGCTGCTGGCTCTCCTCGCCCTGGGCGCGCTCGGCACCGGGCTGGCCTACGTGCTGACCGTGCTGGCGGCCGGCCGCGTGGGCGCGACCAAGGCCTCGGCCACGGCCTTCTTCATTCCGCCGGTGGCGCTGGTGCTCGGGGTGCTGGTGCGGGGAGAGACCGTGGCGGCGCTGTCGGTGCTCGGCGGCGGCGTGTGCCTGGCGGGCGCCTGGCTGATGCGCCGGGCGCAACTCGAGCACCCGGTGCGCGAACCGATGGCGGCCGTCGGCCGGGGGGAATTGACCTCACTTGGCGAGACGACCGGCAGGACTGCGTGACTGCTTCCCGTCTATCCTCTGAGGAAGGCGAGGGGATGGTAACCTGGCGATCTCTTGAGACCCGCTCGCCTTCCATCGCGTAGGCGGTGAAGCCGGCGAAGGCCCCCACCTTCGTGCATCAGGGAGAGGAGCTACAATTACACGACCAATAGCGGCCTCGCGATCGGAACTGTCGTTCGCACTTCGAGCGCCCAGCAGAGATTCGCGCAGACCTGCATGGAAACGGTAACGTCCCGAGCAGCCTGAACGCGTACCATCCCGGATGGCCTCCCCTTGCCATCCTCCCGCCGCCGAGACGATCCTATGGGCATGGCCGCCCCCATCTACTACACCGCCGACATGGTCCGAGCACTGCCGGACGACGGCAACCGCTACGAAGTGGTTTACGGCGAGCTGCTGGTGACGCCGGCGCCCAGGCCATGGCACCAGATCCTCGTGCACCGGTTGAGTCTGGCGCTCGGCAACTATTTGGAGCGGCAGTCCGGAGCCGTCGTGCTGGCGTCGCCCGCCGATATCTCGTGGGGTCCCGACGTGCTGGTCCAGCCGGATGTCTTTGTCGTGCCGGTCGAGGAGGCGCGTTCGCTCACCTGGAACCGGATGCGTACCCTCCTGCTCGTCGCCGAAGTGCTCAGCCCCTCCACCGCGCGCGGCGACCGCTTCCTGAAGCGGCTCCGATACCGCGAAGCGGGAGTGCCGCTCTATTGGCTGGTGGACGGCGACGGGCGCTCGGTCGAGATCTGGACGCCGGCCGACGACTTCCCGGTCGTCGAACGCGAGCGCCTCGTGTGGCATCCGTCGGACATGCACCAGCCGCTCACCCTGCCGCTCGCGGAGCTGTTCCGGCCTCTCTGACTGCGTGGGAACGTTGTGGAGACAGGATCCGCGCGGCACTTTCAGCAACCCTCTGCTCCCCCGCATCCCAGGACCGCTCCCAGCTCATGATCCCCCTCCCGGACGGCACTTTCCGGTACTCGCCGCGCGACCTGGTTGCCTACCTGGAGGGCGACTTCGCCGCCTGGTGCGAGCGAATGCACGCCGAGCGCGCCCGCGCCCGCGGTGCCGGAGCCGCCGAGCTGGAGTGGGTCACCCCCGATGAGGGCGACGCGGAGATGGAGCTTGCCGCCCGGAAGGGCGATGAGCACGAGCAACGCTACCTCGATCGCGTCCGGCAGCGGGAGCCCGCCATCGTCGAGATTGACCGCGCCGATCCCGAAGGGCAGGCGCGAACCCTCGCCGCGATGAAATCCGGCGCCCCGGTCATCTATCAGGCCCACCTCGTCTCCGACGACTGGCACGGCTATCCCGACTTCCTCTTCCGCTGCGCTGAGCGCACCGGCGCTCCCTGCGCCTGCGGGGCGTGGCACTATACCCCCTGGGACACCAAGCTCGCCCGCTCGGCCAAGCCCGGCTTCCTGATCCAGCTCTGCGCCTACGCCGAGATGCTGGAGGAGATCCGCGGCTTCCGGCCCGGCGAGATCGTCTTCGTGCTGGGGCAGGGGGAGGAGCGACCCTATTCGACGCGGCACTTCTTCTACTACTACCGGCAGCTTCGCCGCTCCTTCTCGGCGTTTCAGTCGCAGTGGGACCCGGCGCGCGTGCCCGACCCCGGCCTCGACCGGAGCTGGGGACGCTGGGAGAAGGCGGCCGAGGAGCTGCTGG
>JACCQZ010000286.1 GCA_013813875.1 Gemmatimonadales bacterium | reverse complement strand
GTGTTGAACAGATCGTACGGTGTGGGATGCTTGTACTCCCAGCGGCGGCCGTACTCGCGGAGGGCGCGGTTGAAGGTGTCTTCACCCAGGACGCCGCGGAGCGCCACCATGACCGTGGCCATCTTGTAGTAGCTCGCCACGCCGTAGGCCTGGTAGCTGGGGTAGCGGTCGCCGTGCCGCATCAGCTCCACCTCGCCGCCCGCCTCGGCCAGGCTCACGTATGGCTGGCGGTTGCGGGCCTCGTCGTCGAATCCCTTGAAAAAGTCGGCCATGCCCTGCGACTGGATGAACTGGGTGACTCCCTCGTCCATCCAGGCGTAGCGCTTCTCGTCGGATCCGACCATCATCGGGAACCACATGTGACCGATCTCGTGATTGGTCACCTCGTACAAGCCGAGCGTGTCCCACTGGCCCCCGATGCAGGTCATCATCGGATACTCCATCCCGCCGCAGGAGGTGGGACCGTCCACCGCCGTCATGTGGGGATAGGGATAAGGCCAGAGATACTCCGAGAAGAACTCGACCGAGTGCTGTCCGTAACGGGCGGTCTGGTCCCACTGGCTCCGCCGCATTTCCGGCCGGTAGAAGGCCTGCGCCAGGGCGGTGTCGGCCCGGCCGTCGCCGTTCGGGTCGCCCACCGCGGCGGGTACCGCGTCCCACAGGTACTTCGCCGAAGTGGCCCAGGCGACGTCGCGCACGTTGTCGGCCCGGAAGCGCCAGGTGAGCTTGCCGTCCCGGCCAGCGGCGGTAGACCTGCCGGGCTCCCGGTCGGCCTCGCCGACGACCTGAACCACGCCCGACGCGTGGGCCGCGGAGTCGAGCCGGGCGCGGGTCTGCGCCGAGAGCACCTCGTCGGGATTCACCAGCTCGCCGGTGCTGGTCACCAGCCATCCCTCCGGCACGGTAAGGGCCACGTCATAGTTTCCGTAGCCCATGTAGAACTCGGCGTTGCCCAGGTACTGGTCAATCTGCCAGCCGTTGATGTCGTCGTACACCGCCATCTGCGGGTACCAGTAGCTGATGAAAAACACTTCGCCGTCCTGGCCTCCCCTAGGGGCGCCGTCAGGAGGGACGCGCAGCCTCCAGGCCATGGCCAGGTCGGCTGTCCCGCCGGGCGCCAGCGGCCGGGGCAGGCGGATCTCCATGACGGTGCCGTCCACCCGGTAGCCGGGGCCTTCCTTGCCGCCCGCTCTGATCTCGCTTCCCTGCACCGAGACCTTGCTGAGCTCTATTCCCTCGACCGACCAAGGCACATCGGTATTCTGGCGGGAGTCGGGATCGAAGAGGTTGTGCAGCAGATGGACGTACACCGACCGCAAGGTGTCGGGCGAGCGGTTGTAGTACTTGATGGCGCCCTGGCCGGTGAGTCGCTTGGAGACCGGGTTGAGCTCGGCCTGGAGCCGATACTCCGCCCACTGCTGCCAGTACTTGGGTCCCGGCGCGCCGGTGCGAAGCCGGGTGCCCTGGGCCACCGCCTTCTCGAAGACGTCCAGGATCGGCACCTCCATCGCGCGCCCCGCGGGAGCGGCGGTTCCCCCCGGCGCGGGAGACGGGGCGGTTCCTGCCGGCGCCGTGCGCCCGCTGCTGCAGGCAGTGAGAGCGGAAATGAGGAGGAGTCTCGCGAAGGCACTCTGGCGACGGGCGGCCATACTATCCATTCAGGTTCTCCGACGGTCAGGGGTGTGGGCGGATCACCGCCCGGGCGGGGATGATGCCTGGACTACGAACAAGGGGCAACCCTCGGTTTCGCCGCCTCCAAGGCGTCCGCCGCGACGTTGCCGGGCCGCCGTGCATTGCAAGACGTATCCGGGCCCTCCGGGCCCACTTTTCGATCTTGTCGTCAGGAGATGCATGATGTCGGATGGATGGTTGCGCCGGCTCCGGTCCGGCAGCGTTGGAATCGCGTTTCTCGTCGGCCTCGGGCTCGCCGGCATGCTCGACCTCCCTGGGTTCTCGGCCGCCCAGCAGCCCGAGGCCCGGCCCACGACCGCTGCCCCGGCTCCTCAGGCCACCCCCGCCGCCGTGGCCGGCCTTCAGAGCCTGAGCGAGGCCTTCGCCTCCGTCGCCGAACAGGTCAAGCCCAGCGTGGTCTACATCCGGTCGGGCCGGACGTCGGCCCGAGAACAGCAGCGGCCGGAAATGCAGGTACCGCCCGGATTCGAGGAGTTCTTCCGCCAGTTCCCCCGGCCCCAGGCGCCCGAATTCCAGGAGAACGCCGGCTCCGGCTTCATCGTCTCCCGGGACGGCTACATCCTCACCAACGACCACGTGGTGGACGGCTCCGAGCAGGTCACCGTCCGGCTGCTCGACCGCCGGGAGTTCAAGGCCAAGGTGGTGGGCACCGACCCGAACACCGATCTGGCGGTGCTCAAGATAGACGCCACCAACCTCACCCCGGCGCCGCTGGGTGACAGCGATGCCTCTCGGGTGGGGGAATGGGTGCTTGCCGTGGGGAATCCGTTGGGAGAGAACCTGACCTTCACGGTGACCTCGGGCATCATCAGCGCCAAGGGCCGGAGCCTCGCCCTTCCCAACGTCAGCGACCGAAGCATCCAGGATTTCATCCAGACCGACGCGGCGATCAACCCGGGCAACTCGGGTGGCCCGCTGGTAAGTGTGCGCGGCCAGGTGGTCGGCGTGAACTCGGCGATCGCGAGCCGGACCGGCCACTTCTCCGGCTACGGCTTTGCCATCCCGATCAACCTGGCACGGCAGGTCATGGATCAGATCATCGCCAACGGCCGGGTCCAGCGCGTTGCCCTGGGGGTGACGGTGCGCAACGCTTCCCTGAATGACGCCGCCTACGTGGGCCTACCCGAGATCCGCGGAGTGGTGGTGGAGGATTACGGCAGCGAGACCTCTCCCGCCCGGAGGGCCGGGCTGGAGCCGGGCGATATCATTATTTCGGTGGACAGCAAGCCGGTCGAGTACGTCGGCCAATTGCAGCAGCGCATCGCCTTCCGCAAGCCGGGTGAAGCGGTCAAGATCGAGGTGGCCCGTAAGGGCGGCGCGCGGAAGACCATCGAGGTGCGGCTGCAGGAACTGCCCGCCCCCGCCACCGCCGCCCGCGCCGCCGCAGGCGAAGGCCGGGGCGGCACCCGGGAAGAGGCGGCATCCCTCGGCAAGCTGGGCATCTCGGTGACGCCGGGAGACTCCGGCGTCGTCGTCGCCGATGTCCGTCCCGGCGGCCCCTCCTGGGGTGAGCTGGTGGACGCCGAGCGGGGCGGCCCGGACGTCATTCTCTCCATCGAGGGGAAGCCGGTCAAGACCGCCGAGGACATGCGCCGGGCGCTCGCGGGCACCAAGCCCGGCGACATCGTCACTCTCCGCGTGTACAACACGAGGGCGGAGAATCGGCGGGTGGAACGGATCAAGATCGGGGAGGAGTCGGAGGGGCAGGGGCGGTGAGGGGGGCCGGAACAGCCAAGCGGGAGGAGCGAAGTACACCTAGCCGCTGAGATCTGATTGGTTGAGGTCTGACGCGCTGCTCGAAGGGCCAACCCAGGCCGGCCCGGGCGGTCCCGGTGCAGAAATCCGACAGCCGCATCGAGCCCGGCTGATTCACACGCCGACCGGACATCGTGGGCGAGCATACTGTAGAGGTAGGACAAGAGGGCGTTGACCGGGTCGAGCGGCCCGGTAGAGACGGTGGGTGAACATGCCGGTCACCAGCACCGTGCCCGATGCCTCGACCGCCACGTCGTGGGGCAGATCCTGGGGCTCCGGCATCCGAAACTCGGCGGTCTCCGCCCGCGCCGGAGCCGGTTGCGTCCGGTCCCCCACTGGATCGGTGCCGAGGTGTCGGGCCAGCCACGCTGCGGTGGCTCTGGGATCGCGATCGGCCGCGATCACCGGGAATGGGGAATCGGGCGCCCGCGTACCCCAGCATGCGGGTGATCGCTTCGACCCACTGCGCCTCCGTCCGCACCTTCCCGCCGGGCCGCGCGATCTGGGCGTCGAACTGGTGGCAGCCGGTACAGTCGAGGATGAACTTTCGCTTGATCTCGCCGTCAGCGAGGCGGGAGAGCCAGGCGGAGCTCGGGCTGCGGCGGGCGGATCGGGGGAGCGGTGAAGAAGACGGCGGCGGCGAGACCGAGGGTCGCGCCGGCGCATGCCGCCGCGCTCACCCGGTCCGGTCCGGTTTCATGGCCCACAGAACGTTCACGATCACCCAGCGGCCATCCACCTTGGCCAGCTGCATGTAGTCAGTCCAATCGGCCATGACCGCCTTGACGCTGGCCGCGCCGCCGAAGATGTCCAGAATTCTCACGTCCTTCTGTTGCTTCTCCTTGGGCGTCTTCTTGCCGAAGCCGTGCCGAGTGCCGTTGACCAGCGACGACGCTCCCATGTTTTCCAGCACGCTGCGCCCGGTGGCGGTGTCGGTGACCACGATCCGCTTGACCAGCTCCGGATGCAACGCGCGGTTCATCCGCTCGGGGTTTCCTTCGTACCACCCCTCCACGTAATCGAGCGCGGCGGCGCGAATGGCCGAGGAATCGGCCGCGGTTTGAGACTGGGCGGCAGGAGCGGCGGCAAGTAACACAAGCAGCGAGAGCGGCAGCGATCTCATGGGCAATCCGGGCAGTTGGGGGAGCCGGGATGGTGTCCGGTGCCCACCCTTACGGCGCGGCCGGCAACTCCGTTTCAGGCCTCCATGGCCAGGGCGCCAGGCGAGGCGGGAGGGCTGGTGCCGAGCATGATGGCACGAGGCTCGGCACACGCGGCACCGATCACCCCGAGCGCCTGCCGGCCCCCGTCCTTCCGGCGGAAGATGACCCCCGCGAGTCGTTCCTCCCCCCGCTCCACCAGCGCGAGAACCCGGGTCTGCTCCTCGCGGTTGGCGAACACGCCCAGCGCGTCAGCCACCCGGAGCAGCTCGGCCGGTGAGTCGTAGCCGAGCATCCGGGCAAACGGACGATTGGCCGCCAGCGGGGTGCCGTCGGGACGGAAAAGACAGAGCGCGGACGGCGCGTAGTCCACCAGCGTGCGCAGCTGCTCCTCCGAATGCCGCAGGGCATCTTCCACCCGCCTGCGGGCGGTCATGGCGTCCTTGAGGTCGGCCACCTGCTTTCGCAGAGCGACGACCTCGTTGATGAGATCCTGCTTGGGACGGTGTTGATCTCGCATGGCAGAAGCTAAGACGGCGAGGCCCTGACCTCTTG
>JACCQZ010000126.1 GCA_013813875.1 Gemmatimonadales bacterium | reverse complement strand
CCGGACAAGCCGATCACCAAGAAGCCGGCCGAGACCCGCATGGGGAAGGGGAAAGGCAACCCGGAGGGATGGGTGGCCGTGGTCAAGCCGGGCCGGGTGTTGTTCGAGGTGGAAGGTGTCACCGAAGATCTGGCCAAGAAGGCGCTGGGCCTCGCCGCGGCCAAGCTGCCGGTCAAGACTCGCTTCGTCAAGCGCGAGGAGACCTGAGCCGATGAAGCCGAACGAGATCAGGGAAATGTCGTTGGAGGATCTGCGGGCCAAGGTCGAGGAGCTCACCACCGAGCGCTTCAACCTCCGCTTCCGCTCGGCGACCGAGTCAATCGAGAATCCGATGCGCTTTCGCGCCATCCGGCGCGATATCGCCCGGCTGCAGACGATCCTGCGGGAGAAAGAGAACCATGGCTGAGCAATCCACCGCCGACCGCGCCAGCCGCAAGGGGCGCACCGGAGTGGTGACGAGTGACAAGATGGAGAAGACGGTCACCGTCTCCCTCGTCCGCCGCTACGCCCACCCGGTGTACGGCAAGCAGGTCACCCGGACCAAGAAGGTAAAGGCCCGGAACGAGAAGGACGCCAAGGTGGGCGATACCGTTCGCATCATGGAGACGCGCCCCTTGGCCAAGACGGTGTGCTGGCGGGTGACGGAGATCGTGCTGAAGGCTAAATAGGTCGAAGGTCTGGGGTCGAAGGTCACGGGTCTTGCGACCTGCGACCTGCGACTTTCGACCTCAAGAGAGGAATCAATGGTCCAGCAAGAATCCATCCTTCGCATCGCGGACAATTCGGGAGCCCGGCGGGCTCTGGTCATCCGCGTCCTCGGCGGGAGCAAGCGCCGCTACGCCGGTCTCGGTGACACCGTCGTGGTGGCCATCAAGGATGCCATCCCCACCGGGCAGGTCAAGAAGGGCGACGTGGCCAAAGCCGTCATTGTCCGGACCGCCAAAGAGACCCGCCGCAAGGACGGCTCCTACATCCGGTTCGACGAGAACGCCGCGGTCCTCATCAACGACGCGGGCGAGCCGCGGGCCACTCGTATCTTCGGGCCCGTCGCCCGAGAGCTGCGCGAGAAGCGGTACATGAAGATCGTCTCGCTCGCGCCGGAGGTGCTGTAGCATGAAGCCGCTGGTATACAAGAAGGCCAAGCGGATACGCCGTCAGGCGCCGGTCCGGATGCGGCTGCACCTCACCAAGGGTGACACGGTGCAGATCATCTCGGGCGACGACAAAGGCAAGCAGGGGAAGGTGTTGCAGGTCTTTCCCAAGACCGGCCGCATCAAGATCCAGGGCATCAACATGATCAAGCGCCACCTTCGGGCCACCCAGACCACCGAGGGCGGCATCGTGGAGCGGGAGGCCTCGATCCATCATTCCAAGGCGAT
Source organism: Gemmatimonadales bacterium (assembly GCA_013813875.1). Classification (GTDB taxonomy): domain Bacteria; phylum Gemmatimonadota; class Gemmatimonadetes; order Gemmatimonadales; family GWC2-71-9; genus CAVVWJ01. The sequence continues at coordinate 1,002 of JACCQZ010000126.1, read as the reverse complement.
GCTGATTGATCCCAAGAGTGGCGAGCCCACCCGGGTCCGCCGCCGCGTGGACGCGGACGGGACGGTGGAGCGGATCGCCGTCAAGTCGGACCAGCCGATTCCGAGGAGCCGGTAACGATGGCCGAAACGACCGAGAAGTCCAAAGCGCCGGGCAAGGGGAAGGGGAAGGACAAGGCCCCCGCCAGCGCGGTGGATCATGCGCCCAAGGCGGCGGAGGGGATGCCCCGGCTGCAGGAGTTCTACCAGAAGTCGGTGCATCCCAAGCTGCAGAAGGACTTCGGCCTGGCCAACCCGCACCAGGTGCCGCGGCTGGTCAAGGTGGTGCTGAACGTCGGCATGGGCGAGGCCGGAAAGAATCCCAAGCAGCTCGATGCGGCGGTGGAGGAGCTGGGTCTGATCACCGGTCAGAAGGCGGTGGTGACCCGCGCCAAGAAGGCCATCGCCAACTTCAACCTGCGGGCGGGCATGCCGGTGGGCGCCACGGTGACGCTCAGGCGGGCGAGGATGTACGAGTTTCTGGACCGGTTCATCACCCTGTCCATTCCCCGCATCCGCGACTTTCGCGGGCTGCCCACCCGCAGCTTCGATGGCCGGGGAAACTACACCTTCGGCGTCAAGGAACAGATGATCTTTCCCGAGATTGACTACGACAAAGTCGAGAAGATCCACGGGATGGACATCACCATCGTGACCTCGTCGAGCCGGGACGATCTGGCCATGGGTCTCCTGCGGGAGATCGGCTGGCCGTTCCGGGGTGAGACGCCGCAGAGGGTGGCGTAGAGTCGAAGGTCGAAGGTCGAAGGTCGCCGCCGTTGGGGACCTCAACACCGAAGACCACAGACCTTCGACCCAAGACCTAAGACCTTTTTGGAGTTGTAATGGCAAAAACTGCCTGGATCGAGAGAGCCAAGCGCACGCCGAAGTTCAAGGTCCGCGCCGTCCGCCGCTGCCAGCGGTGCGGGCGGTCTCGGGCGGTACTGCGGAAGTTCGGCCTCTGCCGTA
>JACCQZ010000224.1 GCA_013813875.1 Gemmatimonadales bacterium | reverse complement strand
ACGACGGCGTGGCGCGGCCGAATCCCCTCACCTTCGAGGATGATGGCACTGCCCGGCGCCGAGCCTATGACAGTTTCTCCGGCGGCAACGGGGTAGCGCTTGCCGCCGACTTCGAGGTGAATCATTGACCGGATCCTGGAGGAAAAACCGCTCGCCGACAAACGTATCTCTCGCCCCGTAACAGGGCAAGCAGGAAATGTTTACGCAATCTTTCGATCCTCCTGGCCGCTGAGCTGAAGCTGGTAGAGCCGCTGATAGAGGCCGCGCTGAGCCAGCAGCGCCCGGTGGGTGCCGCGCTCCCGGATCTCACCGTGGTGCAGCACCAGGATCTCGTCGGCATGGAGGATAGTGCTCAACCGGTGGGCCACCACGATGCTGGTGCGCCCCGCCATCAGCTCGGCGATGGCCCGCTGAATCTGCGCCTCCGCCTCGGCGTCCACCGAGCTGGTGGCTTCGTCGAGCACCAGGATTCGGGGATCGAGTGCCAGCGCCCGGGCAAAGCTCAGCAGCTGGCGCTCGCCCACACTGAGGCTCCGACCCCGCTCGCCGAGCTGATGAGCGTACCCCGCGGGCAACCGCTCGATGAATCGGTCCGCCCCCACTCGCCGCGCCGCCTGCCGGGCGGCTTCGGGTGCTATCGGGGCGTCCAGCGTGAGGTTGTGCAGGATGTCGCCGGAAAACAGAAAGAGGTCCTGCTGCACAAAGCCGATGATGGCACGCAGGTCGGCGGTGGCGAGCTGGCGGATGTCCACGCCGTCAACGGTGATCCGGCCGCGTTCGGGGTCGTAGAAGCGGAGCAGCAGGTTGACGATGGTGGTCTTTCCCGCCCCGGTGTGGCCGACGAGGGCGATGGTCTGCCCGGGTGAGGCGGTGAACGAGATGTCGCGCAGGACCCAAGGCCCATCCTCACTGTAGCGAAACCACACCCCCTCGAACCGGACGGCGCCGCGCACCGGACGGGAGAGCGCCACCGGCGCTTCCGGCTCCAGAACCGTCACCCGCTCGTCGAGCAGCCCGAACACCCGCTCGGATGAAGCCATGGCGCTCTGCAGCAGGTTGAACTTTTCCGATAGATCCTGCAGCGGCTGGAAGAACCGGCGGGTGTACAGGATGAAGGCCGCGAGCACACCCACTGTCAGGGTGTCGCTGAGCACCCGGAGCCCTCCGTACCAGAGAAGGAGCGCCGTGGCCACCGCGGTGAGGACCTCGACCACCGGAAAGAAGATCGCGTAGATGGTGATCGAGCGCAGGTGGGCGGCGAGGTGCTCCCGGTTGAGCTGGGCGAACCGCCGCGCCGACGCCTCCTCCCGCCCGAAGAGCTGCACGATGCGCATCCCCGAGAGCCGCTCCTGCAGGAACGAGTTGAGCCGGGCCAGCCGGTAGCGGATGTCGCGAAACGCCTCGCGTACCCGGCGCCGAAAGATCCTGGCGGTTATCCACACCAGGGGAATGACGGCGAATGTCACCAGCGCGAGCTTCCAGTCGAGAACCAGCATCATCACCATGATCGCCACCAGGGTGAAGACGTCGCCGAAAATGGTCACCACTCCCGACGAGAACAGCTCGTTCAGCGTCTCGACGTCCGAGGTGACCCGGGTCATCAGCCGGCCCACCGGATTGCGGTCGAAGAAGCTGACGCTGAGCCGCTGGAGGTGGTCGAAAATCTGCATCCGCAGGTCGTACATCACCCGCTGCCCGATCAACGCGGTCAGCAGGGTCCCGCAGTACTCCACCACGAAATCAACGAGCAGCGTGGCGAAGTAGAGCCCGGCAAGCAGCCCGAGCAGTCCCATGTCGTTTCGCGGTATGGCGACGTCGAGCGCCCGCTCGGTGAGCCGGGGCCCGACCAGCGCAAGTGCCGACTGCGCCATCAGCAGGAGCACCGCTCCGGCCGTCAGCCAGCGGTAGGGACGGAGGTAGCCGAGCAGGCGACGCAGCAGCGCCGCGTCGTAGCCTTTGGCGCCGATATCCTGGTCTTCGGTCATCCCCTCGGCGCTCACCCGCTCGCCGGCTCCGCAATGACGCCCCGGTCAACGCCCTTGAGCCCCTGGCGCACCCAGCCGGAGAACACCAGGAAGCCGAAGGCAAGGGTGAAATACGTCAGAATGAGCCGCCAGATCAGGATGTAGATCGGCGTCAGCTCCCGGGGCACGAACGACGACATCACCGCGGCGGAGAGCACCTCGCCGATGCCCGAGGCGCCGGGCGTCGGCGCGAAGTAGAGCAGGAACATCACCAGCGTCTGCACCAGCAGGATGTCCACGAAGTTGGCGTGCAGGCCCAGGGCGCGGAGGGCGACGTACCCGGCGAGAAGCTTGTTGGCGTGAGAAGGCCCGGACAGCACGGTGGCCCAGAACAGCGCCAGCCATCCGCGTGGGCTGTTGAAGGCGACCACGCTGGCATGGGCCTCGTCTATCCCCCCTCTCAGCCGCTCCAGCCGGTTGGCCACCCGCTGGCTCCGCCGGCCGACCGCCTCGGCTGCGCGGTGGATCAGGCCGGCCACCATCCGGGGGAACACCAGCACCACTACCATGAGCAGGCCGATCACCCCGATGATCGTGAGGCTCCCCTTGAACAGGTCATAGAGCGACAGTCCCAGTACGTTCCCCTTCTGTCCCAGCGACTGTCCCGCTCCGAAGAGGAGGGCCAGCGGACCGGCGATGGCGAAGAAGAGAATGGTGGCCACGAAGCTCATGAAGGTGGAGGTGACGGCCACCGGCAGCGGGAGCCCATAGCGCCGCATGGTGTACATCGTCATCGGACCCGCCCCGGAATTGAGCGGGGTGATGTAGCCGGCCCACGCCCCCATCCCGCCGGCCAGGATCATTCCCTTGAGCGGGGGATTGGGATAGACATGCCGGGCAACCACCCAGTTGCGAAGTCCGCCGCCGAGCCAATCGAGCGAAGCGAGCCCGAGCCCGACCAGCAGCCAGGCCCAGTGCACCCGGCCCAGGCCGGCCACGAAGGCGGGGAGGTCGTTGCCGTAGAGCAGGGTGATCCCGAACCCCACCAGAGAGGCGAGGACCGAGATCTCGAAGCCGCGCAGCAGAAACTTGGGAGTGAGGAGGCGAGACATTGAAGCGCAAAAGATAGTCGGCAGCCCCTTGAAGCGGCTTCCCGAAACTTTCCCGAAGACCGCGGCCCCGCTATTTTCCCCGAAGATGTCCGATTCCGTCATTCGCATCGTCAACGCCCGACAGAATAATCTGCAGGGCATCAGCGTCGAGATCCCGCACCGCGCCCTGACCGTGGTGACGGGACCGTCCGGTTCCGGCAAGAGCACCTTGGCGTTCGACACCATCTACGCCGAAGGGCAGCGGCGCTACATCGAGTCGCTCTCGACCTACGCCAAGCAGTTCCTCGAGCGCATGCCCAAGCCGCTGGTGGACCGGCTCGAGGGTCTGGCGCCCTCGATCGCCATCGAGCAGCGCAACCCGACCGTATCCAGCCGTTCTACCGTGGGCACCGCCACCGAGGTCTACGACTACCTTCGGCTGCTCTGGGCCCGGATCGGGCGCAGCTACTGCCGGGTCTGCGGCGCGGCGGTGCGCTGTGATACCGCGCAGTCGGCCACCGACGACATCCTCGCCCGGGTGACGGGCCGGGTGCAGCTCTGCTTTCCGTTGCCGCCGGTGGCGCGGCTTACCCACGAGGCCGTCGCCGAGAACCTGCGGGCGCTCGGATTCGTGCGGGTCCTGGCCGACGGCGTCGCCCACCACCTGCAGGAGCTGCCCGGCGGCCTCGACCTCACCCGAGCCGCGGAGCTGCTGGTAGTGGTGGATCGGCTGTCGGCCGAGCCGGCGGCCGGCGGCCGTATCGCCGAGGCGGTGGCCACCGCGTTTCAGGAGGGGGAAGGGATCGCCCTGGCCGTTCACGACGGCGGCCGGCTGCGCTTTACCCGCTCTCCGGCATGCAGCGTCTGCGACACCCCGGCGGCTACGGTCACACCCGCGCTTTTCTCCTTCAACAACCCTCGCGGCGCCTGCCCCAACTGCAACGGCTTCGGGGCGGTGCTGGAGTACGACGAGTCGTTGATCGTTCCCAACCGGGAGATCAGCCTGGCCGACGGCGCCATAGATCCGTGGACCAAGCCGCGCTATGAGTCGCGCCGCAGGATCCTTCTGGACCATGCGCGCAAGCTGGGCGCCGACCCCGTGAAGCCGTGGCACAAGCTCAAAGCCGGGCACCGCCGGGAGCTGCTCTACGGCCGCAAGGGGCGCTACGTCGGCATCTTTCCTTTCCTCAAGGATCTGGAGGAGAAGCGCTACAAGCAGTACATCCGGGTCTTCCTGCGACAGTACCAGTTGGCCAAGACCTGCGCCGACTGCTCCGGCACCCGGCTCAATCCCGACGCGCTGGCGGTCAGAGTCGCCGCCGACACGATCGCCGGAGTTTCCGCCCGCTCTATTGACGGCATCCACGAGTGGATCGGCACCCTCTCGCTCACCCACTTCGAGCGCGAGGTGGCCCAGCTCATCGTGGAGCAGCTCGACGCCCGGCTCGGCTTTCTCCGAGACGTGGGGCTGGGCTACCTGAGTCTCGACCGGCAGACCCGCTCGCTCTCCGGCGGCGAGGCTCAACGGATCTCTCTCTCCAACGCGCTCGGCTCCCGCCTGGTGGACACCCTCTACGTGCTCGACGAGCCCTCTATCGGGCTCCACCCGCGCGACACCGACCGCCTGCTCGGCCTGTTGCGCCGGCTACGCGACGCCGGAAACACGGTGATCGTGGTGGAGCACGACCTCGCCGCCATCCAGCAGGCCGACTTCATGCTCGAGTTGGGTCCGGGCTCGGGGGAGCGCGGGGGACGCGTGGTCCATGCCGGGCCGGTGGCCGGCGCCGGCCAATCCCTCACCGGACAGTATCTCTCAGGGCAGAAACGCATCGCGGTGCCGAGCGCGCGGCGGAGCGCGGGACCGGCCTGGCTGCGGGTGCGGGGAGCCACCCTGCACAACCTGTACGAGGTGGACGTAGACATCCCGCTGGGAACGCTCACCGCGGTGACCGGCGTCTCCGGTTCGGGCAAGAGCTCACTTCTCTACGACGTCATCTACCGGAACCTGGAGGCCAAGCTGCACGGCGGGCACTCGGCCAAGTCGCACCTGGGCGAGGCGGTGGGACGGGTGGCCTCGCTCAGCGGCTGGGAATGTCTGCAGGACGTGCTGCTGGTGAACCAGTCGCCGATCGGACGCTCTCCCCGCTCCAATCCGGTCACCTACATCAAGGCGTTCGACGAGATCCGCGAGCTCTTCGCCGCCCAGCCGGCGGCGCGGCAGCGGAACTACACCGCGGCCACTTTCTCGTTCAACCTCGCGGGGGGGAGGTGTGACGCCTGCGAAGGCGCCGGGCACGTGCAGGTCGAGATGGTCTTCCTGGCCGACGTCTTCGTTCCCTGCGAGGTGTGCGGCGGCACCCGCTACCGCCGCGATGTGCTCGACGTCCGAATTCAGGGCAACTCGATCCACGATGTGCTGCAGTGGACGGTAGACGAGGCTATCACCCGGTTTCGCCACCAGCCAAAGCTGGGAGCCGCGCTCTGGCACCTTCAGCAGGTCGGCCTCGGCTACCTCCGCCTGGGCCAGCCGGCCACGACACTCTCGGGCGGCGAAGCGCAACGCCTCAAGATCGCCCGCGAGCTGGCTCACGCCGGCAAGCGCGACGGCCGCAAGCTTTACATCCTCGACGAGCCCACCACCGGACTCCATCTCGACGACGTGCGGGTGCTGATCCAGGTGCTCGACCGGCTGGTGGACGCCGGACACACCGTGGTCGTCATCGAGCACCACCTCGACGTCATCAAGCGGGCCGATTGGATCATTGACCTCGGCCCCGAGGCGGGGCCCGACGGGGGCCGCGTGGTGGCGCAGGGCACCCCGGAGTCGGTGGTGGCGGTGGCGGAATCGCACACCGGCCGGTACCTCGCGCCACTGCTGCTGCCTGCGCCGGCGCTGGCGGGGTGAGGGGCGTGGCTGTCGGCTATCAGCTATCGGCTATCGGCTATCGGCTATCAGCCCTGCAACACCGACCCTCCGGATGCTAGCTCGGAGCTGATAGCCACTAGCATCCCTTTACCCCGTAACAATCTCACCTCGCAAACCCACACTCCCGTATAGCCGCGGTAACAGTCACCTGATTCATATGGTTGGTTGAAGGACCCGCCGGTATGATCGACCGTCGCTGCAGAGTCGCCTTCCCCTTAGGGCAACCGCCCGCACCGCCGAAAAAGGAACCTGCCATGACCGGGATCGATCGTCGCAATTTTCTCCGCAATTCCGCTGCCGCCGGCGGACTCATCCTGGCGCCGTCACTCGCCGGGCTCATC
>JACCQZ010000221.1 GCA_013813875.1 Gemmatimonadales bacterium | reverse complement strand
ACGGCGGCCTCCGCCAGCCGCTCGGCGTGGTGGAAGGCGGCGTGGAGATCGCCGGCCAGGCGCTGCGACGCGGCCTCGACCCGCCGCTCCCGCTCCTGGGGCCAACGGGTTTCGATGGCAGCCAACTCCACCTGCGACACGCCCAGCGCGACGGCGAGTCCCAGGAGCGCCCCGACGAGCAGCCGGCGCCGCCATCTGCTGAAGGGAAACAGCACGGCCACGCCCGCCACGAAGGCGCCCACCGCGATCACCACCCAGTGCGGTGCCGGATGCCGCAGCCACTCGGCGGCGGCACCTACCGCCGCCAGCACGATCACCACCCACAGTCGGGGACGATGACTCGAGCCGGACACGCCTGGAGAATCAAGGAGATGACCCCCGGGTCGGTAAGGGATCGCCTGCTCGAGCGAGCGACCCTGCTGGTCCCCGTGGGCACCACCGAGCAGCACGGGCCTCACCTGCCGCTCGGCTGCGATACGATGATCGTCGAGCGGCTGGCCGACGATCTCTCCGCGGGCTTCGGGATTCCCCGCACCCCGACCGTCGAGTACGGCGTGCACGAGCCCTCCCGCCGCTTCCCGGGAGGAGCGGAGCTGCGCCGGCGAACATTGCATCGGGTCATGAACGAACTTATCGAATCCTGGGAGGCGGGGGCAGCGGTGCGGGAGTTCATCATTCTGACCGCGCAGGCCAGCGACGCCCATCTCGAAGCGCTCAGCACCATCAGAACCGACGGGGCTACGGTGCAGGTCATGGACATCTTCAGCCTGGATTTCGGATCCCTCCTGGAGCAGCCCGGCGCTCCGGTGCAGGGCGGCGAGCTCGACACCTCACTCATGCTCTACATCGCTCCCGAGCTGGTCCGCATGGAGCTGGCTCAGGACTTCGCCCTCACGCCGGTGATGCTCACGCGCTACCGCCCCGGACACAGCCGGCACCTGCCGGCCGGCTCTCCTGGATCGGTCGGTTATCCCAGTCTCGCCTCCGCCCAAAAGGGCGAGCTTCTGTATAGATTTATTCTCGACAGGATCCGTGGCTCCCTGGCCGGTTCATCAGATGCATGAGGTATGCGGATGGGTGTAAAACGCGTCGCGCTACTTCTCTTGATGCTCGCGGCGGCACCGGCGGCGGCCCAGGAGTCCGCGCAGGTAAAGCTGGTGATCCAGCAGGGCGGGCGTGACATCGGGCGAGAGGAGTTCACCCTCCGGCAGGGGCGCGGGCGCGGCGCTCCCGGAAGCACGCTGACCGCCACCGCCAGCTATCCCGCTACCAATGCCACTACCCAGCTCGCGGCCACCCTCGAGCGTACCGCCGAATCGGGCGTCGCCAAGTTTCAACTCGAGGTGGATAGTCCGGCGGGCCCCACGGTCATTCTGGCGGCGGGGTCGGGAGCCCGGCTCATCGTTCGCACCGTCGCCAAGGGATCGGAATCCGGCCGCGAGATGCCCGGTGGACCGGACGTGGTTCTGCTCGACGATCAGGTGTTTTCTCTGTATGCGGCGGTGGCGGATCTGGCGACCCCGGCAGGCAAGTCGCTCAACGCCATCTTTCCTCGTACCGGCAGACGCGCATCGGTCGTGGCCCGGCGGGAAGCGGGTGAAGGTGGCGCCATCAGGGTCGCGCTCACCGGCGACATCTCCGGAACACTGGTGACCGACGGCGACGGCCGCCTCCGCCGGCTGGAGCTGCCGGGCGAGAATCTTCTGGTCCGGCGGGCCGAGTAGCAACCCTCCCCAACTCGTTCTCTACAGTATGCAAGTGGGCCTTGTCGCAACCTGAAACTCTGCGGCAACACCGCCGTATTGGCTCCGGTCACGTCCCAACCGTAAAGGGCTCCACCCATGAATCGCTGGTTCGGTCTCCTCACGCTCGCTTGGGTTTTTCCAACCGGGAGCGCGGCACAGGATACGGCCGCCGTCGCCCGCCCGGACTCGGGGGCCGCGCTTCGTCCCGCGCCCACCGTCACTCTCTCGCTGGCTGAAGCGCTGAGCCGAGGAAGGGCCAGCAGCCCGACCTACCGCCAGGCGCTCAACAACGCCGGTCCCGCCAAGTGGGGCGTCCGCAGCGCGTACGCCAGCTTCATTCCGGCGGTCACCGCCGCCGGTGATCTAGGCTACACCGGCTCGGGGCAATCCAACTTCGGCGGCGGACTGATCCTCCCCACCTCCGCCCTCCTCACTTCGGCTTACAGTCTCGGTCTCGAGTGGCAGTTGAACGGGCGGGTGCTGTCGGGGCCCGGTCAACAGAAGGCGCTTCGACGGGCCACGGAAGAAGAGATTGATGGCGCCGGGATCACGCTCAAGGCCGAGATCTCTACGCAGTACCTCAACGCGCTGCAGGCGGCGGCGCAGGTGGACGTGGCACGGCAGCAGGTCGTCCGCAACATTGATTTTCTCACCTTGGCCCGGGCCCGGTACCAGGTCGGACAGGCTACCCTGCTCGAAGTGCGGCAAGCCGAAGTGATCAAGGGACAGTCGGATGTGGCGCTGCTCCGCGCGGTGCAGGCGGACAACGAGGCCAAGCTCGAGTTGATCCGGCTCATGGGAGTGGAGCCACCGGTGCCGGTGGATCAGATCGGCTTGAGCGATTCGTTCCCCGTGGTCCGGCCCGAGCTCAAGCTCGACGAGCTGCTCTCCCTGGCCGACCAGCAGAACCCCGGCCTCCGATCCCTTCGCGCGCGGCAGGACGCCGCCACCTGGACGGTGCGGGCGGCCAAGTCGGAGTTCCTTCCCACGCTCTCGCTGCGCGCCGGGTGGAGCGGCTTCACCCAGGAGTTCACCGACGACGGGCTTCTGGTCGGGCAGACGTTCGCCGACGCTCAGGTGCAGGCGGCGGACTGTCAGTACAACAATCAGGTCCGCAGCGCCCTCGCCATAGGGGGAGTGGTAGGCAACTGCTTTGCCGCCGTGGGTCTCAACGACGCCGGCACCGCCCTGCTCGATCCGCTGACGCAGTAGATCCGGAATCAGAACGACGTCTTTCCTTTCAGCTATACCGGTCAGCCCTTCCAGGCCAACGTCACCCTGTCGCTTCCCATCTTTACCGGGTTGAGCCGGTCGCTGAGGCTCTCACAAGCGCGGGCGGACGAGCAGGATGCCGACGAGTTTGCCCGCGCCCGGCGCCTGCAGGTCCGCAGCGACGTGCATGCCCGCTATCTCGGGCTGCAGACCTCGTATCAGGCGATCGCGGTGCAGGCGGCCAACCGCCAGGCCGCCCGCGATCAACTGCGCTTGGCCCAAGACCGCTACCGCCTGGGCGCGGGGACCTCGCTGGAGGTTTCCGACGCGCAGAACAGCGTCCAACAGGCGGAAGGCGATTACGTCAACGCGGTGTACGATTATCACAAGGCTGTCGCAGCGCTCGAAGCGGCGGTAGGCCGTCCCCTACGCTAACCAGGAACGCTCATGTCCCGTGGGATGAAGATCGGTCTGATCGGTATAACCGTCGCGTTGGTGGCGGGAGGCGCGGTTGCCTTCCGCATCAACGAGGAGAAGAACGCGGGCACCGAGGTCCGGATGGAGCAGGTCGGCCGCCGGGACCTGGTGAGCGCGGTGACGGCGAGCGGAAAGATCGAGCCCAAGACCAAGGTGGACATCAGCGCGGACATCACCGGCCGCATCATCCGGATCGCCGTGCGTGAGGGAGAGGTTGTAAAAAAGGGTCAGTTCCTCATCCAGATAGATCCCGCTCAATACCAGGCCGCGGTGTCCCAGGCGGAAGGCGCGGTCGCGTCCACCCGAGCCACGCTGGTGCAGACCCGGGCCAGCCGCGACCAGGCGGAGCGAGCCTGGAAGCGTGCCCGGGAGCTCACCCGGCTGGGTCCCAACCTGATCGCCCCGGCGGCGGCGGAAGATGCCCAGACCGCCTTCGACGTCGCCGAGGCCACCTACCAGGCTACCCAGGCGCAGTTGTTGCAATCGCAGGCCGGGCTGCGGGAGGCGCGGGACAACCTGGCCAAGACTCGGCTCACCTCGCCCATCGCCGGGCGGGTGGTGCGCCTCGCGGTCGAAGAGGGCGAGGTGGCGGTGCCGGGGACGTTTTCCCGGGAGACCGGGCTGCTCATGACCATCGCCGATCTCTCGGTCATCCTGGCCGAAGTGCAGGTGGACGAGACCGACGTGGTCCGCCTTACCACCAATGATTCGGTGGAAGTAACCATTGATGCCTACCCCGAAACCACGTTCGTGGGGCGGGTCACCGAGGTGAGCCACAGCGCCCAGTTGAGCCCCACCGAGACCGCCTCCGGCTCCAACGACCGCGCGGTGGACTTCGATGTAGAGGTAACGCTCGACCACCCGCCTCCCGGCATCCGCCCCGACCTGAGCTGCACCGCGCGGATCGTGACCGAGACCCGGGGCAGTGCCCTCAGCATCCCGATCATCGCCCTCACCGTGCGGGATCACGAGCGGGTGCCCAACGAGTCTGCTCCGATGGTTGACACCAACGCCACTCGGCGGCGCGACCGGGAGGAGGAAGGCGTGTTCGTGGTGCGGAACGGGGTGGCCACCTTCCGCGCGGTCAGGGTCGGCATTGCCGGCGACGAATACTTCGAGGTGGTGAACGGTTTGCGCCAGGGTGAGACCATCGTCGCCGGTACCTACCAGGCCATTCGAGACCTGGAGGATGGCGGCAAGGTGCGTGCGGCCGACACCAGCGAGCGGGCGGCGGAGGAGTCATGAGCGTCCTCGTCATCGCCGCGCACGCCTAGATGCAGCTTCTCGAAGCGATCCGGATGGCGTTCCGGACGATCTGGGCTCAGAAGCTCAAGAGCTTCTTCTCTCTCATCGGTGTCCTGATCGGCGTCACCTTCCTGATCGCGGTCGTGTCCATCGTGCAGGGAATGAACCGCTACATGGTCGAGCGGTTCGCCAACACCCTGATCGGCGCCAACACTTTCGAGCTGCGGCAGCGGTCCAACATCATGACGGGCAACGTCCCCGAGGATGTGTGGCTGGCCTGGCGCCGCCGCCCTAGGATCAGCTACGAGGACGCCGATTACGTCCGCCAGCGGGTGCAGACCCCGGCCACCTTTGCCAAGTACTGCGAGGACCGGGTGCAGGTGAGTTATGGCGGGATGGTGGCCAAGGACATTCATCTCGTCGGCACCGAGGAGAGCTACTTCCGGATCCGGAACTACGAGCTCACCGCCGGCCGGGCGTTCACCGCGCAGGAGGTGCGAACCGGACTTCCGGTGCTGGTGGTAGGCAGCGAGCTGGCGGAAAAGCTGCTGCCAGGCATCGATCCGGTGGGCAAGGCGGTGCAGATCGGCGGGCTGCCCTACCGCATTATCGGCGTGGTGGCCAAGCAGGGGACGCTGTTCGGCCTCTCGCTCGACAAGTTCGCGGTCATGCCCTTCAGCGCCCAGGGCCGCCGACTCATCTGTCCGATCAACATTCTCGACGCGCTCATCGTGCAGACGTCCGACCCGTCCCGAATGAAAGAGGCGATGGGCGAGGCGGAGGCGGTGATGCGCAGCCGCCGCCAGTTGAAGCCGTGGCAGGAGAACAATTTCGCTTTCCAGACGGCGGAAGGCGCGCTGGGGACGTGGGAGAAGATCTCCAAGATTCTCTTTCTCGCGCTCCCGGGGCTGGTCGCCATCTCCCTCGTGGTCGGGGGAATCGTGATCATGAACATCATGCTCATGGCGGTGAGCGAGCGCACCAGGGAGATCGGTATCCGCAAGGCGCTGGGCGCCCGGCGAGGCGACATCCTGGCGCAGTTCGTGGTGGAAGCCGCCACCCTGTCGGCCGGCGGCGCCGTGCTGGGCGTCGGCTTGGGAATCGTGCTCGCCTTCGTGGTCAAGGCGGTCACGCCGCTTCCCGCCGCGGTGGCGCCCTGGTCGGTGGCCGTCGGAGTGATCCTCGGCGTGACCGTCGGCATCGTGGCGGGGGTATACCCCGCGAGCCGAGCCTCGCGGCTGGATCCGATCGTCGCCTTGAGGGCGGAATGACGCCGGCGCGGCGGGTCAGCATTCTCTCCCGGATGCTCGAGGGGGTCGGCATCGCGCTCGACTCCCTGCGGGCGAACAAGGTTCGGGCGGCGCTCACCGTGCTCGGCGTGGCCATCGGGGTTACCGTAGTGATCGCGATGGCCTCGGCCATTACCGGGATCAACCGGAGCATCACCGGCATCCTCGAATCGGCCGGTCCCAAGACTTTTTTCGTGATGCGATATTTCTCGGGTGGGCTCGAGATCGACGACGGCTCGGAGGAGACCACACCGTGGCGCCGGATGCCTTGGCTCACGTTCAGCGAGGCCGAGCTCATCCGCCAGCTCCCCGCCGTGCGCGACGTCAACATCGGCGAGTACAGCAGCGGACCGGTGGGCTTCGAGGGAGTGGATCTCGCGAGCGTATCCATGGCCGGCTTCAGCCCCAGCTGGATCCAGGTGAACGGCGGCGACATTCTGGCCGGCCGCAATTTCACGGCGATCGAGTATGCCGCGGGGTCGCGGGTCGCGATCATCAACGACAAACTGGCCGAATCCCTCTTTACGGGGCGGGATCCGATCGGCAAGATCATCAGGATCTACGGCCAGCCCTTCGAGGTGATCGGCATGCACGTAGAGGCGGCGTCGCTCTTCAGCGATGCGGACCAGCCGCGGCTGGCCATTCCGCACACCGTCTTCACCAAGGTGGCCGAATACGATCGGGGGTGGCTGGAGATCGCGGTGGTCCCGACCGAGCGAGCCACCGTGATGGAGGCGCAGGACCAGGTGACCGCCGCCCTCCGCAGCCGGCGGGCGCTCATGCCGGGGGAGGAGAACAACTTCAGCATCGTCACTCAGGACCGGGTGCTGGAGGCGTTCAACCAGATCACGGCCGGCTTTTTCGTGGTGATGATCGCGCTCTCGAGCGTGGGGCTCATGGTGGGCGGCGTCGGCGTGGTGGCGATCATGATGATCTCGGTTACCGAGCGTACCCGCGAGATCGGCGTGCGCAAGGCGCTCGGCGCCACCCGCGGAGAGATCATGTTCCAGTTCCTGGTTGAGGCGGCCACCCTCACCCTGGTGGGCTGCCTGATCGGCATGGCGCTGGGGGCGATGATCGCCTGGGGGGTCCGCTCGTTCACGCCGATCCCGGCCGCGGTGCCACTGCTCGCGGTCGTGGCGGCGGTGGTCGCGTCCATTCTCACCGGGGTGCTGTTCGGTCTCTACCCGGCGGGGAAGGCATCGCGCATGGATCCGGTGGAGGCGTTGAGGTATGAGTAGCTGAGTGCCTAGTTCGAAGTATTAGTGCTTAGTGGTCGAAAGTGACAAGTGGGGAAGTAGCACCGGAGCCGATGACAGACCCTTGATGTGCAACAATCCCAGCCTCTCGCATCTCCTGCACTCCCCAAGGAGGTGACATGAGGCGCCGAGTGTTGATAGCCGGCCTGTTTCAGGCCACGTTGCTGGCGTGCGATTCCGGCGAGCGGTCTACGATGGAAGCAGTCCAGGAGGCAGCCCCCCCGTCCGCCGCGGTTGGGGCGCGGACCGCCGGCGGAGCGTCGGATGCAGCCGGGCCCGCGGTATCCCCGAACGAGGTCTCAAGCGCGACACCCAAGGCCGATGCCATCGTGGAATCGGCTATGATCGTCCGCACTGGTCAGGCCAGCATCGAGGTGGACTCACTGGAGTTGAGCGTCATCGAGCTCCGGCGGCTGGTGCAGCAAACCGGCGGGTTCATTGCCAACACCAGTATGCAGAGTGGAAAAGAGCAGCTCCGCCAGGCCATCCTCGAGGCCAAAGTCCCCGCGGCACGCTTCGACGATCTCAGCGGCGGCCTCGGGCCGATCGGGCGGGTCGAGTTCGTGAACGTCTCCGCGGAGGACGTGGGCGAGGAGTTCGTGGATCTCACCGCGCGCGCGACCAACGCCCGCCGCCTGGAGGAACGGCTCATCGATCTCCTGGGAACCCGCACCGGACGGCTGCAGGACGTGCTCGCGGTGGAGCGGGAGCTGGCCCGGGTGCGCGAGGAAATCGAGCGGCTCGACGGCCGCCTCCGCTACCTCAAGAGCCGCTCGTCGCTCAGTACTCTCTCGATCACGCTGCACGAGCCCCTCCCGCTCGTGGCGGGCCACCCCGGCGCGAGCGTGATCGCCGAAGCCTTCCGCCAGGCATGGCGCAACTTCGTCGGCCTCAGCGCAGGCCTGATCGCCGCCATGGGGATCGTCGCGCCGGTGGCGGGGGTCGTGGGGGGTGGGGTATTGTTGGTGAAACGGATCAAGAGATAGTGACAAGTGACAAGTGACAAGGGTCACGTGCTTGTCATGCACTTATCCCTTGTTCCTTCCCTTGTCACTTGTCACTTGTCCCTTGTCACTCCTACTCGCTCTCACCACCATGCCCACCGACCTCCTAGCCATCGCCGCTCACCGGGACGACATCGAGCTCACCTGCGGCGGCACGCTGATCAGGGCGGTGGATGCGGGGCACCGGACCGGCATACTCGACCTTACCGCGGGCGAGACCGGCACCCGGGGCAGCTCCGAGCTACGGGCGCGCGAGGCGAGCGCTGCCGCCGGGATACTCGGTGTGACCGAGCGGCGGAACGCCGGACTGCCCGATGCGCACCTGCACAACAACGATGAGATGCGGCGAATCGTGGTGCAGGAGATCCGCCACTTCGCGCCGCGGGTCGTCATCCTGCCCTTCCCCGTCGGCCGCCACCCCGATCACCGGATCGCGTCCGAGCTGGGACGCGACGCCTGCTTCCTCGCTGGTCTGGCGCGGTACGGCGCGCCGGGCTCGCCGCACCGCCCCGAGAAGATTCTCTATGCCCTCTCCTACCGGGAAGATCCGGTCAAGCCCACCTTCGTGGTGGACATCACGGCGCAATTCGAGCGTAAGCTCGCCGCTATCCGATGTTATGCCAGCCAGTTCGACGGGGCCAAGGCGGCAGGAGAGATCTTCCCCACCGGCCAGGACCTCTACTCCCTGGTGGAAACCCAGAACGCTCACTACGGCTCCCTGATCCGCACCCGGTACGGCGAGCCCTTCTTCACCGACGAGACCATGGCGGTGGAGGACGTGGTGAGGCTGGGGGTGAGGAGTATGTGAAGAGGTCGAAGGTCGCGGGTCAAAGGTCTCCGGGAGCCGAGGCTCGGTGCTTCAGGACTCAAGACCTTCGACCCACGACCTCCGACCTTCGACCCACGACCATCCACCTCAATTACCTTTCCCCCATGCGCTCCCCCGTCTACCTCGACCACGCCGCCACCACTCCGGTTCGACCGGAGGTGCTGGAGGCGATGATGCCCTATCTGACCGAACAGGCGTTCGGCAATCCGTCGAGCGCGCACCGGTTCGGGCGGACCGCGCGGGCGGGGATCGAGCAGGCCCGCCGGGAAGTGGCCCACGCGGTCGGGGCGGAGCCCAATCAGGTGATCTTCACCTCGGGTGGCACCGAGGCGGACAATCTCGGGATCGTGGGCGCGGCGTTGGCGGCGCGGGATCGTGGCGGCGCCATGTGCGTCGCCGTCAGCGCGACCGAGCACAAGGCGATCCTGGCGGCGGCATCCGCGGTATGCCACCTGGGCGGGCGCGAGGTGGTGCTGCCGGTGGACTCCGGCGGACGGCTCGATCTGGCCGCGCTGGACGCCGCACTCATCGAGCGTCCGGCGGTGGTCTCCGTGATGTGGGTCAATAACGAGGTCGGGGTGATCCAGCCGGTGCAGGAGATCGCCGGCCGATGTCGAGACGCCAACGTCATCTTTCATACCGACGCCGTGCAGGCTTTTGGCAAGATTCCCATCTCCATGGCGGCCCTGCCCTGCACCCTGCTCACCCTTTCGGGACACAAGATCGGCGCGCCCAAAGGCATCGGCGCTCTCATCGTACGTGACCGCAAGGCGATCGAGGCGATCATCCACGGCGGAGGCCAGCAGTACGGTATCCGCCCGGGCACCGAGAACGTCGCCGGCGCCGTAGCCCTCGGCCGCGCGGCGCTGCTGGCGGCAAAGGAGCAGGCCCCCGAAGCCGATCGTCTCCGCGCCCTGCGGGATGACCTGGCCCAGCGACTCAAGACCGCGGTCAGCGACCTGGTCATCAACGCCGAGTCGAGCGAGCGAGCCCCGCACGTGGTGAGCGTATCGGTGGCCGGCGCCGACAGCGAGGCGCTGATCATGCACCTCGATCTGGCCGGCGTGGCCGCGTCGAGCGGATCGGCCTGCTCGACTGGAGCGGTGGAGCCATCCCACGTGCTGGTGGCGATGGGAGTGCCCCGCGACCTCGCCCTGGGAGCCATCCGCTTCAGTCTCGGCCACGCGAGCGCGGTGGCCGATATAGACCGCGCGGCCGAAGTGATGCCGATGGTGGTGGCCAAGGTGCGGAAGCTTGCCGGAGTGCTCGGCCGTGTCTGAGCGCGTGCTGGTGGCCATGTCGGGCGGAGTTGACAGCTCGGTGGCTGCCGCTCACCTGGTGGAGCAGGGCTACGACGTGGTCGGCGCCACCATGAAGCTCTTCTGCTACGGCGACTCGGTGCCCGACCGTCCCTGCTGCTCGATGGATTCCATCAACGACGCGCGCGACGTGGCCCACGCACTGGGCTTTCCTCACTACGTGCTCAATCTGGAAGACCGGTTCAACCTCCACGTCATCCAGAACTTCGTGCGCGAGTACAGCCGGGGACGGACGCCGATCCCCTGCGTACGCTGTAACTCCTTCACCAAGTTCCGCGACCTGCTCGCCCACGCCGATGCGCTCGACTGCCGCTTTCTCGCGACCGGGCACTATGCCGTCGCTCGCGACGGCGGACTTTACCGGGGGCGCGACCGGCAGAAGGACCAGAGCTACTTTCTCTGGGGAGTTGACCAGCGGGTGATAGCCCGAATGCTGACCCCTGTGGGCGAGCTGTCCAAGGCCGACACCCGGGCCTACGCCAGGCGGCTGGGACTCGCCATCGCCGACAAGCCGGAGTCGGTCGAGATCTGCTTCGTCCCTGACGACGATTACGCCGCCGTGCTCGAGCGCCACCTGCCGGCCGACGCGCCGGCGCTGGCGCCGGGGCCGCTGATGACTACGGCGGGAGAGGTCATCGGTGAGCACCGGGGCTATGCCCGCTACACCATCGGACAGCGACGCGGCCTGCCCGGCGGATTTTCGGAGGCTCGCTATGTGGTCGCCATCCGGCCCGAGCGCCGCGAGGTGGTGATCGGCACCGCCGAGGACTTGAGCGGCTACCGGGTACGGTTGGAAGAGCTCAACTGGCTCGCCCAGCCGCTCCAATCGGGCGACGATTGCGAAGTCCAGATCCGCTACCGTGCGCGGAGCGTGCCGGCGACCGTGGTAGGCGCTACGGGCGATACGCTGGAGCTGGCGCTCGCGCTACCGGTGCGAGCCATCACGCCGGGCCAGTCAGGCGTCCTCTATGACGCGGAAAGTCGGGTGCTCGGCGGGGGCGTCATCGGATGAGCGCCGTCTCCCTGGTGCTTCACTGGCTGGTCAACGCCGCCGCGCTGTGGGTGGCGACGCGTTTGATCCCCGGCCTCTCTTTCGACGGCGGATTGGTGCAGCTGCTGCTGGTGGCGGCGGTATTCGGAATCGTCAACAGTCTGCTGCGCCCCATCCTCACGGTGCTCACCTGCCCCCTCATCGTCATCACCCTGGGCCTCTTCACCCTGGTCATCAACGCCGTGATGCTGATGCTCACCGGCTGGCTCTCCGTCCGCTGGAACCTCGGCTTCGCGGTGAGCGGTTTCTGGCCCGCGTTCTGGGGCGGGCTGGTAGTGGGCTTGGTGAGTCTGGTGCTTTCGATGGTTGGGGGGAGAGGTGAGAAGGGGAATGTAGGTTGAAGGTGAAAGAGGAAAGAGGAAAGTCAGACGGGGCGAGCCTTCGGCCCCACTTTCCACTTTTCTACTTTCAACTTCGACCCGTTACCCCCCCGTTACATCTCGTTCCATCCGCCCGCCTCGCGCCCTAGATTAGGGGCGTGACCGACGTCCAAACCTTGCGCTCGCCTGACTCTCCCGTGGTGGACCTTCGGGATGCGTCCCTCTACCTGAATCGCGAGCTCTCCTGGCTCGAGTTCAACCGCCGGGTGCTGCACGAAGCGGCGGATTCGCGCACGCCTTTGCTCGAGCGGCTCAAGTTTCTCGGCATCTTCAGCGGCAACCTGGACGAGTTCTTTCAGGTGCGGGTCGCAGGGCTCAAGCAGCAGGTGGCCGCGGGAATCGTGGAGCGCACGGCCGACGGCATGACTCCGGAAGCACAACTTCGCAGCATCTCCGGTATCGTGCGCGAGCTGGTACAGCAGCACCGCCACTGCCTGATGGACGAGGTGCTGCCGGCGCTGGCCGAGCAGGGCATCGTGCTGCACCAGCGGGCCGGCGATCTCTCGCGCGCCGACCGGGAGCACCTCGACGCGTACTTCCATGCCAACGTCTTTCCGGTTCTGACGCCGCTGGCGGTGGACCCGGGACATCCCTTCCCTTACATCTCCAACCTGAGTCTCTCGCTGGCGGTCGTGCTGCGCGATCCGGAGGGAGAGGAGCGCTTTGCCCGGGTCAAAGTGCCCAAGATCCTGCCAAGGTGGGTTCCCCTCACGGCGCCCAACCAGTTGATTCCGCTGGAGGAGGTGATCGGCGCCAACCTCGAGTCGCTCTTCCCCGGCGTCGAGATCCTCGGCTGGTACACCTTCCGCATCACCCGCAACACCGACCTCCAGATTGACAACGGCGACGAGGCGGACGACCTGCTGGAGCTGATCCAGGAGGAGGTGCGCAACCGGCGGTTCGCCGAGGTGGTGCGCATCGAGGTACACGCCTCGATGCCGGCGGCGCTGCGCCAACTGCTGCTGGCCGAGTTCAGCGAGCAGCAGGAGCCACCGGCACGGCCGGTGACCTCGGATGATATGTACGAAGTGATGGGCCTGATGGATACCGCGGATCTGCTGGTGATTGCGGCGCTCGACGCCCCGGCGCTCAAGGATCCGGTGTTTCACCCGGTCACCCCACCCCGCCTGGCGGGAGCCCGCAACATTTTCGACGTGATCCGGGAGGGAGACCTCTTTCTTCACCACCCCTACGACAGCTTTGCCTCGTCGGTCGAGCGGTTCATTCAGACCGCGGCCGAAGACCCCGACGTCCTCGCCATCAAGCTTACCCTCTACCGTACCGGCGGCGATTCCAGCATCGCCCGACTGCTGGCGCAGGCGGCGGAACGGGGCAAGCAGGTGGCGGTGCTGATCGAGCTGCAGGCCCGCTTCGACGAGGAGAACAACATCATCTGGGCCCAGCGGCTGGAGAATGTCGGGGTGCACGTGAGCTACGGAGTGACCGGGCTCAAGACCCACGCCAAGGTGATGCTGGTGGTGCGCCGGGAGGGAGACACCATGCGCCGCTACGTGCACATCGGCACCGGCAACTACAACCCCAAGACGGCGCGGGTCTACACCGACTTCGGCCTGCTGAGCGCCAATACGCTGCTCGGCGCCGATCTGACCGATCTGTTCAACGTGCTCACGGGATTCGCCTCTCCCGCGGGCTATCGCAAGCTGATCGTGGCGCCAAAGGGTATGCGGGAGCGGTTCCTGGAGATGATCCGGCGCGAGGTGTCGCACCAGGGCACTGGCCGGCCGGCGCGGATCATCGCGAAGATGAACGGTCTGGTAGACCCCGAGATCATCGCGGCGCTCTACGAGGCTTCGCAGGCCGGCGTGCCGATCGATCTGCTGGTGCGCGGCATCTGCTGCCTGCGGCCGGGGCTGCCGGGGCTCAGCGAGACCATCCGCGTGCTCAGCATCGTCGGCCGATTCCTGGAGCACTCCCGCGCCCTCTACTTCCTCAACGGCGGCGCGGAGGAGGTCTACATCGGCTCAGCCGACTGGATGCCGCGCAACCTCGACCGCCGCATCGAAGCCGTGGCCCCGATCGAGGACCCCGCCCACCGCCAGGCGCTCCGCGATCTTCTTCTGCTCATGTGGCAGGACAACCGGCAGGCCTGGGAGCTGCGGTCAGACGGAAGCTACGTGCAGCGCCATCCGCCAAGCGCGGAGGCGGAGATGGCGACGCATCGGGTGTTGGTGGAGGGGGGGAAAGTGGTGACTAATCAAGGGCCAAGTGACAAGGGCCAAGTGACAAGTGACAAGTGAAATGCAATCTGGTAGCACTTGCAATTTCTTGGGTAGGAAGTGAGATGCTTGCCCCACATCCTAAGCCATGGCAATGGCGCGACGTTTCGAGAACCTGGTCGTATGGCAGAAGGCGCGGACACTCACACGAGGGATCTACGCCGTCTGCCGTAAACCGCCGCTCGCTTCTGATCACGATCTAGTACGGCAAATTCGTAGCGCCACCGTGTCCGTCATGGCGAACGTCGCTGAGGGATTCGAGCGTACATCACGGCGGGAGCTGCTACACTTCCTATCGATCGCCAAGGCCTCATGCGGTGAGGTTCGTTCGCATCTGTATGTCGCGTTGGACGCGAACTATCTGGACCACAGCGATTTCGAACAGATCAAGGCAGAGGCGGAGCAAGTCTCGCGGATGATCGCGGGACTGCAATCGTCAGTTCGAAAGGCATGCACTGGCTCAAGCCGCAGGAGATAGCAGGACGACCTTGTCACTTGTCACTTGTCACTTGTCACTTGTCACTATCAGTACTGCAAATTCGCCGCCTCCGCAAACCTCTTCATCAACTCCTCCTGCTCCGCCGTCAGCCCATCCGGCACCGTCACCTGCACCCCCACCAGCTGATCTCCCCGGCGGCCGTTTTTCTCGATGCCCTGCCCCTTGATCCGGAACTTCCGTCCCGGTTGGGTGCCCGGCGGAATCCGCAGCATCACTTTTTTGCCGTCGAGGGTGCGGACGCGGAGGCGGGTGCCCAGGGCGGCCTGGGCCACATTGATCGGGACCTCGCAGAGGATGTCGAGACCGTCGCGGTGGAAGAAACGGTCCGGCTGCACCTGAAAGATGATGATGAGATCGCCGGAGGGAGCGCCGGGCCGATTCGGCTGGCCCTGTCCCCGCAGGCGCACCCGGGAGCCGGTCTCGGTTGCCGATGGGACGGTGATCGTCACCCGGCGCTCGGTGCGCACCTCTCCCGCCCCATTGCAGGTGGGACACGGCTGGGACGGCACCCGACCCCGTCCCCGGCACCGGGGACAGGGCCGGTTGACGGCGAAGCCGCCCTGGCCGAAAGAGATGGTGCCCCGCCCCTCGCATTCGGGACAGGTGGAAAAGGTAGCACCCGGCGCGCCGCCGCTGCCCGCGCAGGTGGGACAGGTGTCGGTGACCGGTAGAGTGACCGGAACTCTGCCGCCCAGCATCGCCACCCTGAACGGCACCTCGACCACGGCCTCCAGCACGTCGGAAGGAGGTTCCTCCCGCCGCCCGCGTCCGAAGATGGACGAGAAGATGTCGCCCAGCCCGCCGAAGTCTCCGAACTCAAGTCCTTCGGTACCGAGATCTCCGCTCGCGGCGCCGCCGGGCCGAGTGGCGCCGGCGCGGGACGAGCGGCGAGCCATTCCGTCGAACGCCCCGAGGCGGCGCATCTGATCGTACTGCTTGCGCTTCTCGGGATCGGACAGCACGCTGTGGGCCTCGGAGATCTCCTTGAACCGCTCCGCAGCCGCAGGGTTGTCCGGGTTGGCGTCCGGGTGGTACTGCTTGGCGAGTCGGCGGTACGACTTCTTGATGTCGTCCTGACTCGCCGAGTCGGGGACGCCGAGGACCTGGTAGAAGTCCTTGGCCGCCACCCTACGCCTGGCCCTGCTCGGAGTAGACCTGCACCCGCGCCGGGCGCACCAGCGTGCCCTTGAAGCGGTAGCCGGCCTGGAACGTCGCGCTTACCCGGTGATCCTGCTCCGGGCTCGGGGGTGGCACTGCCGAAACCGCCTCGTGCACGCTGGGATCGAACACTTCGCCGACCGGATCAATGGGCTCCAGCCCCGCAGTCTCCAGCTCCTTGTGGAGCTTCTTGTCCACCAGGCTGAACGCGTGGCGGAAGGTCTCGGGAGACGCCCCACCGCCGTCGGCACCCAGCCGGTCCATGTCGTCGAGCACATCGAGCAGCCGGGTGACCAGTGCCGCCTGGGCCCGGTCGGCCATTTCCGAGCGCTCGCGGGCGTTGCGCTTCCGGAAGTTGTCATATTCCGCCGCGAGGCGAAGATGGCGCTCCCGGGCCTCGTCGAGCTGGCTTTCCAGGCGCCGCACGGCCTCCTCGCTGGGCTCCACCGGCAGCCCACCCCGACCCTCGCCGAAGATGGGCTGGGTGTCTTCGTCCCGGGAGGAGGGGTCCTGCGACATGTCGGTCGAGGCGATATCGGCGCCGTCGGCGCTCGGGCCGGCCGGGGCGGCAGGCTCGCTCATGCCGGCGGGGGTATGGATCGGATCGTGGCGGGTCCGATCGTCGGTTCTAAATCTTCGCTTGTCAGTCACTTGCACGCTCACTTCGGAAGACGGTTGGGTCAAAGATAATCGCAAATTTACCGGGTTGGGGCTGGGGGTCAGAGTGGCAGTGCGCCAGGTGGATCACGGATCGGGCACCGCTGGCCAGAGCTCCTTGCAAGCTGTAGTATAGGAAAGAAACCCTCCCCGGATTCCCCTTGTCCGAGTTCCAACCCCGGCTCGAGCTCGCTCTTTCCGACCGCTACCGCATCGAGCGGGAGGTCGGTCGCGGTGGCACGGCCACCGTCTACCTCGCCCGCGACCTAAAGCACGATCGGCCCGTGGCGGTGAAAGTCCTCTACCCCGAGCTGGCGGCCTCCCTCGGCCCGGAGCGCTTTCTTCGCGAGATCGCCATCGCATCGGGACTGTCGCACCCGCACATCCTTCCGCTCCACGACTCGGGCGGGACGGAGGGCTTTCTCTATTACGTCATGCCGTACGTCGAGGGCGAAAGTCTCCGCGACCGGCTTCGGCGGGAGATTCAGCTTCCGGTGGCTGAAGCGCTGCGCATCGTGCGGCAGGTGGCGGACGCGCTCGGCTACGCCCACGCCCGCGGTCTGGTGCACCGTGATGTGAAACCGGAGAACATCCTGCTCGACGGGGACCACGCAGTGGTGGCCGACTTCGGCCTCGCCTGCGCCATCGAAACGGCGGCCAGCGAGCGCCTCACCGAGACCGGGCTTGCCGTGGGCACCGCCGTGTACATGAGCCCGGAACAGGCGGGGGGCAGCAGCCGGGTGGACAGCCGCAGCGACATCTACTCGCTGGGCTGCGTGCTGTTCGAGATGCTGGCGGGCGAGCCGCCGTTCGGCGGAGGCACCCCTCAGGCGGTAATCGCGAAGCATATGCAGGCGGCGGTGCCCGACCTCAGGGTGGTGCGCCCGAGCGTCCCGGTCGAGATGCAACGGGTGGTTGAAACGGCGCTGGCGAAGGTTCCGGCGGATCGGTACGCGAGCGCGGCGGAGTTCGCGGATGCGCTGGAGGCGTCCTCCGTCAAGTCAGCCGGCTCATGGCAGCGCCGGAGGGTGATCGCGGCGGGGGTTGCGGCCGTGGCGGTGGCCGCCGCCGTACTGATGCAGGGTGGTCGAAGCGTGCCAGCCAGGAGCCCGGTCACGGGGCCAAGTTCAGGCACCGACCAGCCGCGGATCGCCGTGCTTTACTTCGATGATCTGTCGCCTGACTCCTCGCTGCGCAAAGTGGCGAACGGAATCACGGAGGAGTTGATCTACGAGTTGAGTGGGGTCAACGCCTTTCAGGTGATCTCGAGAAATGTAGTCCGGGCCTACCGCGGTCGGAATGTGCCGCTGGACAGTGTGGTCGCGGCCTTGAGAGTGAATACCGTAGTTGACGGGAGCGTCCAGCGGTGGGGAGACGCCATGAGGGTTAGAGTCCAGCTGATTGATGCGCACTCCGGGACCTCTGTGGACAGCCTTTCTCTGACGCGCCCGGTGGTAAACGCGGACACCTCAGAGCGAAGTGTGGCTCAGGAGCTCGCGGCGGGGCTACGACGACGAATGGGGCGCGAGGCGCGACTTCGGAGCCCTCCAGCTGGAACGGAGAGTCAATATGCGAAGGAGCTGCTTCTGAAGGCACGACGAGCCCGCGAAGATGCAGCCATCATGGCCGAACACCCACATCCGGTGGATGTTCGGACCGCAATCGAAACACTCGCGCGGGCGGACTCGCTCCTCGGGCTTGCCCAAGTAGCCGACCCTCAGTGGCTATGGCCGCTAATCGAGCGTGGCTGGGCCACCCACGATCGTGCCGTCCTTCTGAGTGGTGGAGCGCGAGCAGCCGCAGTCGAGGATGGCTTGCGGCTGGCCGAAGAAGCAGTGCGGCGGGCTCCGGGGAGTGCCGAGGCTCTCGAGTTGCGAGGCACTCTTTGGTGGCAGTTGGTTACTGAATCGCAACTGTCGGTGGAGGATTCGAACCGGCTCCACAGAATCGAGACTGATCTGCGTGCCGCGCTCGAACGCGACTCCACGCTTTCCAGAGCGTGGGCAACGCTGAGTTACGTCCTCTGGTTCAAGGGTAGCACCGCGGAGTCGGGTATCGCCGCCCGCCGTGCGCTGCGGGAAGATACCTACCTCACCAACGCTCGCGGCGTCCTGGTGCGGTTGTTCGGTACGGACCTGATGTTGGGCGACTTCGCACGAGCCAAAGAGTGGTGTCAGCGAGGTCGGCTGATCTTTCCGCAGCAGTGGCGATTCGTGGAGTGCGAGCTCACACTGATGCGTCACGATCTTGACGCCGAACCCGACCCGAAGCGCGCGTGGGCCCTAGTGGCGGACTTGGAGCGCATAGACCCTGTCGAAAGCGCCCGAGCCACGGGCCGGGGCTACCACCCCATCTACCGGAGGATCGTCGCCGCCACGATCTCGGCCCGTGCCGGCCGACGCAGCCTCGCCCGGTCTGAGCTGCTCCGGGCGAGGCGCGCGACTGAGGGAGATTCGATAATGCGCTTGGATCTGGGTTACGACGAAGCCTACCTGCGCCTGGTACTCGGCGAGCGCCGGCAGGCCGAAGACCTGCTGCGCAGGTACGTCGAAGCGAGGCCTATGACGCGTGCCTATATCGCGCGAGATCCATTGTTTCGGGATCTTCGGCTCACCAAGTGATCTAACTGCCCTGCGCGAGAAATTCGCGCACGCTCATGTCCACGAGTAGCGGGGTTATGCCTCCGTCCACCCCCCTTACATCCCGGGAAACGATGACTCGCACTCCTCCTAACCCATCAGAGAGCAAAGGGATTCCTTGCGAAGGGGCAACGTGTGCAATCGCGACGAGACTGTCTTTCTGATATGCTGCCATCAAGTCCTTGTGTTCCTCGTCGGTCATGATTCGATGAGAGGCATAGTATGGAAACAGGAACTTCTCGATCGCCGACTCGGTCCAGAAGAGAGCATCGTAGTTTTCCTTCAAAGGGTGCCCCCGGATGGTGACCTCCGATTCCATTCGCCGCCTTTCCTTGGGAACGTTCAGCGGCTTGCGAGATTTGAGCACGGCCTTGTCGGCATCGCCGGGCTGTTCGGCCCTGACGGTCCATCCGCCATTCTCTCGAACAACGACAAGGTTTTCGTCACGCAGCCCGTCTACCCACTCAGCGATGCGGGCGAGATTGCGCGCGTCGATTTCGGGAGGCGAAGCCTTAGTCTCTGAACCCTTTACCGCTAAGCCTGTGGTTGACCTCGAAGAATCCGACATTCCATCCTCCCCCGGAAGCTGTTTTGGGTGCAGTAAGCCTCGCGAGATGTTAACCGCATCCCGCTCACCTATTGAACGGCACTTCTGGTCCGCCTTGCACGCACACCTTCAGCGGCAATGAATCCAGCCGCTGGTGGCACGTCCGGCTCACACAGTCTGTCGCGAAAGGGCCCCTTTTTGTCGCGTTTCCTCAGCAGGACGGTGAGGTTCGCGCCCGAGTGGCGAGGGATTCGCGACTTCTTGCGCTCCCCGGCAATGTCGTAGATCTCTACCGGTTGCCCCTCCGTCGTGGAGGGGCCTAACTGGACCTCCGAGGTGCCCGTCCGCGTGACTGCGGCGAGCGCCGCCCGCCGCGGCATCGTCGCAGACCTGCTCCTTCAGAGACCTCGCACACAAAGCCATCTCCCCAATCCGTTTCACTATAGGTGCCCGCCGAACTTCTCCGGGTTTGATGTTCCCCGACGGCGATACCCCCAGCCCGGCCCACCTCACTGCCGAGGAGGTGGCGGCGTACCTGGACCATGCGTCCGGCACGCCGGCCCGGGAAAGGATCGAGGCCCACCTCGCCGCCTGTGACCGCTGCCTGGCCGAGGTGGCAGCCGCCCTGCGGTTTTTGAGGCCGCCGGAGGGCCGTACTCGCTAGCCCCCTGCCCCACCAGCTCGCGTCAGCTCAAGCCCAGCCAGCGAAGCCAGCCCCGAGGCGGCTCCTGCTCCGAGACCCGGGGAGCTGCGATGGCGCCTGCGAAATGAAAAGCGGAAGCGAAGCGGCGGTCCGGCTGCCGGTCGAGGGCCCTGGTCAGAGCCGCCGCCACCTGCAACGATACCCCTTTCAGACGGCCCAGCAGCGGGCTGGAACTCGCCATCCGCTTAGCCATGATCGCCTGCGGGGTCGGACCGCTGAAGAGCGGCTCCCCCGCCAGCATCTCGAACAGCACACAGGCAAGCGAGTAGATGTCGGTGCGGCTGTCCAACCGGCTCTCGCCGGCAGCCTGCTCCGGACTCATGTAAGCCGGCGTCCCCACCAGCATGCCGGTCTCGGTCAGCTTCGGCCCACCTGCTTCGTCCAGCGCCCGGGCAATGCCGAGGTTGGTGAGGAGGGCATGTCCCTCGGCCAGAAGCACGTTCTCAGGAGTCACGTCGCGGTGCACCACCCCATGGCTGTGAGCGTGCTCCAACGCTTCCGCCAACTCGCGCGTCAGTCGGAGAGCCTCGTCAGCGGGAATGCGGATCTCACGGCCCAGACGAGCCCGGAGGGTTTCGCCCCCAGGATGGGGAAGCGCGTACCAGGGACGCCCGCCCACCTCGCCGGAGTCGAGGAGCGGGACGATGTGGGGGTGCTCCAGCCGGGCGGTGAGCTTGATCTCGCGGAGGAAGCGCTCGACGTCGAGCATGGATGCGAGCGCGGGATGGAGCACCTTGAGGGTTACCAGCCGGTCGTGGCGCAGATCGCGGGCAAGGAGCAGACGAACGCTGCCATCCCGGCCCCGCTCCAGCTCACGCTCGATAGCGTAGCGGCTGCCAAGCTCCGCCTGCAATCTCTCCCGAAACTCCTCTCGGACGGGCCGAGCCGGGCTGACCCGCCTCCCGGAGTCCGGATCGCCTTCGAGGCGCGACCCCTCGACCGGCGGAAGTGTAGGAGCCGGCAGCTGCGTTGAGGCGGGGGCAGAGCCGGCCCGCAATCGCGAGACCAGCGCGGAGACGGCCGGATCGGGCCCGGTGCCCAGCTCCTCTCGCATCATTGTCTCGTACACCCGGGCATGCTGCAGCGCTCCCGCCGGATTGCCCGCGGCGGCGAGCGCCCCCATCAGCTCCAGCGCCACCCGGGAATTGAGCGGGTCGAGCGCGGCCAGCCGGCGCCACCACTGCACGGCCCGTTCGCCATGGCTGCCGCGGCCCGCCTCGCGGGCAAGGGATTCGATGGTGGCAGACACCTGGCCGGCGTACTCGGTCCGCTGTCCCTCCACCCAGCGCTCGAACTCGGCGGCGCCGCCGATGTGAAAGCCGTCCAGGAAGGGCCCGGCGTAGCAGGCCGCGGCCCGCTCGAGGTCGCCCGCCGCCAAGGCGGAGTCGAACTCCCGGATGTCGCTGGTGATGATCTCAGGGTTGAGCCGCAGCGAGTCGGCGCCGAGCAGGAGGTCGGGCGCCCGCAGATCGCGCCTGAGGGTGTGAAGGGTCTGCCGGAGAGTACCTCGCGCGTGCTCCTCGTCGCTCTCCGGCCAGAGCAACGCTATCACCTTGTCGCGGCTGAGCCCCACGTCGTGGGAAGCTGCGAGCAGGGCGAGCACGGCCAACGCCCGCCGAGGGACGGCGGGTAGCGCGGCGGCCCCGGCCTCGAGCGACCCGTCCCTCCGAATTCCGGCCCCCCCGAACGTGGTCAGCCGCAGCATCGCCCGCCGATTCTCCTCGCCAACAAGCTGTTAACGCCGAGCTAACGGCCAGCTCACGCCGGCGGCCTATGCTGCGTCCGAGCACTGCATGCCACATCTACGGGGGAGGGCAACGCCATGTCAGTCGCGCTCATCAGCAGGCGCGCCGCCGTCCAAACGTACACCGAGGCGGCAGACGCGCTACCGCCCGAGGTGGCCAGGCTCCTCGACCCTGCTGCGGGCTTCGAGCGGGAGGCGGCGTGGGCGGCCTTTGTCGAGCAGTACAGCAAGCTCCTGCTGCGCGTGGCGTTCGCCTTCGCGCCGGGCTACGACGGGGCCATGGACCGGTATGCCTTCATGCTGGACGAGCTGCGGCGGGACGACAGCCGGCGGCTGCGGCAGTTCGCGGCGGACGGACGGGGCAAGTTCTCCACCTGGCTCGTGGTGGTGGCCCGGCGGCTCTGCCTGGATCACTACAGGCGCCGCTACGGCCGCCCCCGCAAAGGGAAGGACCAGGCGGACCAGAGTGGCACCGTTCGACTGGTGCGCCGGAGGCTGGCGGACCTGGTCGGCGACCTCAACGATCTCGCCGCGCTGCCGGACTTGGCGGCGTCCGAGACACCGGATGACATAAGCCTCGCCGAGGCGCGCAGTGCACTCGACCGCGCTGTCCGCGAGCTGAAGCCCCACGACCGGCTGATGCTCACCCTGCGGTTCGAGCAGGAGCTGAGTGCCCGGGAGATCGCCGGCCTGATGGGCCTGGCGACACCGTTCCATGTGTACCGCCGGCTCAATCGGATTTGCGAAGGGCTGAGGGAGCGACTTTCGGGAAACGGGGGTGGGCCGCGGGAGTAAGCTCGGCTTTCGCTCTCCCGGCGCGCAGATCCGTCCTACCATCACGAGCCAGCCCCGGCTGTGAACAGCCCGCTGGGATTCCACTATGGAGAACCCTCGACCATGCCTTACGCGCTGCGATTGGTGGTCTTGCTGAACGCAGTTGTCATCGGCACCACCACCGACTCGGCCGCCCAACGGACGCTGGAATTGGATTTGTCCACCCTGAGCGCCGAGAATTCCCCGAGAACACTGCCGGCGGGAACTTCGTTCCTGGTCGTCATACGAAATCGCGTGCCAGGACAGGCCTTCACATACGTCGTCTCGCCGATACTCGAGGAGAGATCCATTCCGCCGCTTTCATTTCCCGGCCGCAAGGGCCCAATAGAGAGCACGTATGCTGACCCACAACCCAATAGACCGGTCGGTGTTTGCAAAGCCGCAGGGGACCTCGAAGCGACTCTCATCAGTCTATATAAGCTCTCCGAAGAGGAGGATGTGCCGGAGACTATGCGCCGTGCACGCGACCTTCTGAAGCGGCCCGACCTCGATATCGGCTGCGGAGTTGCCATCAGTGCCATCCAGGACGCCTTGCGCGAGACCATCCAGAGGGCGGACGAAGCAATCTCAGTTCCTGCCGGATTCAATCTGACTCTCGTCATCACCCGCACCAACACGACGGACAACACCGGAGTGAAGAACTGGACCGTCTCCTACACCGGCCGCTCCGCCGGCGAGTGGGTCACCACCTACGGCTTCACTTTCCTGACCGACTTCCCGTGGGGATCCAGCAACGAATCGTTCCTCGCCGCGGAGACGGCGACGCAAGGCCGCTATGTAATCGAGCAAGACTCCACCCGAGAGCGCCTGCGCTTCGTTCCAACGATCTTCTACACCTGGCACCCCGCCGCCGGGAACATCTCCCCGGGCTTATCGC
>JACCQZ010000206.1 GCA_013813875.1 Gemmatimonadales bacterium | reverse complement strand
TCCTGGCGCCGTCACTCGCCGGGCTCATCTCGTGCAACAATGATCCGGCTTCACCTGGGGCGGGACCGTCGCTTCGCAAGGCTGGTCGGGGCGACGGGGGCTATGGGCCGCTGGCTCCCTACGCTCCTCTCGCCGATCTCGGAATCATCACCTTACCTGCCGGCTTCAGCGCCGTCGCCTTGAGCCGCGCCGGTGACATGATGACCGACGGCCGGCCGGTGCCCTACGCGCACGACGGAATGGGCGCCTTCCTCGTACCCGGCGACCGCTTCGACGAGGACCTCCAGGGCGGGCAACCCGATGATGATGGCGGCGATGACGATGATGGCGAGCGCGAAGGCGGCCGGGTGGTCCTGGTTCGGAACCACGAGGTGCGCGATGTGCCTCCCATCGCCAAACCCTTCGGCGGCAACTCGTACGATCGGGCGGGCGGCGGCGTCACCAAGCTCGTGGTGCAGGTGCGGCGCGATGGATCGGCCACGCTGCTGAGGCACCGCGCGGCCCTCAGCGGCACACTCACCAACTGCGCCGGCGGGGAGACGCCGGAGGGCAGCTGGCTCACCTGCGAAGAGACCGTCGCCGGACCGCGGGACGAAAACGGCCTGGATACAGGCTGGAGACAGAACCACGGATACGTATTCGAGGTCCCCGCCGCGGACGTCCGCCAGGCGGAGCCAATCCCGTACAAGGAGATGGGCCGCTTCGATCACGAGGCGGTCGCCGTGGACCCCCGCACCGGGTACGTCTATCTGACGGAGGACCGAACCCCGTCCGGGTTCTATCGCTTCCGGCCCCGGAATCGGCACCAGCTCCAACGTGGCGGGAAGCTCGACATGCTGGCCATCGTGGGGAGGCGCGAGTTCGACAGCAGCAAGAACCAGCCGCGGGGCGTCCGCTATCGAGTTCGCTGGGTCACCATCGACCAGCCCGACTCCGACGATCCCTTCCTCGCCAGCGGATTCGTGTTCAATCAAGGCCTGGCCAAAGGCGGCGCTGGTTTCGCGCGGCTCGAGGGGTGCTGGTACGGCGATCGCAGCATCTACTTCAATTCGACCAGCGGGGGCGATGTCGGGGCCGGCCAGATCTGGCAGTACGTTCCGTCGCAGGAGCTACTTACTCTGGTGTACGAGTCCCCCAGCTTCGACGTGCTGAATAGCCCGGACAATGTCACGATCTCGCCTCGCGGTGGGATTCTACTCTGCGAAGACGGCTCGGGCATCAACTTTCTGCGTGGGCTCACCCCCGACGGCCGGATCTTCGATTTCGCCTCAAACGACAAATCGGAGTGGGCCGGTGCCTGCTTCAGCCCTCAAGGCAATACGCTGTTCGTCAACGTACAGGGCGAGACCTTCCCCGGAATCAACCCCGCGGGAACCAAAGGCTTTACCCTCGCTATCTGGGGGCCATGGGAGGAAGGGGTGTTGTGAGGACTCGGCTCACTCCGCCGCCGCCGACCGAATGATCCGCCAAGCTTCCGCTACGTGCTCGCGCTGGGTGCTACGCTGTCCCACTGCCAGCCGGAGCACGTAGCGGCCGGCCAGCCGGGTGTGGCTCAGGTTGACCCGCCGGGTGGCGTTGACCCGAGCCAGCAGCTCCTCGTTGAAGGCATCCGCTGACGCGCCCGTCTGCCCGGCGGCCCGGTGCCGAAAGCAGACGAGCCCCAGCGGCACCGGCGCCACCAGCTCGAAATCGGGATCCGCTTCCACCCAGCCGGCGAACTCCTGCGCCAGAGCCACGTGACGGCGGATCATTGCCCGCAGCCCTTCCACGCCATAGCTCCGGATGACAAACCAGAGCTTGAGCGCCCGGAACTTCCGCCCCAACTGGATTCCCCAATCGCGGAAGTTGACCACCTCGGCGTCGTACGTGGTGCGCAGGTATTCGGGTGACGTCTGGAAGGTTTGCAGCAGCGCTTCCGGATCGCGGACGAAATAGGCGGTGCAGTCGAAGTTGGTCAGCAGCCACTTGTGCGGATTGAAGACCAGGCTGTCCGCCAGCTCGGCCCCGTCCAGCACCCACCGAAGCTCGGGAACGATGCCCGCCGCGCCGGCGTACGCGGCGTCCACGTGAAGCCACACGCCGTGCCTGCGGCAGATCGCGG
>JACCQZ010000189.1 GCA_013813875.1 Gemmatimonadales bacterium | reverse complement strand
CCAACTGGTCGCGGGTGGAGCCCATGACGCGGCTTTCCCGCTGGGTCTCGGGCAGCAACAGGCCCAGGATGAGACCGACGACGGCCGAACCGGCCACCAGCTTGAGCGGGCTTTCGTCGCTCATCCGGTCAATACCGCCGCGGGCTCGCCGGGTCTGCTCGCGCGCCCGGTAGCCCAAGCCCCGCACCTTCTCTTTGGCTTCCTTGCCCAGCTCGCCAGCCCGGTCGGCAAATTCTCCGGCGCGGTCGGCGACGCCGCCGGCGGCATCCGATACCGAGTCCTTCATACCCGAGGCCCGATCGGCAATGCGGCTCCGAACGCCACCGCCGCCGCCACTGTACTCGTTCTCCCGCTCGCGGCTGTAATCGTCCTCGCGCTCGCGGCTGTAGTCGTTCTCGCGATCGCGGCGCCCCGGGCCGGTGTAGGCAAACCGCGCCATGCGATCGCCCGAGATCTCGCTCCGGTTACGCTGATTGATGAGCCAGTAGGCGCCCAGCCCGACGGCCACCACCGGCAGCGGGTTTTCCCGGATGAAATCGAACAGCTGGTTGCCGGTATTGCGCGCCTGCTCGCCGACGTTGTCCACCACGTTCTGCGCCCGGCCGGTGATGGCATCCTTGGCCTGCTGCTTCAGGTTCTGGGGGCTGAACTTCTCGCCGAGGGCGTCAATGTTCTCGCTCATCCGCTCCCGGGTGCGCTCGATCTCGCGCTCGATCTCCTCCTTGGTTCGGCCGTTGCCCGTTTCCACGTCGCCGGTGACGCCTTCGATGTGCCGCTCGTATTCGCTCATGGCCGCTGCTCCTTAGCCCACTGGATGTCGTCCTTGATGCTCTCAACCGCCCGGTTGGGCGTCGGATTTATCTGCTTCAGGTCCCGCAGCCCGCCTTTCAGCATCATGTAGCCGACGCCGCCGAGCAGCGCACCCACGAGGAGTGCGGCGAGCCACGGATCCAGACCTATGGGATCAATCAGCAGCAGGATGACCGCGGCGGTCAGCGCCAGGGCGCCGATGAGAGCCACCACCCCGCCGGTGGCCAGAGAAACGATATCTCGGGTGGCGCGAGAGACCTTCTCCTGAACCTCGGTCTTGGCGAGCTGCGCCTCCTGCCGGACCAGCAGTCCCACATCCTGCGTAAGCTGTCCGAAGAGCTCGCCGATCGAGCGCTCCTGCCTAAGCTCCGGCATCGTACCCTCCCATGCCGCGGGAGGGCGGCGGCGGGTAACCACCAGAGACGGTCGGGGAACCCGACATGCCCAGCCCCGCGGGATCGCCGCCGGGCTGAATGCGCCCGTAGCCGTAGTCGTCGCGCTCGTAGTCGTCGCGGTCGTACTCGCCGCGCCCGCTCCGCTCGGAGCTCTTGAAGAAGCGCGCGCCGAGGAGGCCGAGCGCGAACGCCGCACCATATACCAGGGCCGGCTGCCGGCGGGCGAGATTTTCGACGTCGCGCGCCATGGCGCGGGGGTCGGAGTCCCGCAGGTAAGTGGCGACCTGCTCCACCTGCTGAGCCAGAGTGTCGGTCAGGCCCGCGATCCGGTCCTGATCTTCCTCCCGGAGATGTTCGCTGGTCCGCTGGAAAGCGCTGGCGATGCCGCCGATCTGGTCGGCGGCCTGTTTCCGGCTGTCGGCCAGGCTCGACGTGGCCCGCTCGCGGGCCTGCTGAAAGCTGTTCTTGGCCTGGCCTACCACCTGCTCCTTCACTTCCCGGAACTGACCTCGGGGGCCGCTCTGCGCCGAGGAGCCGCCCGTGGCTCCCGCGGGGGGCAGCGCCGTATCTGGCTCGGAGCCCCGGCCCGCTTGCGGCGTGCCTCCGGCCCGTGTATCTGGCATACTCATCATCTGTCTCCTTCGACGTCAGCGTCCCGCGCCTGCCAAGCCTCGCGCCGGGCGGAAGTGGGCGGGGGAAGTGAGCCGCTACTATGCGGCCTGAGCCGCCGCGCTGCGGTGCTCCGCGTCACGACGGGATGTGATGCCGCTCACCGCGATGGGCCCTTGCGCCCGCCGAGTCCGGCGCGTATGATGACCCCGTTCTACAATCGAATTACGCGAGTAGAGCTACTCGGAAGCCGGTGCAAATCCGGCGCGGCCCCGCCACTGTAACGGGCAGCATTACCCTCGCTCATCAGCCACTGGGAAACCGGGAAGGCGAGCGAGAGCCCGAAGCCAGGAGACCTCTCTACTCGCGCCACCATGTCAACCCTCGGGGGAGGGAACGGTGGCGACTCCGGCCCTCCGATACGGCCCGCGATCGCCCATCTTCGACACCTCGAGGATGGGCGATTCTCTTGAGCGTTCACGACTGGAGAAACGGCATGATCTTGCTCGCGCTGCTGCTCGCCTTTCCCCTGGCCGCTGCCGCGCAGCAGCGGCCCGATACGGCGTCGCTGCCGGAGATCGTGGTGACGGCCAACCGCTATCCGGTGACGGCCGACTCGGTGGCCGCCACCGTCACGGTGCTCCAGGGTGAGCAGCTGCGCGAGCGGGGCATCCGTTTCGTCAGCGACGCCCTGCGGCAGGTGCCCGGCGTGCAGGTGTCGCAGGGAGGCTCGTGGGGCGCCACCACCTCGCTCTTCGTGCGCGGCGGCGAGAGCGACTACGTGAAGGTGCTGGTGGATGGGGTGCCGGTGAATCAGCCCGGCGGATCGTACGACTTTGCCTCGCTCACCACCGACAACGTAGACCGGATCGAGGTGCTGCGGGGGCCGGGCAGCGTGCTCTACGGATCCGACGCGATCGCCGGGGTGGTCCAGATCGTTACCCGCGAGGGAAATGGTCCGGCGCGGGTGGACGCGGGCGGCGAAGCGGGTTCGTTCGGCAGCGCCCGATGGGAAGTGGGGGCGCTGGGAGGAAGCGAGCGGCTGGGCTGGTCGGGCTCGCTCTCCCGGCTCACCACCAACGGCACCTACGCCTTCAACAACGACTACCGGAATACCGTGGCCAGCGGCCGGTTTCGGGTTCGCCCGGCCGAGCGGACCGGCATCACCTTCGCCGGGCGGTACGGCGACGGGGTGTTTCACTTCCCCACCGATTTCGCCGGTGCCCTGGTGGACCGCAACCAGTTCAACACCGAGGAAAGCCTCACCCTCTCGCTGGATCTGGCGCACCGATTCTCCGGCGCCGTGGAGGGACAGCTGCTGGTGGGTCGCGGCACCGTCTCCAATGGATTCGAGAATCGTCCCGATGCCGCGCCAGGCCCCGATACCTTCGGCAGCGACCGCACCGATACCAGGCGGTGGACGGTGGATGCACGCAGCCAGCTTGCGCTCCCCGCCGGCGTGCGCGGGCTCGCCGGGGTGAGCTTCGATGCCCAGCGGCAGGAAACCTCGACGCGACTGGATGAGAGCCAACCGCTGCTCCCAACCGGGCCCGCGCCCGAGCGCGCCAACTGGGGATTCTACCTGCAGGCGTCGGCGCTGCCACTGCGCCGGCTTCAGCTCACCGCCGGCGGGCGGCTGGACCGGAACCAGCGGTTCGGCAGCTTCTGGACTTACCGCGCCAACGCGCTCGCCTTCGCCGCGGCGGCGACGCGGCTTCGCGGATCGGTGGGCACCGGCTTCAAGGAGCCGACGTTCTTCGACAACTTCGCGGTGGGCTTCGCGCGGGGGAATCCCGATCTGCGGCCGGAGCGCTCGTTCAGCGTGGAGGGTGGCATCGAGCAGGATCTGGCGGCGGGACGGGTGGCGCTCTCGCTCACCGGCTTTATCCAACGGTTCCGGGACCTGATCCAGTTCACCTTCGAGGCTCCCACGCCGGAGAGTCCCAACTTCTTCAACGTGGCCGGGGCCAACGCGTCGGGCGTCGAGGTCACGGTTCGCGCGCGGCCGGCAGGACCGCTCGAGGCCACGGTGTCCTATACCCGGCTCAGCACCGAGGTCACCGATGCGGGATTCGACACCGGCGCGGGCGCGACGTTCGCCGAGGGAGAGCGGCTGCTCCGCCGTCCTCGAGACGCCTTTACCCTCGGGCTGCAGTCGGCCTGGGAGGGACGCGGGCGGGTGGGCGCGGTGCTCAATTATGTCGGCAGCCGCGACGACCTTCTCTTCGACACCTTCCCCGCCACCCGGGTGGAGCTCTCCGGGTACGGCACGCTCGATCTGAGCGGCAGCGTCACCGTGCTGGGCCGGCGCTCGGGCTCGGCGGCACTCGAGGTCACCGCGCGAGTGGAGAATCTGCTGGACCACGACTACCAGCAGGCCGCGGCGTACCCCGCTCGCGGCCGCGCCATCTTCGTGGGCGTCGCCTCGCATGTGCCCTGAGCGGAAGCGGGTGGTGGTTTCCTGGAGCGGCGGCAAGGACGCGGCGTGGGCGCTGTATCGGCTGCGACAGGACCCCGGAGTGG
The DNA here is from genome assembly GCA_013813875.1 of Gemmatimonadales bacterium. GTDB lineage: Bacteria > Gemmatimonadota > Gemmatimonadetes > Gemmatimonadales > GWC2-71-9 > CAVVWJ01. Next base: position 4,107 of record JACCQZ010000189.1, on the reverse strand, counting down.
AAGTCGTCGGGCTGCTCACCACGGTGACTACCGCCTTCGAGCGGGTGGCGATGCACGGGGTGCGGATCGAGTTGTTGCGAGCTCAGGCGGCCGCGGCCGGACTTCCCCTGCACCAGGTGGGTCTCGACTGGCCCTGCAGCAACGAGCGCTACGAGGACGCGATGCGGTCGGCCGTGGCGGAGCTGCACCGCGCCTGGGCGCCCACCCACGTGGCCTTCGGCGATCTCTTCCTGCCGGACGTGCGTGCCTACCGGGAAGAGCGGATGCGGGGCACCGGACTGGAGCCGCTGTTTCCGCTCTGGCTCGCCCCGACTCGCGCGCTGATTGATACGATGCTGGCGGCCGGAGTGCGCACCCGCATCGTCTGCCTCGACCCCGCGCAACTGCCCCGCGAGCTGGCCGGGCGCGAGCTCGATGGCGATCTGCTGGACGCACTTCCTGACGGGGTGGACCCCTGCGGAGAGCGGGGAGAGTTCCATACCTTCGTGAGCGAGGGGCCGATGCTCGGCGGGCCGGTCGCGGTAAGGCCGGGCAACGTCGTAGAGCGGGAGGGATTCGTGTTCGCGGATCTGCTGGCCGGCTGAGCCGACTCCGGATCGCGTCCCTGCTCCCGAGCGCCACCGAGATCGTGCGGGCGCTGGGGCTGGAGACTTCGCTGGTGGCGGTGAGCCACTCCTGCGATTTCCCGGGGCCGGTGGCGACGCTGCCCCGGGTCACCCGAACCAGAGTGCCCAAGGACGCCAGCAGCCGAGCCATTGACGCCGAGGTGCGCGAGTGCCTGGCGGGCGGTGAATCGCTCTACGAACTGGATGTCGAGCTGCTGGACCGGCTGCGGCCCGATCTCATCGTGACCCAGGCGCTCTGTGAGGTGTGCGCGGTCGGGCCCGGTGAGCTGGGACGGGCGCTGCCCGCGCTGGGCTCGGCACCGAAGGTGCTCACCCTGGAGCCGCGGACGCTGGAGCAGGTCTTCGGTGATATCGAAACCGTGGGCCAAGCCACGGGCCGGGCGCGATGTGCCGCCCGCCTGGTGGCCGATCTTCGCCGGCGGGTGGAAGCGGTACGCACCCGGAGGGCTGGTTTCGGCGACCGCCTGCGGGTCGCGTTTCTGGAGTGGGCCGACCCGCCGATGTGCGGCGGGCACTGGAATCCCGAGCTGGTGGAGCTGGCGGGTGGACACGATGGGCTCGGTCTCCCGGGTGAGCCCAGCCGAACCCTCGGATGGGACCAGGTGCTCGAATGGCGGCCCGAGGTGATGGTGCTGGCCTGCTGCGGCTTCACCGCGGAGCGCGCGCAGGTGGAGCTGGCGCTGCTGCGCGGGCGGCCAGGCTTCAACACGCTGCCCTGCGCGCGGTCGGGACGAGTCCATGTGGTGGACGGCGTCGGCCACTTCAGCCGGCCGGGTCCGAGTCTGGTGGACAGCCTCGAGGCGCTGGAAGCACTGCTCTGGCCCGGCGCTACCGGGAGAGAGCGGCCGGCCGGCGCGTCGTCGAGCGGATTCGGGTGACGCGGTGTCCCTCGGGCCAGCGCGCGTCGCCGAGCACTCGGGCCCGCGCGCTGCCGTTCCACTTGACGAAGGCGTCGAGGAACTCGACCGCGGTTTGGGCGATCCCGGCGTAGACCTGGGTGCTTCCTTCCTCCGCACCGGTGGCGGCGGCGAGGTCGGGAAAGGCGCCGACCGCCGCGCCGAGCGTGGTGAAGTGCTGGTGGCGAAGCGCCACGGGTCCGACGATCCAGCGCGGCGAGGAGGTGAGCAGACGGAGCAGCTCGAAATCGGGCGGCGCCAGGGAATCGAGCATCTGGTACACGTGGAGAACCGCGGCATTCATCTCGGTGGGGCGGAGCGACTGTCCCGCCTCCAACGCCTGCCGGCCGGCCGCCGATCCGATCGCCCCGTCGAGACTCACCAGCGCCCGCACCCGCGGCTCCTCGGTGGCGAACAGCAGCGCGGCCCGCGATCCGGGGCCATGCGCGACTACCCCGATCCGCCGGGTCTTGATCTCCGGCCGCGCCGCGAGCCCCGCCAGGGCAAAGTGAAGATCCTCCGCCTGAGTAGCGGCGACGACGTACCCCTGACTCGCCACGTACTCGGCCAGCACCGCCTGATCGTGCGCCTTCTGGTCATCTCCCTGGGCCAGCAGCACCAGCGGGAACGAGCCCACCGAGGGCGCCGCGTCCCGAAGCGCTCCCAGCGGGCTGCGAAACCAGGTGTCCACCACGCGATCCGGCACCCCTCGGGAAACCAGCGACGCGCGGTACTCCTCCTCCGCCCGCTGGCCCGCCGCGCTGTCGGCCGGATGCTGCTCCGCGGCGAGGGCGACGTACTCGCCATAGGTGAGCGGCATGCCCCCGGCGGCGGCGGCGGTCGGGTACCAGAGGGCGATCTGCAGCGGCTTCGGCTGTGCGGAATCGGCATCCGGCCGGCCGGAGTCGGCGGCGAAGAGCAGGTCGAATCCGACGGCATGTTTTCCCGGGGGACGGGCCCAGGGAACCGATGTTCCCTGGGCCGTTGCCGAGGTAGCCAGCCCGGCCAGTAGTCCGAGGAGGAGAGGCCCGGTGCGCCGCATACTGCTCAGAGCGCCTCGCCCGCCGCCGCGAGACGGTGGACCTCGACGCTGTCGTGCTGTTCCTTAGCCCGCCGCTGCAGCCCCCCGAAATCGAGATCGGCAAGCTCGGGATGACGGGGGGCCGCGACTTCGAGCGAGCGCCAGAGCGCCAACTTGCCGTGGATGCCCGTGGCCAGCATCTCCAGCAGCTCCAGGCGGCCGAGCGCCGCGGGATTGCCGGAGTCGCGGAGCTTGGCGCGCCCGACCTTTTCGGCCAGCCAGGCGCCGGCCTTCTTGAGGGGGCTTTCAGCCACGCCGATGCGCTTGAGCAGGTGGCGAAGCAGATCCCGATCGTCCTCGATCGCCTCGAGCAACTCCGAGAGGAACGGTCCCAACGCGGAGTCCTCGCTGGACTCGATCGCGCGCTCGAGCACCTCGACGGCGGTGACCGAGCCGGCCAGGTGATCGTTGAGGTAGGTTCCCAGCGCCTCCTGCGTCATCATGCGCTCCGGGAAGAAGGAGTAGTTGTAGCGGCGGCGCTGCGCGCCTGTGCCAGATAGGCGGGCTCGAGGTCGAGCAAGCTCGCGAGCTTCCGCACCAGCGAGGCCTCGTGCTGGGCAATCTGTCCGTCCGCCAGGATAACTCCCCACATCACTTCGGCCAGCACCCTCTTCTGGCCCAGGTTGTACTGCTGGGCGATGAGGCGGGTAAACTGGAAATGGTCTATGGATTGGCTCCGCTCCGCCTCGGCGAGCGCGATCAGCTCGGCGGCCGTGTTCTGCTCCAGGCCGAAGTGGCGGCCAAGCGCGCTCTCGATGTGGGCCAGCTCATTGGGGCTGAGCTCGCCGTCGGCGTGCGCCAGCTCGAGCAGAAGGGCGCAGGCAGCCAGTTGAACTCCGCCGGAAGGGGCGCGGGAGTGGGTTGGCGGGGAGGTCTCCGGTGCGCGGAGGATATTGCGAGTGACGAAGCCGCGGATGGCGTCGAGCATGTAAGGTCCTGGCGGAAGACGCGCTGAAAGATGGTGGTATCGCGGCGCGGTGGCGACCCTCGGCGTGCGGACTGGTATCGTTGCGGGGGCGCTGGGGATGGTGCACCCGGAGGGAGCGTCAGGCCGGGTGATGGTTCCCCAGTACCGGGACCCCCGGGGTGGCCTGCAGCGACCGGAGGGAGTGCCGTGCCCCACGCCGCCGCCAAGCCGCGATTCCAGCATAGCAAGCACAGCAGTCCCTACTTCCGCCGCGTCGGCTCCAACTCGCACGGTCCCGCGACTCGCCGCAACAATTCCGCCGCGTATGCCTCCAGCACCTCCCGCCGCACCCGGCAGCGGACGAACTGTCCCTGGCGCTCGGTATCCACGATCCCGGCGCGGGACAGCTCCTTCAAGTGGTGCGAGATGGTCGCCTTGGACACCGGGAACTCCGCCACCAACTGCTGGCAGGGACAGTCCTCCTCCCGGGCGATCGTCTCCAACACCGCCACTCGCCGCGGGTCGGAGAGAGCTTTGGCAATGCGCTCGAATTGATCTCCCACCAGTTGGTGGGTCGGGCGGGGTTGCGCGGTCACG
>JACCQZ010000116.1 GCA_013813875.1 Gemmatimonadales bacterium | reverse complement strand
TGACCGATCTCTCTACCCCGGAGAGCCTCGCCGTGCACCGGACTCGACTGCGCGGGGCGTGGGTGCTGCCGCGCGAGGCCGCGCCGATCTGGAATCCGGACGCGCCGCCTCCCTCAGCGGAAGATTCCGCCGCGCTGGCGGAGCGGGTCAGGCTTCGAGGGCTCGCCAGTGCGGATACCACCAGGGCCGCCGTGCAGGCGCGGCGGCAGTTCCAGATTGATCTCCCTTACATCCTCCGGGAAGCCGGGGCCCTCGGCACGCTGGTGGACGGCGGGAAGGAGCATGCGCTCATGACCATGAGCGGGTCACCCAACCGGATCTCCCCGCTGCCCAACATCGTCATCTCCCACGAAGACTATGCCCATTTCGAGCGGCTTATCGGCGCCGGGGTGACGCCGCGAGTCGAGGGTCGGGTGGACAACAGCTTCAGCCGGCAGCCGACCCAGCAGTGGAACACGGTGGCTGAAATCCGGGGAAGCGCGCGGCCCGGGCAAGTCGTCATCCTGGGCGCGCATTTGGACAGTTGGGACCTGGGCACCGGAGTGACCGACAACGGCGCGGGATCAATGGTGGTGCTGGAAGCCGCGCGGGCCATCGCCAGGTCGGGGGTCAAGCCCAAACGGACGATCCGCTTTATCCTCTTCGGCGGCGAGGAGCAGGGACTGATGGGATCTCGCGCGTACGCCGCCGCCCATGCGGCAGAGGCGGACAGCACCCAGGCGGTGCTGATCATTGACAATGGGACCGGGATGATCGTGGGGCAGGCGCTGCAGGGGCGAAACGATCTGGCGGAGACGTGGCGGGCGTTGCTGGCGCCGGTGGCTTCGCTCGGCGCAACCGAGGTGAGGGAAGCGGTCAAGTCGGGCACCGACCACCTGCCGTTCACCCCTTACGGTGTCCCGGCCTTCAACTTCGACCAGCATCCTCGCGGCTACAACCACACCCACCACTCGCAGAGCGACACCTACGACAAGGCGGTCGAGGGCGATCTCAAACAGGCAGCCGCGGTGATGGCGGTGACGGCGCTGGAGCTGGCCAATCTGCCGGAGCTCCTGCCGCGGGGCGCCAAGTCGGCACCGGAGCGGATTCCCAACCGCCCGTCGGCGGGAGTGGCGGCCAAGTAGCGTGCTTTAACCCGGCAGCTCCACCGTGCACGTCGTATCGAACCCACCCCGAGTGTTGTATATCGTCGTCACCGCCAGCCGCTTCGGCTGCAGCACCCGGAACAGATCTTCTGCGATCTTCGCGGTGGCGTGCTCCTGAAATATGCCCACGTCGCGATAGCTGGTGATGTAGTACTTGAGGCTCTTGAGCTCGACGCACCGGTCCGACGGTGTGTAGGTAATTCGCAGCGTCGCGAAGTCGGGAAGTCCGCTGTAGGGGCACACCGGGCTGAACTCCCGGGTCTCGGTCACGATCACCTGGTCCGGACCCGCATATTCGAAGGTCTCCAACACCGTGGTATCCACGGCCTCCGGACCCACGAACGGGATGGTCCTGCCTTCGGCTGTCGCCATCGCTGACTCGGGTGAAGGTTGCCGGAAATATACAGGCGCGCGGTCGAGCGCCCGTTGGCAACCGCCTATCGCTCCTCCCCCAGCCGCGCCATCCCCTGCTCGAGCCAGGTGTGCTCGTCACGGATCACCTGCTGCGCCACAGCATACGCGGCGAGGTCATCGTTGTCGAACACCGCGGCGAACCGGTCTTCCACCCGGCGCCGCGCCTGGCGGCTGAAGAGATCCGCCAGCTCGACCGGACCACGGTTCGCGGGGTCCTGCTTGACCATGGTTTGGGCGCGGCTGCACGCGGCCGTGATGGCCAGCAGCTCGGCCCCGATCTCCACCAGCCGGCCGAGCACGGCCTGGCGCTTCTCGAGCTTGGGACCGAACCGCACCATGCAGTGGAACAGCGTGCGGGCGAGCTTCCGGCTCGCACGCTCGACGAAGCGGACGTGGGTCGCGAGCGGCCCGAACTCGCGGTAGCCGAAGCGTCCGCGCAGTCCGAACCAGAGCCGAGGGTACCACGTGGCGTAGAACAGGCCGGAGCGCAGGAGTGCCGCGAACTTGGCCTTCATCGGCGTCTTCGGGTCGATCAGTGCGCCGGCGATCTTGAGGTGGGTGTCCACCGCCTCGCGCGCGATGAAGAGCCGCATGA
>JACCQZ010000174.1 GCA_013813875.1 Gemmatimonadales bacterium | reverse complement strand
CGGCGGATATCGCAATCCACCAGCAGCACGTTGAGCCCATCGTAGGCGAGCGCGACGGCGAGGTTCGCGGCGCACAAGGTCTTCCCCTCGCCCGGCGCGGCACTGGTGACGACCAGCGACTTCAGGGCTTCCCCACCATCCGACCAGATGAGGCTCGTGCGCAGGTTGCGGAAGGCCTCAATGCCGATGGAGAAGGTCTGCCCGCCGGTCAGGGGAGAGCCGACCTCCTGACGGCCGGCCTTCCCGTTGCCCAGCAGTTTCCGGAAAGCCGACCCTCCGGTCCGGGAGCCGCTGGTGATGCGGGGGATGACGGCCAGTCCGGGAACGTGCAGCACCGCTTCGAGGTCTTCCGGGCGACGGATGGAAGTGTTGAGCGCCTCGAGAACGTAAGCGAACACCAGGCCGAGCATGAGCCCGAGGAACAGACCCATGGCGAGCTTCAATACCGCGCCGCTGAGAAGCGCGGTAGATGGGAGCGGGGCCAAAGCGACCACATCAATGTCGCCCGCTTCCACCGCCTCAGCCATGCGGGCGCGCTGGAAATCACTGCGAAGCTCGTCGGCCGAGGTGGCCAGGGCATCCACCCTGCGGCTCAGCCGCATCTCCTCCTCAGCCATTGCCGGGAGGACCTGCATGGAGGCCCCGGTGCGCTGGCGCAGGGCGCCCAGCGCGTCCACCCGGGCATCGAGCGCGCCGACGTGGCTGCTCACCGCCTGCACCAACTGATTCTCGGTGGTCCGGGACAGGGCCTTCAACTGGACGACGTCGGGGTTATTGGCCGAGGCGCGCCAGGGACCGGTGGTCATCGAATCGAGACGAGCCTGGTATCCCAGAAGCTGCTGATAAAGCCCGCCGATCGCCGGGTTGTCGGCCATCGCCATGGAGGTGGCCAACGCCCGCAGCGCCTCGGTTCGGGAAGCCTCATCGCTGGCCTTCAGCCGGCCGAGCAGGGCGGTGAAGGTGCGCCGGTCGGCGTCCAGCTCTTCCCTGCGCGCATCGAGCGCCAGGAGAGCGGTCTGCTGCGAGGCGAGTGCATCCCGCGAGCTGGCGAGCTGCTGCCGGCTGCGGAAGGAGCTGAGCTCCGCCTGCGCGCGAGCCAGCATGCTGTCGGTCTGGGCCAACTGCTCCGACAGGAACTCGCGCCTGCGGCGGGAACGCTCGCGCGCCCACTGCACGTTCAGCGTTTGGAAGCCCTCGACGGTCGAGTTGACGATCCGCTGGGCCGTGCGCGGGTTCTGGGCGATGTAGCGCACGTCAATTACGTCGGTCTCCGACCTCCTCGAGATCAGAAGCCCCGCGACCAATCCGTCTATCACCTGTTCCCGCGACGCGATCCCCAGGGTGGCCGTCTCGACAGCGGGACGGGAGCTCACGGCGAACTGCACCACTCCGAGGTTGATGAGCTGGCCGTAGGCCGATGTGACCTCGCGCTCCGCCCGCTGAGCTTTGACTTCGCTCTCGCCGAAAACAAGCTGGACCGAGTCGCCGGCAGTGCGAGGATCCACTTTGACCCGCGTCAGCTCCTCACGGGAGAAATCAGGAGTCCTGCTGGTCACCTGCAGGCTAAGGCTGTCCACCACCACCCCGGCTACGGCCCGGCTGCGCAGCAGCTCGATGATCGAGAGCAAGGGGTCGGCGGTGCGGACCAGCTGCGGAGCGCCTTCTTCGACACCGGTAAGGGTCTGCCGCTCGCCGGCCAGCCGGATCATGGCGGAGGCCTGGTAGGTAGCGGGGGTCCTCGAGGCCAGGAAGAACCCGACGACCGCTCCCAGCAAGGTCATCCCGAGGATCAGCAGGTATCGCCGGCGCAACACAGTGAGGGCCTGCCGGAAGGTTACCGTTCCGGACACCTCAGGGTATTCGATGGCCCGCATGGGCGGCTCATAGCCGCTGGAAAGCTGGCGATGTGGCGGAGGTAGAGAGGGCATATGATCTACCGGCTTGCGCGATCGATGAGAAGGCCGACCGAAGCGACTGAACCAATGATGCCGAGCCCGGGTATCAGGATGTCCCTCACGAAAGACCTCCTTCGGTCAATTACAATCTGGTCTCCGGACCGCACCGGAAGCGTACCGGACCCACCAGTCGGGTCGGAGAGGTTGAGGATCACCTCCTGCTGGCGGCCGTTGGGCTCGAGGCGAAGCACCCGGATCCGGTTGCGGGCGCCGTTTTCTGTGGCTCCGCCGGCACGCGCTACCGCCTCGCCGATGGTGGTTTGGGGGCGGACCGCGAATACCTGGGGCCGGGCCACCTCACCCGAAACGGCTACCCGCACCAGGGGCTCCATCACGAATTCGGGGTTCTCCTCGAAGCGGGCCAGGAACCTGCGCAGATTGGCCTCGGCCGTGGCATAGGGTATCCCAGCCACCTGAACCGAGCGGAACAGTGGATGGGTGACCGAGCCGTCCGGCGCCACCACGAAATCCCCACTGAACTCCGGCTTGCGCCACACTACGATCCGCACCGAATCTCCCGGAGTGAGAACGGCCTGCTCACTTGAAGATCGAGACTGCTGCGCCGCAGCGGGGAGCGAGAGCACGAGCGAAGCCAGCAAGAACAGGGAGGCGAGTGTACGCATAAACCTCGTGAGAACCGAAGAAAGGTTGCGGCCGGAAGTCCCGCGCCCACGCAGCACGATCCATGCCCCCGAAGGGCGGACCTGCTGCTCGACCAGTGGCTGCGTGAGACAATCTAGTATAGGGAAAACCCGAAGGGCACCTCGAACGTTGCTGGGGCGGCGGGTGAAAGAGGGCAGCGACTCTGGCACACTCCAGCCAATTTCCTCCCGCACGCACCGCGACTGTGGCACTTCGGCCACAGACAATCCTGCTGGGAAAAGACAACGACCGGAGGGGCTCTTCCCCCTCCGGTCGGTCCCCAGCCGCGGCTGGGACGGATCCCTTCAAGATGACCGTGCCTCAGGACCTGGTGCAGGATTTCGCGGGTAACGTCGCTAATCGCCCGCCGATATCTCTAAATGCCCTCTGGTTCTCCGGGTCCGACACGAACTCTGGATCGTACCGCCACATGAAGAGCCCGCAACCCGCCGGCCCCAGCACCATCCCGAACTCGCGGACCTGGGCCGCCGTCATCCGGCAATTGATCCCAAAGGTCCCCCGGCCCCCGGTTCCGGCGCAGTCCACGTTGCCATCCTTGTCCTGGACCCCGCCGTTCAGGATGTTGAGGCTGAACATGATGGCGTGCCCGTCACGCCGCCCGAGCGCCAGAGCTTCATCCCGGAAGGCGGTGACGCTCCCACGACGGTGGTTGTACTGGACCGTCATGAAATCGCATACCTTGTAGCTCTTGTTGGGCTCGAAGGTATCGTGCTGATGAAAGACACCGGTGGGGAGGGTGGGAAAAATCTGCTTGACGTAGCTGCACATTCCATCCACCCGCAGCTTGGTCATCGTGCCCCGCGGTCCCCAGGTGTTCCCGTCGCCGCCGCCCGAGACGTGGGGCTCGTCCATCACCAGGTTACCGATGATGATTCCGTCCGCCACTCCCTGAGCCATGGCCGCCTTGATCGCGGGGGTGTTGTAGGTGTCCATCTTGGCCCGCCACTTGGCCTCGTCGAACTGCTGAACCCCGCCAATGGTGCTCATGTACCGCTCATGCTTCCCACCGGTCATGCTCAGCATCAAGGTGTAGTTGCCGGCGCGCGCGGCGTTGATCCGGCTGACGATGTTCACGGCATCAGCCGCGTCGCTCGACATGCTGAACGGAGCTACCACTCCTCCCGAGCGGCCCAGCTGTTGAGAGGGACCGAACGGCAGCCCCGTCCGCCCGCCGGACCCGAGGGCTCGGACGAGCGTCACCACCGAGGTGTCCGAAATTCCGTTGGAGGTTGCGATGACCTTGAAGCTGCCGGCCTGCGATCCGGCGGTGTAGAGGCCGGCGGAGGTGACGCTGCCGCCGGTGGCCGAGAAGGTGACGGCAACGGGAAGGCTGTCGCCGACGGTGCTGCGGCCGTAGGCGGCGAACTGAGCGGTCCGGCCGGTGGCCACGTTGGCCACAGCCGGGGTGAGGACCACCCGGGCGAGCGTCGAAGTCGGCGCCGGATCGGGATCGGGGATCGGGTCGGGATCAGGCGTCGGGTCCGGCTGGGGGATCGAGTCCGGATCGGGAGTGCCGCCGGTGGGGACAATCACCACGATGGCGGTATCGGCCAGCGTACGGGAAACACTGGTGGCGATGACCCGGTGGGTGCCGATGCTCTCGCCCGCCGTGTACACACCAGCCGGGTCAATGACACCGCCGGTGGCCTCCCAGGTTACGCCGACCGGCCGGAGTACGCCCGTGCCGTTGCGGCCCATCACCGTGAACGTTCTGGTCGCTCCCCTCGCGACCGTCGCCGTATCAGGCGAGACGGCGAGCCTGAGCAGATTGCCAGGCCGGGGCACCACGCGCACGAGAGAGGTGTCCGCCCTCGGCTCCCGCAGGGGCAGGCGACGGGAGCCATCCCGCGCCACCGGTGCATCCGCGAAATCCCGGGCGCGGGGCCGGGTAGCGGCGATTACCATGAAGGTGCCGACGCTGTCGGAGGTAAAGGTACCGTCGGGGTTGATGCTGCCACCCGACGCGTTCCACGCGACCGGCGGTGCCAGAGAGTCGCCCGAGGGGGTCTCGGCGGCGCTCCGAAAGACTATCGGCTGATTGGTTTCGATCGTGATCGTTCTGGGCGTTACCCGAAGCGAGGCGACTTCCGGAGGAGCGTCGGGCGGCGCGCTGCCATCGGGCGCGGTAGACTCGCCGGCGCAAGCCGCCAACAGCAGAATCGTGAGCATGCCTAAGTGTTGCGAGATGGCAAGGCGGCGCGCAAGCTTGAAGGTGTACGTCATCGGGCTAGCCTCTCATGTACTCTCCTTAACGTTTCGACCCAACCGTTCCCTAGTCACCACCACCACCCTTGGGCCGCGACATAGTCTCGGTGTCGCGGGCACTAATTTCAATACGCAGTTCCTGTACAGGTAAGTACCTTTGCTGAAATCACCGTTTTTAATAACTTACTTTACCATAACAAGTTACGATCTTCTACTTACCTTGTTTGTAACAAAAAAATGTGTAGTATTACTGAACGTGTGCAGGATCAATTCAGTGGGCCGGGCCGGCCAAGATTCCGGAAATATTCAGCCGGGAGAGAGCCGCTACCGGATTCGCCGGCGCGGTCCCAATCGGGCAAAGGGGCGGTCAGAGCCGTGAGGTATTGGTGAAGAGACGAAGCTGGGCGGGTGACGACGGTCACAGTTTAGCGATTGGGCGAGTCCTATTTAGCAACCTTCGACTCCCAGTGGACGGCCCTCCTGCAATTTTCCGAGCTGAAGCAACCCGGCGAGCCCTTCCCGGCACGAACCATCCTGATCGTGGACGATGAGGAAGTCGTCCGCACACTTCTCACCCGCGCCCTGGCCGGCGCCGGCTATCGGGTGCTGGAGGCGACGCATGGACAGGCTGCCCTGCGAGTGCTCGAAGCCTCCGCCGGCGACATTGACCTGGTCGTCTCCGACCTGGTAATGCCGGTAATGAATGGGCGCGAGCTGCGGCAGCGGATCGTCAGCCGCTGGCCCGACGTACCCATGCTGTACGTCTCCGGATACCCCGAGGCTTACCTCCAAACCCATGAGCTGTTCGACCCGGAGGTCCCGCTGCTGCGGAAGCCTTTCCTCCCGTCCCGGCTGTTGGAATCGGTCGAGGAAGCTTTGGCCCCCTCGCCCAACGGGCCTCCCGACTCCGCCGGCGTGTCTACGAACGGGGCGCCGTCATATCTCCCAGTTGGACATGACGATCCCTTCACGGGGAGCGGGCTGCGGATGGCTCCCGAGGATCATGCGCAGGTCGGTCCAGTGGACCCGATAGCCCAGGGTGACCAGACGTAAGTAAGCGGCGCTGAACCCGGTCTGGCAGCGAAGCGCCACTCGGCCCACCCGCTCGGCGCCAGCCGACGCCTGGAGCGCTTCGAGAAGACGGTCCAGGGCCGACATTGAGCGCGCCACGAGCTTGAGCACTCGGAGCTCGTCCCTGGGCCGCCCCGCCGCCAGCGGGGTGGAGTGCCACAGCGCGAACCCCACCAGATCCTCGCCTTCCCGCACTAACGTGGTGTCTCCGATGGCGAGCTCGCGGGTGAGCGCGATCTCGCGGGTAAAATCCACTCCGGGAAGCAGGTCGTCGGTCAGCCGGCGGCACTCCTCGATTCGCTCTCCTGCCTCTGTCCCCGCGGCCGAGAGGCGCTCGACGGACGCGGCGGCGCGGTGGGGAGCCTCGTGCACCAGGGTGACGGTGAGGTGGCCGGGCACCAGCCCGATCCGGCTGTAGAAGCCGATGTTGTCCACCGTGCGGGGCATGGTCTCGAGGCCGATGGTGGTGGCTCCTTGGGACCGCAACCAGTCCACCCCGATCCGCACCATCATGGACCCGATCCCCTCACCCTGGCGGTCCGGGCGGACGGCGAGCGGGCCCATCCAGCCTTCGGTGCCCGACCGATGCACCATGTTGAAGGACACCATCTGCCCGTCGGCATCGCGCCAGATCATCGCCCCGTCCCCGGCGTCCTCCAGGGCGTAGCGCCACACCAGCGGGTTGAGCTGGGGCACCCGCACGCCGACGAGTCCGTCGCGGCTGTAGCGGTCGGTGAAGGATTCGGCAAAGACCCGATTGAGAGGATCAATGTCGCGAAGCGTGGGGCGGTCGGGACCGCGCACGCTACGGTCGGGTCGCCACTTCACGCCGCCTCCTCATGACCGCCCAGCGGCTCGTCGCGCACGGTGGCCACTCCGTTCGCGAGATCGAACCCCACGCGCACCACCCGGTCGAATCCTTCGCGAACCGACTCGATGTGGGTGATGAGAATAACCTGGGGAAAGCGGTCGGCGAGGCTGCGGAGCAGATCCACCACCGCGGCCCGGCGGTCCTCGTCGAGTGAGCCGAATATCTCGTCGAGGATCAGCAGTGAGAGCGGCTGCCCCGCGCGCTCGGCGATCATCTGGCTGATGGCCAGCCGCAAGGCGAGGTTGGCGATGTCTTCCTCGCCGCCGGAGATGACCGCCTTGGGATCTCCGTCGTCGAGAAGGGTGGTGCCGTAGTCCTCATCGAGCTCGAGGTCGGTATAGCGGCCGTTGGTGAGGTCCCGCAGGAACCCCGAGGCGAGCTCCGAGAGGTCGGGACGGAGTGCGGCGTTCAGCTCGGTGCGCAGATCGGTGAGCGCCCGGTCGAGCTCCTGGTGCAGCGCCAGGTCGTGCGCCGCCGCCGCCGCTTGCCGCTCGCGTTCGGCCCGTTCCGATCGCCGCCGGGCAACCGCCTCCACGGCTTGGATCGCCCCGGCACTTTCCCCCCGGGCTCTGACAAACGCGACCTCGGCCTCCTGGCGCCCCCTTTCCGCTGCCACCTCGGCCTCGCGAGTCTCCCGAAAGGCGGCCTCGCTGTAATCCATCGCCGCGATCCGCGAGCGACACTCCGCCGCCCCGGCCACCGCCTGCTCCCGGTCTCGCCGTATCGCCTCCAGCTCGGTATCGAGCGCCGCGCCGCGGTCGGCCACCGCGCGCAGCCGCTCGGCCTGTAGCGCCAGCGGCTCCAGTGCCTTGATCTCCGCCGCAACTTCCGCGTGGCGGCGTTCGTGGTAGGTAGCGGGCAGCGGCTCCAGCGAGGCCTCCAGCTCTTTCACCCGTTGGGCCAGACGGTTCTGCTCCCGGCCCAAGGGGACGGCCTCCTGGGCGCGTGCCTCCAGCCGGCCCAGCTCCCCGGTGGCTTCCGACAGCGCGCGGTCGAGCGCTATGCGGCGCCGGTCCTGCTCGTCGAGCTCGGAGGGCTCCTGCTGCAACTGCTCTATCCGCTGCTTGTAGAAGTTGCCGTTGGAAACGACCTCCTCGAGTTGCCGGTCGAGGAGACCGAGCACCTTTTCGTATTCGGCGCCGAGGGGACGGTTGCAGGTGGGACAGATTCCCCGGGCGCCGGCTTTAACCAGGCGCTGCCGCTGTTCTCTGAGCTCCTGGTACTGCTCGGCGAGCCCCTGCCGCTTGGTGGCGGCGTCCTGGGCATCCCGCACCCAGGCGGTGCGGCTGCTCTCGCTGTCGAGCATCACCGCGGTGAGCGAAGCCCGCAGGTCACCCACCCGGTCCCGAGCGGCCTCGAGCGCGGACTCGGGTGGAACGCGAGCGGTCTGTGCTTCCACCGCGCCCAGATGGGCGCGGATGTCCTCCAGCTGGGCGAGGACTCCCTTGCGCCGGGCGAGCAACTCGGCCTGGCGGTCGAGCACCTCCGCTTCCCGGCGAAGGTCCGGAAGCGAGGCGACCCTGGCCCCGATCTGTTCCAGCTTCTCGCCCGCCGTGCGAGCCTCGACCGCTTGCCGCTCCAGACGGTCGGCGCGCTCCGCGGCGGCGGCGATCCGGTGGCCGGCCACCTGCAGCTCGGCCTCGAGCTGCAACACCGCTTCGCGCAACTCCTGCAACCGCTCCCAGCGTGGCCGAACCTCCGCCAGGCAACGCTCCGCCTCGGCCAAAGCTTCGGAGGCGCACATTTCAGCCTGACGCGCGGCAGCGACGCGCTCGGCGGCGTGCACCGCGGCCGCCTCCAGCTCGGCCACGTCGGGCAGACTGGCTCGAAGCGCCTCGAGCCGGGCCCTCAGTGCCGAGCGCTTTTCCTTGAGCCGATCCTGGGCCGCCCGGATCCGCTCATAACCGAGTACCCGGGAGAGGAACTGCGCCCGTTCCGGCGCGCTCATCGCGGCCATTACCGCCAGCTCTTTCTGGCCGGTGAAGTAGGTGTTGAAGAACTCGTCGCGAGTCATGCCCAGTAGCCGTACGACCCGCTCGGTGACGGAGCCGAGGCTGTTGGCCACCGGGGCCGGGTCGCCGTCCTGATAGAGCTCGGCGCTGTTGAGGGTGCGCAGCACTCGGTAGTTGTGAGGACCGAGGCTGAACTCCACCTCCACCTCCACCTTGGCGCGCGGCGGGGCGCCGCGGCGGCGAATGGTCTCGCGGCTGCCGCGCGCGGCCGGCATGCCGTACATGGCCCAGGCGATGGCCTCGAGCAGAGTGGTCTTGCCGGCCCCATTGGGCCCGACGATCCCGGTAAGCCCGGCGCCGAGCTCCAGCTCGGTGTTCTCGTGCTGGCGGAAGTTGACCAGGCGAAGACGGTTGATCTGCATCAGGTCCCGGCCACGTCGCGCTCGACGGCATCCATCAGCTCATCCCCCAGGCGCACGAAGGCGTCCCGGTCGAGCTCGCCGGGAAGTGGGCGCCGCGCCAGGTAGGAGTGGACCAGCTCCGGCAGGGTCTGCCGCTTTCCGGGAGACCCCACCCCGGTGGTGCGGTTGACCTCGGGGCGGCGGAGGTCGAGGTGGAGATGCAGGGCTTCCGACTTGAATGCGCGTATGGCGGTGTGATCCAGCTCGCGCGCGATGTGGCGGGGAATCTCCCGCACCACCAGCCGGACGATCCTGTCGGTGATTCCGCCGGACACCGCGTGCAGCCGCTCGGTGATGAGCCCATTGATGGCGGGCGCCGCCAATCCTTCGGCCAGGATCGGCTCGAGATCGAGAATATCTCGGGCCGGCGGCACCGGCTGCGCCGCCGCGGTGCCGCGCTCGAGATCAACCAGCAGCCATCCCTTGCCGGGCCTGCCGTGCTCCGCCTCGTCTCGCAGCTCGCCCCAGATGTTGGGGCTCACGTACTCCAGCGATCCGGCGTACCAGGTGCGCGGCGCCAGTTCGTGCTGGACGTGATAGTGGCCCAGCGCCACGTAGGTCCACTCGCCGGCGCTCAAGTCGCGCAGGTGTATCAGAGCTCCACCGTATTCGGCGGCGCTGCGGTCGGCGGGGAAGACGCCTTCGACCTCGCCGTGCAGTACCAGCACCCGGTGCCGCTGGGATCCCTCGGGGCGGAGCGAAGGCCGCTCGCTTCCCGCCAGCGCCTGGTGCGGGACCGCGAGCACGCTGAGGTCGAGGGCAGAATAGACCAGGCGGCGGGCCTCCTCGAACGCCACATCGACGCCCAACTCCTCGAAGAGGCTCAGGATGGACCCGGTCTCCGTCGAGCGTGGAGTGTCGTGGTTGCCCGCGATCAGGACGATCGGCGCGGCGGGAAGGGCTTCGCGGAGCCGCTGGAACTGGCGAAAGGCGAAGACGATGGCGGCGTTGGTGGGACGCACGGAATGGAAGAGGTCGCCGGCCACGACCACCGCGTCGGGTCGCGCCGCGATCACCCCGTCAACGGCAACGCGAAAGGCGTGAGCCACATCGGCCTCACGCTGATTGATCCCGGCAGCGGTCTGCCGGTGGTACTGCCGGACGCCCAGGTGGGGATCGGCGATGTGGGCCAGTTTCACACTACTAATGTCTCGTAAGGCGGGCCCGGAGACAACGCTCTAGTGTCTGAGTCGGAAGTTCGTTGCTGTCCCCAAGGCTGGTCTCGCCGGCGAGGTCGCGGCCCCTTCGCTGGGGCTCAGGGTGACAAGGACCCGCTTGATGGCGTAGTCAGTGACCTGTGAAGTCCTGTCAGCGTCCATATGAATCGTCGGCTCGCCTGACGGCGGGTATGCCGCGCCGGGGAACGACTACCTCACCGTTGACCCGGCGGCCGAGGCAGGCCGCGAAGAACGCGTAGGCGTCGGCGGGCCGCTCCCGGCGGGTGGCGGAGAGGGCGCGGCGGACGTCGTCCTCGCGGCGGCCCTCCAGCAGCGCGCACACGGCATCGGTGGCGACCCGGCGGTCGAGCCCACGCATCTGGCGGGCGACGGCTTCGGCGAACGGCAGATCGGTGGCGGGGGGGAAACGCTCGATTCCCTCGCGGCTGTTGAGCACGGCGGGCCGGGGGAACTTGACGAAGATCGGCTGGGTGAAGTGGGGATGGCGCACCATCAGCTCGCCCTTGGGAAGGGTGGCGAGCTTGATCTTGGTGGCGGGTGAGATGGTGGCGTAGCCCGGGGTGGCCAGCTCGTCCATGTCCATGCGTCCATAGATCCCGGTGCCGGCGTTGCCGACCACTCGCCGCTGTACCTGGGAGCGGAACTGCTGGGCGGAGAAGAGCACCAGGCCGAGGTAGCGGCCGCGCTCGGAAAGATCGAGCAGCATCTTGCGGACATAGGTATCGGCGCCGTCGGCCGGCGCGTACTTGTTGAGCTCGTCCACGAAGACCACCACGTGGTCCACACCCAGATCACGGCGCTCCAGGTGCTCGCGGAGCTTGGAGACGATCCGGGCAAAGACCAGGTCCTGGGCCAGCGGGTCGAGTCCCGCGACGTCCACCACGTGCACGCTCCGGTCCGCGAAACGACCCCAGGGCAGATCATGGGCGACCCCGTCGTCGGTGACGAGGCCCTTGGAGCGGGTGGAGATGTTGCTCAGCCGGTTCCGCACCTTTCGGATCGTGGCGAGATGGTGGGTTTTCCAGACCTCGGCGCCTTTGCCGAGGACCTCCATGAACTCGAAGATGGCGCGGAAGAATTCTTCCAGGTCGGCGAAGCTCTGCACCAGGAACGGCTTGCCCCGCAACATCTCGTCCCGATACTCTCTCCCCACCACCCGCTCGCCCAGAAAATCAATGAAGGCGTCAGCCTTGGCATCCACGTCGTCGCGGTTGAGCACCACCTCGGCGTAGTCGAGAACCTCGTGCAGCCCCCAGACGAGAGGCTCGGTGTTGGCCGCCAGGGCATCATGGGTGCGCAGGGTGTTGAGGTTGACGCCGTCGCCCTTGAACGGCGCGTAGTAACGCACGTTGCTGAAGGGCTCCGGCCTGAGACCCAGCTTGGCGTAGAGCCGGCGGTCCTCCTCGTTCAACGCGGCCGGCTGGTCGAGGAAACAGAGATCGGGGCCCTTCACGTTGAAGCAGAGAGCCGCTACCGAGCCTTTGTGTCGGGGAAAGGTCTGGAAGATGCTGCTGAGAAGAAACTCGACCGCGCTGGTCTTGGTGGCGAGACCCGAGACGCCGGTGATGTTGAGATGCGCGGCTTCGGGTCCCAGGAGAAAATCGCAGTCCAGATAGACCGGCGATTCGAGGCCGCCGGCGGCGTAGAGTCCGATGGGAATACCGGTGGGCCGGTCGCCGGTGGTGTAGCTGTCCATCCGCAACGCCAGGACCACATCGGCATCGGATGCCAGCCAGACCGGCCCGAGCGGCACCGGCTGCAGTGGCTCCTCGGGCATCTGTCGGAGCACCGCCGCGGAGAACAGACGGATCTCGGCCCGGGTGGTGGGCTCGATGCCGGCGGCGACCGGATCGCCGTCGGCGCCGATCACGGCGTGCATGGGCGTCACCAGATCGGAGTAGGCGAAGCCGTCGGTCACCACGCCGAAGACGACGCGTCCCTGCTCCTCGACGCGCACGATGGCGCCGATTCCGATCGGCGACTCGCGCGCGGTCCAGAAATAAAACTGGTGGGGCGTGGAGGGCTTGAGCTCGGTGGCAACGACGCGGCCGACCGGCGGATGTGACTCGAGCATGCTCACAATGTGCTTCGGCCAAAGTGAAAAGAGAACCAGGTCAGGCGGTGCCGCGCACCTGAGCCCGGAGGTACTGCTCCACCGAGTGAATGCCGTAGAGCAGCCGATCCCACCGGGGATCCGGCGTGCTCAGCGGAGCCCGCTCGGCCAGGAGCCGGCGGGCAAGGAGGTCGGCCATCTCGGTGGAGCCGTTGACCGGCGCAACTTCGATCCGAACCAGCCCGTGAAACAGATCCTTCCCTTCCCACGGCCACAGGCGGAGCGCCCACGCGCGCACCGGAGCGAGGCTGCGAGTCTCCGGGGCGTAGACCGAGGAGCGGTGGCCATAAGGGAGGCGCAGGTATCGCTCCAGCTCCGCACCCTCGAAGGGCAGGGTCGCGTGGCTCTTGGAGATTCCCAGCATTCTGGGATCGGCGGCCCAGCCGGGGCTCTCGGTCAACGAGCCGTCCACCACCAGCCACCCCTCGGATTGCCGGCGGAAGCGATCGCCGACCAGGAGCTCCAGCGAGCCCCGGGCCCGGTCGAGCGCCCGGGCGGCGTTGAACAGATCTCGCACCGGGTGAGGCGGCTCGTCCTCCGGGAGGGCCACCGACTCGAGGCCGTCCAAGGCGTCACCGGCCGCGGCCAGAGCAGAGGGCCGGGCGATGGCGATGACACGCCGTTCCGTCAGCACGGTGGTCAGACGGCGCCCTGCCCGCTCCCTGACCGCGGCCGCGATCTCACCGACGACGATCGGTGCCGCCCCCGCGTAGGCGATGAGCTCGGAGCGCTGGATGCCGTCGAGGAAGGCGAGCGGGTCGGGCCAGGGCTCGGCGGCGCCGACAGGACGCCATGCGAGGCTGTCTCCCTCGACCAGACGTGCCGGCCGCACGCAGGCTTCCTCGGTTCGGCCGCCGCTTGCGTCGGGGATCACGGAGGCTGGCGTCAGACCCCTCACGGCCAGCACCCGCCGGAGATGGGCCAAATTGGTAGCCGGCATGTGACTCAAGGTAGCGCAGCCGGAGCCAGAGGCATATTGTGCGATAGTAGAATCGAACACACCGCCGCCACAGGGCGGCTTGGAGGTTGCTGTGTCACACGATGGAGTAGAACAGCGGCGGGAGCCGTGGCAGTAAGGCCGGTCAGGACCCGGCGCGCGGCGGCTGGTGCCAACCTCTCGTGATCGTCTATCGCGACCAGCGCCGGGAGGCGGATCCGGCTCTCCTCCTCGACGAGCTGAGCGAGCGGGTCTGCCGACTGAGCCTTCGCCCCGACCACGATGGCGTGGTATCGGTGCTGGTCGAGCTGGGGGTGGTGGAGACCGCGGTGGCGGACGCGCTCAGCGTGGAGGCCGACGGGTGGACTCCGCTGCAACGGACGCTCCGGCGGGCCACCCAGGCGGCCGGCCACCTGCTGTGGCACTCATGGCACGAGAGCCGCGGGCTGGAGGAATGGCGGGCGAGGCTCCAGGGTCTGCTTGGAGCAGCCCGCGGCGCCGAGCTTCCTGCCATGGTCGAGCTGCGTACGCCGGAGGGCTTCGCCCACTATGGGGTGTACCCGGAGACGTACCTGGAGGCCGGGGTGCGCTGCGCCCGCGAGCTCCAGCCCGCGCGCGCGGTATGCCTCGGCATCCGCAGCATCGGCACCAGTCTCTCGGGGGCGGTGGTCGCGGCGCTGGAAAAGTCGGGGTGCATGGTTGAGTCCTACACCATCCGCCCCCGGGGACATCCCTTCAACCGTCATGTCGTGCTCACAGCCGAGCTGGAGAGCGCATTGCGTGCCGCCGCGCCGTGGAGCCACTTCGTGTTGGTGGACGAGGGGCCGGGTATCAGCGGCTCCTCGCTCGCCGGGGCAGCGGACGCCCTGGGCCGGCTCGGGGTGGCGGATGAACGTATCGTCCTCATGCCCAGCTGGCGCACCGACGGCACCGGGCTCAACTCGGACTCGGCGCAAGACCGCTGCCGGCGGCACCGGCAGTTTACCGCATCGTTCGACGAGGTGTGGCTCGACTCCGGCCGTCTGGGCGCCGCCGCGCCTGGGCCCGGGGTCCGCGACCTCTCGGCCGGTGCGTGGCGGGAGCTGTTGATCCCCGGCGACATCGAGAGACCCGCCGTGCAGCCCCACCATGAGCGGCGGAAGCTGCTCGCCGCGGGGCGGCTCTATTCATTCGTTGGACTGGGCCGGTACGGTGAGCCCAAGTTCGAGCGGACGCGCGAGCTGGCCGAGGCAGGGTTCACGCCCGCGCCGCTCGCGCTGGAACACGGGTTCCTGGTTCGCGACTTCGTGGCGGGTCAGCCGGTCGGGCCGGCCGAGCGGGACATCGGACTGGTAAAAAAGATGGCCCGCTACCTGGCGCACCTTCGCACCCACTACCGGCGGGAGCCGGCGGCCGCGCCCAACCTGCAGGAGATGATGGAGGTCAACACCGGCGAGGCGCTCGGCACCTCGGGTATGAGGGCGCTGGCCACCCGGCTGCGCTCGTCCACTCAGGCAATCGAGGCACCCGTGGCCCTCGACGGCAGGATGCTGCCCCACGAATGGCTGCGAACTTCTCAAGGGTATCTCAAGGTGGACGTGGCCGATCACCACGACGACCATTTCTTACCCGGCTGCCAGGACATCGCTTGGGATGTAGCGGGCACCTGCGTGGAGTTCGATCTCAGAGGCGACGAGCGCCGCGGGTTCGTCGAGCGCTACCGGCGGGCCGCGGGGGACTGGAGCATCGGACCCCGGCTTCGATTCCATGCCGTGGCGTATCTCTGCTTCCGGGTCGGGTACGCCTCCCTGGCGGCCAAGGTGCTGGGTGATTCTCCGGACGGCCGCCGCTTTCGCTTGCTCCAGTCCCGCTACGCCGACGCGCTCCGGGAAGAGTTATCAATGTCCGGGGAGAGCCGGTGGGATGTCTGATGCGAGGATGCTGCGAGGCCTCGGCCCCTTCGCTCCGCTCAGGGTGACAAAATAACTTCACGTAGTGCCTGGAGGTGAGCCCGGCGTCGGTGAGTGCAATCAGCCTGAAAGATCATGCGGTACGCGTGCCGGGGCTCCACTGGCGCGCCGGAAGCTGGGCCTACCTGCTGGGCTGAACGGCCGGATCGGGCCGCCGAGGTAACCGCTTGGCGCGGAAGGCACTGCTTTCACCCGTCGGGGTGCCGCGGCCGGCGGCGGAGTCGGCCAGGGTGCTTCAGGTCTCTCCATCCATCAGTCGGCATTGAACTTGCGATTCGCGGTCGCGATGCCGCCGACCGCACTTTCCCTCGCCGCGCGTTCCCTGCAGTTCGTTCGCCCGTTCCGCCGCTCGCTAGCCTCCGTGCTGGTGCTCGCGCTGGTGCTGGCGTCGCTGTCGGCGCTCGATCCCCTCATCATGAAGTACCTGTTCGACCAACTGGGCACTCCGGGCGGGCTGGACAACTTCGCTCTCGCCATGGCGGGCCTGCTGGCTCTCGAGATGGTGCGCGCCGCGCTTCAGGCCTGGATGGGGGTGCGGAGCTGGGAAATTCGGCTGGGCGTGGATTTCGAGGTGCGCGAGCGCATCGTGAGCAAGTTGAACGCGCTGCCGATCGCCTTCCACCAGCGGGAAGGGGTAGGCGGGACGATGAACCGGATCAACCAGGGCATCAGCGGCTACATCGCCGCGTTCAGCGACATCGCCTTCAATCTGTTGCCCACCCTGCTCTATCTCTGCCTCTCGATCGCGGCGATGCTGCAGCTCGAGTGGCGGCTCGCCGCCCTGGTCATGCTCTTCACGCCCCTCCCCGCCCTGATCGGCGCGCGGGCCGCTCCGGAGCAGATGCAGCGGGAGCGCCGGCTGGTGGAACGCTGGAGCTCGATCTACTCCCGGTTCAACGAGGTGCTCGCCGGGATGATGACCGTCAAGGGATTCGGCATGGAGGACGTCGAGAAGCGGCGCTTTCTCGATGGCGTGAGGGAGACCAACGAAGTCGTGCGCCGGGGAGTGTGGAAAGACGGACGCAGCGGCGCCTTCCGCGGGCTGGCCGCCACCCTGGCCCGACTCTTGGCACTGGCGCTGGGCGGGTACTTCGCCTCCCGGGGAGAGATCACCGTCGGCACCCTGGTGGCGTTCCTGGGCTACATCGGAGGGCTCTTCGGGCCGGTGCAGGGACTCACCAATGCCTATCAGACACTCCGCAAGGTGAGCGTCTCGCTGGAGTCCATCTTCGGCATCCTCGACGCCGACGACGTGGTGGGTGACGCGCCCGGCGCCGCCGACGTGCGCCAGCTCCGGGGCGAGGTGCAGTTCCGCGAGGTGACCTTCGGCTACCAACCCGGCGAGCCGGTGCTACGGGGCATCAACCTCACCGTGCATCCCGGCGAGACCGTGGCGCTGATCGGGCCCAGCGGAAGCGGCAAGAGCACTCTGGTGACGCTGCTGCAGCGACTCTACGCCGCGACCGGAGGCGAGATTACGGTGGACGGCATTGACATCCACGCGATGACTCAGCACTCGCTGCGAAGCCAGATCGGGGTCGTCTTCCAGGACCCACACCTCTTCAACGACACGGTGCGAGCCAACATCGCCTACGGGCGGCCCGCCGCCTCACAGGAGGAGATCGAGGCGGCGGCGAGAGCGGCGCAGGCGCACGAGTTCATCCTGGCGCTGCCGGAACAATACGACACCATCGTGCAGGAGCGCGGCAGCCGGCTCTCGGGCGGCCAGCGCCAGCGCATCGCCATCGCCCGCGCGCTGCTCAAGAACCCGCCGATCCTGATCCTGGACGAGGCTACCTCGGCACTTGACGGCGATTCGGAACGACTGATTCAGGTCGCGCTGAGCCGGCTCCTGGAAAACCGCACGGCCCTGGTGATCGCGCACCGGCTCTCGACGGTACGGGACGCAGACCGGATCGTGGTGATCCAGAACGGCCAGATCTCGGAGATGGGAACCCACTTCGAGCTGCTGCTGCGGGGAGGCTACTACGCGGGGCTGGTGGAGCGGCAGGAGCGGGGGTTTCTCACCGAGTCAAACGGCCCCCCCCGCCGCGTGGCGCCGAACCGGCTTACATCTCCTCCTCGAATGCGGTGAACGGGGGGACGTTGGTCATCCAGAACCCCGCCACCCCTCCCTGCTGATCCACCTCGACATAGAAATTATCGGCCACCCGAACCACCTCGGTGGTCCGCCGGGGCCCGATGCGCAGGTGGAACACGCTCTCGGTGGAGTTGGTCCGAATCGAGAGTGTGGTGTCCACCTCCAGCGAAGCCACACCCGGGCGTGAAGGGCGGGAGGGGAGCACCACCCGGCCGTCGGTAAGCTGAGCCGGCACATGGAGGTCGGCCAGGGTGCTCACCTCGGGCCACACTACCACGTCAAGGCCGCAGATCACTCCGTTGTTCACGTCGAGCACCGCGACGGAACCCTCCGCGTCGGTCAGTTCGACGGTGCCGGTGAGCCCTCCGCTTTTGCGGTTACCCTTGAAGGCGCCGGACAGGATGTCGGTCTCCGGATCCCAGCGCCAGGAGATGGCGGGCAGACTGCCGGTGAGCGGCTCGACTCGGGCTTCCATCTGCATGGAGAAAACCTCAGGCGGCACGGGCGGAGGCGAGGCGGCGGATAAACCGCAGGATGCGATTCAGCGCGTTCTCCAGCTCGGCGTCCGAGACTGCATAGCTGAGACGCACCCAGCGGTCGTCCGCAAAGGCGCCGCCCGGCACCAGCGCCACACCCTCCTGCTGCATCAACTGCTCGCAGAAAGCCATGCCGGCGATGGGATCGCTCTCCCGGATGCCGTCCACCCGGAAGAAAAAGTAGAAGGCGCCGTGGGGCTCGACGAACTCGATTCCCGGCGCCTCGGCGCGGAAACGCTCGACCAGATAGTCGCGCCGGCGGCGGAAGGCGGAGACCATCTTGCCGACCTCGGCGTCCACCCGGTCATCGGTGAAGGCGGTGGCGGCGGCCCACTGCGCCGGGTGGTTGGCGCCGGTGGTGGTGTGCGACTGGAGCGCCGCCATCGCCTTGGTAAGATGGGGGGGGGCCAGCGCGGCGCCGATACGCCACCCGGTCATCGCGTAAGCTTTGCTCGCGCCGTAGATGATCACCGTGCGCTCGAGCAGCTCGTCGGGGAGGTCGAGCAGCGAGGGCGCCGGGCCCGGACCATAGTTGATGCGGCGATAGATCTCGTCGGAGATGATCCAGATCTCGTTCTTGCGGGCCCACTCGGCAATGGCCCGCAGCTCGGCGAGGGTGTAGACGGCGCCGGTGGGATTGCAGGGCGAGCAGAGGATGAGGCCGCGGGTAGACTTGTTGCTCTGCCGGTCGAGGTCCCGCACGCTCACCTTGAGGCCCCACTCGATGTCCCCCGGCACCAGCACCGGCTCGGCCCGCGCGAGGTGAACGATCTGGGGATACGAGACCCAGGC
>JACCQZ010000151.1 GCA_013813875.1 Gemmatimonadales bacterium | reverse complement strand
TCAGCCGCTCCACCTCCACCATGCCCGCATAGCGCCAGAGCCGCCGGTAGAGACCGACGGTCCAGATGATGGAGAGCTTGACCGGGAGGGAAAAGAGAATGTAGAGGAGGGCCCCGTGCGTCTGGTCCGGACCCCACTCGAACCCCTCGAAACGCAGCGCAAAAGCGAGGATGGTCGAGGACGTGAACAGCAGAATGTCCGACCCGAACAAGTAACGATTGCGTACGCCGTTGGTGGGCGGCAGTGGGGTCAGGGAGGCCATTGCGCTAGAGTATCGGGGGGAAGCAATGCTGAGTCAAGGCTTTACCTAATATCAAGTTAGCCACATCCGGCGGCCCACTGGCGCCCGGCGTCGGCTGCCGAGAGCGATTGTTACGCAAAGTGCGACACCCCAGCCTGAGCACGATTCGCGCCAGGGAAAGTGCAACAGGATCACATTGGCAGGGGAAGATGAAGCCGGTGGAAAGCAGCGCAAGGGCCCGGACGGGAAGTCAGGCCGGATCAGTCTCCGTATTTCGTCATGTACTCATCGTGGATCCAGCGATAGGTCCGCTCCATACCATCGCGCAGCTTGATGGACGGCTCCCAGCCCAGCGCCCGCTGGATCATGGTGTTGTCGGAGTTTCGCCCGTTCACGCCCTTGGGCGCGCCGGTGTTGTAGGTGCGATGGAGCTCGATGCCGGCGATGTCCTCGACGATGTCCAGCAGGCCGTTGATCGTCACCAGCTCGCTCGAGCCCAGGTTGATGGGATCCAGAATGTCGCTGTCGGCGATGGCGATGGTGCCCCGGGTGCAGTCGTCAATGTACATGAACGAGCGGGTCTGGGACCCGTCGCCCCAGACCTCGATGGTCGGATCGTTGCGATACTTGGCGTGAATGACCTTGCGGCAGATGGCCGCAGGCGCCTTCTCCCGACCGCCCTCCCAGGTGCCGTGCGGTCCGTACACGTTGTGGAAGCGGGCCACCCGGGTCGGGAGACCCAGGTCCTCTCTGAAGTGACGGCACATCCGCTCGGAAAAGAGCTTCTCCCAACCGTAGCCGTCCTCGGCCATCGCGGGATAGGCATCTTCCTCGCGCAGGGGGACGACGTCGGCCGACATCTGCTTCTCGGTGTTGTATACGCAGGCCGACGACGAGTAGAAGAAGCGCGACACGCCCGCGCTCTGGGCCGCGAGCAGCATATGGGTGTTGGTGAGCACCGACAGCATGCAGAGGGCCTTGTTATGCTCGATGAAACCCATGCCGCCCATATCGGCAGCCAGTTGATACACCCGGTCGGCGCCGGCGCAGACCCGCTCGCACGCCTCCCGCTGCTTGAGGTCGGCGCCGACGTTCTCCACGTCGTCGAACACCTGGTACCACTGGTCCAGCGGCTTGATGTCCACCGCGCGCACCCGGCGCCCCGCGCCGCGGAGCTCGGCGACCAGATGCCCTCCAATGAAACCACCTCCACCCGCCACCACGGACACACCGTCGGACATGAAGCTGCCTCGGAGACGATTACGATCAGTGAATCAGTGCTCGCGGAGCGCGGAATTATCGGCTTCGCGCCCCGCTGGTGTCAAGCGGAATGGATCCCGCCTGCTGCACCCTTACGTACAGCGCCGCCAGGCCGACGACGGCACAGATCGCCACCGCAAGCCAGAGGCCGGGCCAGCGCCACGCGACCCAGACCAATCCCCCGAGTGCCAGATCGAGCAGCACCACCGCGCCGGCGACCTGCGCATGGCTCCACCCCCGCTGAATCGCCCGCTGGTAGGCGTGGGTCCGGTGGGCTTGATACCATCGCTCACCTCGCCACATCCGCCGGAGCAGAGTGACGGTGGCGTCGAATCCGAAGACGCCGAGCAACAGGATCCATGCGAGCACGGGAAGCGCGCCCGATCTTTCCGAGGCCAGTGCCAGCACGGCGAAGAGAAATCCGAGCAGCCCCGAGCCGACGTCGCCCATGAATATTCTCGCGGGCGACCAGTTCCAGATCAGAAACCCGGCGGCGGCGCCGGCGATGAGCAGGGCGATCAGCCCGAGATCGGCATGCCCGCTCCCGAAGAGAAAGAGCGCCCCAACTACCCCGACCATCACCGCCTGGGCGCCGGCCAGCCCATCGCTGCCGTCCATGAAGTTGTAGCAGTTGGTGGCCCAGGCGATGCCCAGCAGCCCTACAACCGGACCGAAGACTCCCAGCTGCACCGCCGAACCGCCGGCCCCCAACGCGGGAACCCCACCGAGCCACCAGATCGCCCAGCCCGCCGCGGCAAAGTGGACTGCCAGCCGCACGCCGACGCCCACTCCCCGGCGGTCATCGAGCCACCCGATCGCGGCTACCATCAGACCGCCACCGAGCAGCGCGGCCGCCACCTCCTGCGGTATCCAGCCCGCTTCCCCCGCCGCGCCGATGCCGGCCAGGACAGCGACCGCGATGGCCAAGCCACCTCCCCGTGGCGTCGCGGTAGAGTGTGAGCCGCGCGGGTTGGGGAGATCCAGCATGGAATTGCGCAGCGCGTAGCGCAGCACCCAGCCGGTCAGCACCCACGACGCGGCAAAGGTGAGCAGCGCCGGCAGGAGCGCCTCTCTCACCGCCGCCCCGCGGAGCGCTCGCGGTACCAGCGGGCGGTGAGCCGCAGACCGCGCTCGACGTCGTACGGCGGCGAGAAGCCGGTGATCCGTGTCAGCTTGGACGAGTCTACCACCAGCGAGCCCAGCAGCCGGTCAGCGGCGGCGCGGCCGGCCGGAACCAGTCGCGCCGCCCGGAGGAACCCTTCCGGCACCGGGAGAAGGCGGGCCGGCCGCCCCAGCGCCCGGGCAATGGCGCGAATGAGGTCGGGGGTGGAGAGCGCCCTGCTGTCGCTGACGAAAAAGGTGTGGCCCGCCGCCGCCGGCGAAGCCATCACCGCCTCAATGGCAGCCACCACGTTTCCCACGTAGGCGAGGCTTCGGCGGTTGTGCACTCGGCCCAGTGGCAGGGGCACGCCGCGATCCACCAGTTGAAAGAGGCGAAGCATGTTGGCCCTCACGCCCGGACCATACACCAGCGGGAGACGCAGCACGCAGGCGGCCAGAGCGGAGTGCGCCGTCAATTCATGGACCAGACGCTCGGCTTCGAGCTTGCTGATGCCGTACGGATCGGTCGGGGCCGGGGGAGTCTCCTCGTTCCAGGCGACTGCGGTGGCCTCACCGACCGCCTTGACCGAGCTGAGCAACACCAGCTTTCGCACCCCCGCGGCCAGAGATTCCTCCAGCAGAATCCGGGTGCCTTCCACGTTGGTCCGCCGATACTCGGTCAGGGGGTCCGCGGAGCGGTCCGCCATGACATGCACTCTGGCGGCCAGGTGCACTACAGCATTGACTCCTTGCAGCGCGGAGCGGATGGCGTCGCGATCCAGCAGGTCGGTGCACTCCGCGGGCTCCACTCCGGGCGGCAGTGTGACCGGCCCCCGCACCAGTCCCCGCACCCGCTTTCCGCTCTCGACCAGGGTGCGGCAGAGCTGGTGCCCGATGAATCCCGTGGCTCCGGTGACCAGGATGCTCGCGCCGGTCATACCCCAGACGCCGGTGGGGTGATGCCGCGCTCCATGATATCGCAGAAGCGGCCGCACAGCGCCGCTTTCCCCAGCCGGTTCCGCACCAGCTCCCGGGCGCGGGCACCCATGGCGGCCAGTTCTCCCGGATCGGTCC
>JACCQZ010000140.1 GCA_013813875.1 Gemmatimonadales bacterium | reverse complement strand
GCCCTCACCCGCGGAACTTCATGCGCGCACTCGTCAAAGAAGGTCCCCGGCCCGGCATGGTCGTGCGGGAGGTTCCTACGCCCACCTGCGGTCCGAGCGACGCGCTGATTCGGGTGCGGCACGCCGGCGTCTGCGGAACCGACCTGCACATCTGGCAGTGGGACAGCTGGGCCAGTAACCGGCTCAAGCCTCCGGTGGTCATCGGCCACGAGTTCGCCGGGGAGATCGTGGCGTTAGGGCGCGAGGCCGCGGCCGCCGGGCTCCTCGCCGTCGGTGACCGGGTCACCGCCGAGGGTCACATCGTCTGCGGCCACTGCCTGCAGTGCCGCCTCGGGGCCGCCCATCTCTGCCAGCGAACCCAGATCATCGGCGTGGACCGCGACGGCGCCTTCGCGGACTATATCGCCATGCCCGCCTCGAACGTGATGAAGCTCGACGGAATTCCCACCGAGATCGGCGCCATCATGGACCCGCTGGGAAACGCGGTCCACACCGTTCTAGAGGGCGACGTACCGGGTAGCACGGTGCTGGTCCTCGGCTGCGGACCGATCGGCTGCTTCGCGGTGGGGGTTGCGCGCGCCGCGGGAGCCTCGCTCGTCGTCGCCAGCGACTTCAACCCCACCCGCCTGGAGCTGGCCCGGGCCATGGGCGCCCAGGTGCTGCTCAACCCCGGCACCGACGACGTGCTCGAGCGGGTGCGCGAGCTCACCGGCGGCGACGGAATGGATCTGGTCTGTGAGATGAGCGGGCACCCGAGCGGGCACGCGCAGGCGTTCGCCGCGGCTCGATTGGGAGGACGGGTGAATCTGCTCGGCACGCCCAATCAGCCGACCGAGGTGGATTTTGCGCGGGACGTGATCTTCAAGGGACTCACTCTCTACGGCGTTACCGGCCGCAAGATGTACCAGACCTGGCACGAGATGCGGCGGCTGCTGCGCTGCGGCCAGCTCGATCCCAGGCCGGTCATCACCCACCGCTTCCCCCTGGAGTGCTTTGCCGACGCGATCCGGGTGCTCGAGGACGGCCAGGCGGGGAAGGTGATTCTGGAGATCAGCGCATGACCCCGTCCCTGGACCGGCGGCTGGAGGTCGAGCTCGAGCAGTTCATCCGCGACGGGGTCTACAAGCGGCTCAACTTCATTGACGGCCCCCAGGGTGCACGGGTCCGGATGGAGGGCCGCGGGGAGGTCATCATTCTCTCCTCCAACAACTATCTCGGGCTCAGCAATCATCCCGAGGTCGTCGCCGCGGGCAAGGCGGCGCTGGATCGGTTCGGCGCCGGCACCGCCTCGGTGCGCTTCATCTGCGGCACTTTCACGGTGCATCGGGCGCTGGAGTCCGCCTGCGCCCGCCTGGTGAGTAGCGCGGCCTCACTCAGCTTCATGAGCGCGTGGAACGCCAACGAGGCGGTGCCTGCCACGCTGTTGGGAGAGCAGGACCTGGTCATCAGCGACCAGTTGAACCACGCCTCCATCATTGATGGCGTTCGGCTCGCCAAGGCCATCACCAAGTGCCAGACGGCGGTCTATCGCCACGCCGACCTGACCGACCTCGATCAGAAGCTCACCGCGGCGCGGGACCGTCGGGTCAAGATGGTAATCACCGACGGCGTGTTCTCCATGGAAGGCGCCATCGCGCCGCTCCCCGGCCTGGGCGAGGTCTGCCGCAAACATGAAGCGGTGCTGGTGGTGGACGACTCCCACGCCACCGGCGTGCTGGGGGCCGAGGGCCGCGGAACGGCGGAGCATTTCGGCATGCTGGGCGAGGTTGACATCACCACGTCCACTCTCGGCAAGGCGCTCGGCGGCGCGGCGGGCGGGTTCGCCGCGGCATCGGCGGCTGTCTGCGACTATCTCACCCAACGCGCGCGTCCCCAACTTTTCTCCAACGCCTTGCCGCCCACCGTGGCCGCGAGCGCCATCGCCAGCATCGAATGCCTCCTGGCCCATCCCCAACTGGTGACGCGGCTGCGAGAAAACGCCCGGTACTTCCGCGAGCGGCTGCTCGAGCTGGGCTTCGCGCCCCTCCCGGGTGAGACTCCGATCATCCCCGTTATCCTCGGCGAAACCGCGGCGGCCATCCGCATGAGCGACCTGCTGCTCGCCGAAGGAGTCTTCGTCACCGGTTTCGGCTTTCCCGTCGTGCCGCAGGGCCAGGCCCGGGTGCGTTGCCAGATTTCGGCGGCGCACACGCGAGACGATCTCGATGAGGCGCTCGCCGCGTTCAGCCGGGTTGGGAAGAAGCTGGGATTGATCTAGGTCGGCCCGGCGCTCGGCCCGCTCCTTGCACCCTCACCCCCTCCGACGGGTCGGGAAGTGGCGGTATCGGTATCTGTAAGTTGCTGATAAATCAACAGATGCCGGTGCCCGTGTGCTCCCTCCTCTCCCGCGCTTTCCAGCAGAACCCCCGCATTTTGACGTACCGTGTTGACTGGGACGCGGTGGTGCCAGGCCCTCCTGGTGCGGACACCTTACGGAGGCAGTCTGTGATGCGCATGGTCATCCGAAGCATTCCGATCGCGGCGCTTGCTCTCTGCCTGGGAGCGGCGCACCTGTCGGCGCAGCAGCAGCCGGGCAACGGCAACTTCCAATGGTATGTCGGTGGACAGGGCGGCATCCTGAACTTCGAGACTCCGACTCAGGACCGCACCACCATCCCTCTCGGCGGCGCGCACCTGCTCATCACCGCCAAGCGCACCGGTCTGCTCCTCTCGGTAGAGCAGGGCTTCGGCTCCGACGAGACCAGCGGGTACACCTTCACGGTGGTGGACAGCACCGACGTGATCGTGTCTCAGCAGCAGATCATCGGCACCTTCAGTCACCTGCGGAAGTACTCCGCCATGCTGATGGCGTTTCCCATCCAGGGACCGGCGACGCCATTCCTCGGCATCGGCGTGGGCATCCTGCACACCGGCGGCCACAGCCCTGATGATGCCGTCGCCAAGGAGTTGGGCAGCTCGGGGTTCGGCTCGCTGGTCGCGGGTCTCAACTTCCGGGTGAGTCGGTTCAGCGCCTTCGGCCAGTATCAGGTGACGACGGGTCCCGCGGGACAATCAATCACCCAGACCGGCGCCAACAACATGACGTTCATCTCGTCCGGTCGCCTGATCAACGGTCCGACCCACACCTTCTCCGCGGGCCTGCGTTTCGGTCTGGGCAGCGCGCGGGAAGGGCCGAAGACTCCCTCGTACTGAGTGGTAGGCTGAGTGGCAGAACAGGCGGCGAATTCAGGATTCGCCGCCTGTTCTGTTTCTAGCGGGTCAGCTCACCTCATGGCCCGGTGACCACCCAAGACCTCTTACCCGACGCCCACGGTGAGCCCGCGATCACAAACCGCAGCGGCCACTTCGCCGCTTTGGTGATTCCGATCCTCGGCGTCTCGGCGACGGAGAGCGGGGCACCGTCAGCCTGCCGGAACACCACCACTACCGGCGATTGGGGCATCGGCAGCCCATCCAGACTTCGGGTAATGCCCAGCGCCTGGCAGAGCCTTCCCGGCCCGGAGCAGAGATCGCGGTCGGCCGCCACGCGCCGGCGCCGGCGCATGACGTCGAGACCCTCTACCGGTTCCAGCGCCCGCAGCAGCACCGCGGCCGCCTTCCCCTCGGCCTCGCACACCAGATTGGCGCACCAGTGGATGCCGTAGGACAGATAGACGTACCAGGTGCCCGGCGGCCCGAAGAGCGCGGCGTTACGCTGGTTGCGGCGGTGCCGGTAGCCGTGGGAGGCGGGATCGTCGTAGCCCAGGTACGCCTCGGTCTCGACCACCCGGCCCGCTGTCGTCTCTCCGTCCACCGACGAGACCACGAGCGTACCGAGGAGCTCCCGGGCGACGATTTCCGCCGGCCGGTCGAAAAACGTGAGAGACAACGAGGCTCACTCCGCCTTCTTCCTCGCGCGGCGGGGGCGCTTGGCCCGCGCCGGTGCCGCCTCCGGTGAACTTTCCTCCGGAGTGGACGCGGCGGCCACCGGGGCAGCTGACGCGGGAGCGCTCGCCGCCTTCTTTCGTGGAGCTCGCTTGGGACGGACGGGCTTTCTGGCGGGAGGCGCGACTTCCGCCTCCGCGATCGGCTCCAACGGCGAGACCGTCTCATCCGGGGCAACCGTCTCCTCGGGCGCGGCAATCGGGACCTCGATCTGCACGACGCCGATCAACGGAATTTCCCCGGCCCGCATCGGTCCCCGTGAGCGCCTGCGAAAGCGCACGCCGAACGGCTGGCCGTTGTCCCGCGACGGGCCGGTGGTGAGCTCGGCGACCGGCACCAGCTCGTCGTCCCGGCCCGAGGTGGAACCCGCCTCTGGGGTCGAAACCGAAGCCGGCGGCAACGGCGGCATTGCCGCCAGGCCCGCGTTGCGGTGAGGCGAGATCTCGTAATCGTCATCGCCGACCTTCCGGACGTCGGCCACCTCGGCGTCGTTCGCCTGGCGCAGCAGCCGGGGAAAGCGTGCCGCCTCCAGCAACTGATCGTCCCGCCCGTGCATGGCCGCCATCCGAAGTCGAAGCGCCTCCTGGCCCACCGGGGCACGCAGCTCCGCGAGGGCCTGTGCCATGAGTTGGAAGGCGCGCGCGAGAGTGAGCGTGCCGTCGGTCCGCGCCTCGCGCGGCGGCCGCCGCTGCGGCGCCTCCTCCCGCGGTGCGTCAGTCCGCGGTGTGTCAGTGCGCGCCGCCTCGACTGGACGCTCACGGTCGCGTCCCCCGCCCCCTCCCCGTCCGCGGCGCCCGCGCCCACGGCGAGAGCCATCCTCCCGAGC
>JACCQZ010000132.1 GCA_013813875.1 Gemmatimonadales bacterium | reverse complement strand
GGTAGAGGTCGAGATAGGTCTGGAATTCGGTTGAGCTGCGGTCGGTAACTGTCATACTTGCAATCTGTTATACGTAAGAGGTGAGACAGCTCATGTCATCCCGAGCGTAGCGAGGGAGCTACTCCGGTGGTATCCGGGACCGGCACGCAGGATCCCTCGCTACGCTCGGGATGACACACGTCAGCATCGCTTCCGCTTTCACCACAGAGGCACGGAGGACACAGAGAGAGAACTTGGTGGGTGTGCGGTTGACAACCAGCAGTTCTCCGTGTCCTCTGTGCCTCTGTGGTAAACGGCCGCAGCATCTCGAACGCGCATCAAGACCTCACGCTGCCGAGATGAAGGACAGCGATCCATCCGGCACCAGGCTGTCCTGCGCCAGCCGGCGGAAGAAGTCGGTGAGGCCGGCGAGGTGGCGGTAGGAGAGCGCGTAGTCGAGGTCGCCGAGGTACTCCCGGCAGACCGGCTCGGGCACCCCGGTTGCGCCGGCGGCCTCCCGAGACAGGAGGTCTAGGTGTTCCAATCCCCACGCCCGCGACTCCAGCAGCCGGCGATGCACCGCCCCCGCGGCAGCGGCCGGCGCCTCTCGCCGTGCTGCCCATACCGCGAAAACGAACGGCAACCCGGTCCACCTCTTCCACTCCAGACCCAGGTCCACCCGCACGGGATAGACCGACTGAGCGGCGAGCAGCAGCGCCGCGTCGCCGATGACCAGTACCGCTTCGTGCGGCAGGCCCGCGAGCGCGGCGAGATCGGTTGCTTCGGCGCGCGCGGTGGCGAAGCGAGGCTGCACCTTCCAGCGGTGGCGGCAGAGCAGGTCCAGCAGCAGCACCGAGGTGCGGGAGGAGGCGGTGAGCAGCACGGTGCACCCGTCCAGCTCGGCCACCGGACGCCGGGAGAAGAGCGCCACGCTGTGGACCGGGCCGTCGCAGGTGATGGCGAGATCGGGCAGCAGATGATAGGCCGCGGCGTTTCTGGCATACTCGACGGCAGACACCACGCTCACCTGCAGCTCACCGGCCGCGAGCAGATCGTTGAGCTCCGCCGCCGTACCGGTGACCAGCTCGGCCGGCACGCTGACCAGCCCGCGATCAATGGCGCCGTAGATCGGATAGCAGTTGATCCAGGGAATACGGCCGAGCCTCATGCGGCGTGCACCACCGGGAGGCGAGGGCCGCGATCGGCACCACTCGGCGGGGGCGGCTGATCGAACTGATCGCGCACCTCGCGGTAGAGGCTGTCCCGCTCCACCGGGCGCTTCCCCGCCCCCAGGATCAACCGCACCAGCTCGTGGTAGGGCATGTGCATCTGGGTGTGGGCGCCCGCCTCGTGGTAGATCCGCTCGTAGACCACGGTGCCCTCCACGTCGTCACAGCCAAAGCTGAGCGCGATCTGGGAGAGGAACGGCGTGACCATCGGCCAGTGGGTCTTCACGTGGGGAATGTTGTCGAGGAAGAGCCGGCCGACGGCGATGTTCTTCAAATCCTCGTAGCCGGTGGTGGCGGTCCCCCCGCGGCCCATCTCCTCGCCCAGCTGGTTGTGGTCGGGGTGGTAGGCCAGCGGAATGTACGTCAGAAATCCCCCGGTCTCGTCCTGCAGCCCGCGGAGCATCTCGAGGTGGGCGATGCGGTCTTCGGGTGTCTCGACGTGACCGTAGAGCATGGTGCAGTTGGTCGGGATGCCCAGCTCGTGTGCCACGCGGTGCACCCGGAGCCACTCCTCCCCGGTGAGCTTGCGCTCGGCGATAGTGGCGCGCACGGCGGTGCTGAACACCTCCGCGCCACCGCCCGGAAGGCTGGTGAGTCCCGCCTGCTTCATGGCCAGCAACACCTCGCGCTCGGAGATCTTCTCGATCCGCGCGAGGTGGGCGATCTCGACCGCGGTAAGCGCTTTGACGTGCACCTCGGGGTGGCGCTCTTTCAGCCCGCGGATCATGTCGGTGTAGTACTCCAGCCGCAGCTTGGGGTGGAGGCCGCCGACGATATGAAATTCGCGGGTGGGCATCCCCCGCGCCTGCTCCGCCTCGCTGAACACTTCTTCGAGCGAGCGGGTGTAGGCGCCGTCCTCCTTGGGCATCCGCGCAAAGGAGCAGAAGACGCAGGTGTTGCGGAGAATACAGACGTTGGTCGGGTTGAGGTGCTGGTTGGCCGAGAAGAAAACGCGGTCGCTGTTCTTCGAGCGGTTGGCGGCGTCGGCCAACAGGCCGAGACCCAGCAGATCGGAGGTGGCGTACAGGGCCAGACCGTCCTGGCGAGAGAGCCGTTCCCCGGCCGATACCTTGTCGGCGACGGGGCGGAGCGTGGGGTCGGAAAGGCGGCTGGTGTCGAACTCGCCCGGCATCGTATCTCCTTGGGACGACGGAGGTAACAGACGCCGAAATCTACACCGCCGGCGGGGGCACTGTCACCCTGAACGAAGTGAAGGGGGCATAGCTCGGGTGATGCCCCCTTCGCTGCGCGCAGGGTGACACCGGGCCGACTCTCAGCCCTCCCAGCGCTTGACCGCCAGCGTCACGTTGTGCCCCCCGAAGCCGAAAGAGTTCGACAGCGCGACATCAACCCGCCGCTCCACCTTGAGGTTGGGCGCGGAGTCGAGGTCGCACTGCGGGTCCTGATTGAACTGGTTGATAGTGGGGGGGATCAGGCCGCAGGTGGAGGCCAGCAGCGATACGACGAACTCGAGCGCGCCCGCCCCGCCGAGGAGGTGGCCGGTCATTGACTTGGTGGAGCCGAACACCAGGCGGCTCGCATGCTCGCCGAAGACCGCCTTCACCGCCTCGGTTTCGGCGATATCTCCCTGTCCGGTGGAGGTCCCATGGGCGTTGATGTAGGCCACGTCCTTGGGATCTATGCAGCCGTCCTGCAGACAGGCCCGCATGGCGCGCTGGGCGCCCTCGCCATGCTCCGCCGGCGAAGTAATATGGTAGGCGTCGGCACTGAGGCCGTAACCGAGCACCTCGCCCAGAATCCGCGCGCCGCGCGACTGAGCATGCTCCAGACTTTCCAGCACGATGATGGCGCCGCCATCGCCGAGGACGAAGCCGTCGCGGTCGCGGTCGAAAGGCCGGCTGGCGGTTTCCGGCGAATCATTGCGGGTGGAGAGCGCCTTCATGTTGGAGAAGGCGGCGACGGTCAGTCCGGTGATGGCCGCCTCCGACCCGCCGGTGATCATGGCGTCGGCGGTGCCGTGGCGGATCAGATTGTACGATTCGCCGATGGCATGCGCCGAAGAGGCGCAGGCGGAGACGGTGGCGAAGTTGGGCCCCTTGAGCCCGTATC
>JACCQZ010000129.1 GCA_013813875.1 Gemmatimonadales bacterium | reverse complement strand
AGAGCCTAGTACCTTACACCATGCCACTGGTCACCCTGCTCACCGACTTCGGCACCAGCGATTCGTACGTCGCTGAGATGAAGGGCGTGATCCTCCAAACCTCTCCCGAGGCCGTCCTGGTGGACGTCACCCATGCGGTGCGTCCCGGAGACTTGCGCGCCGCGGCCTACCTTCTGGGCCGCTCCTGGCTCCGGTTCCCCCTGGGCTCGGTGCATCTGGCGGTGGTGGATCCGGGTGTGGGAACCAGTCGCGGGGCGCTGGCCCTCGCGGCCCACGGCCATTGGTTCGTGGGGCCCGACAACGGCATCTTCACGCCGGTGCTGCGCGATACCGAGGTCGAGATGGTGACTCTCCCCACCCCCGAAGGCGCGTCTCCCACCTTTCACGGCCGCGATCTCTTCGCCCCCGCGGCGGCGGCGCTCGCGAGCGGAGCCACGTTGAGCACGCTGGGACAGCCGTTCAGGGGAATTCCCGAACGTCTCAGCTACGGGCAGCCGCACTACGAGGGGAAGGCGGTGGTGGGGGAGATAGTCTACGTGGACCGCTTCGGCACCCTGGTAACCAACCTGACCGCCGAGCTGGTGCCGCCCTACGCGGTGCTGGAGGTGGAGGGCCTCGAAATCGGGGCGCTGCGTCGCACCTTCGGCGACGTACCGACCGGGGGCCTGCTGGCCTACGTCGGATCCGGCGGCGCGGTCGAGATCGGTGTGCGGGACGGCTCGGCGGCGCGCCGGCTGGGCATGGGGGTGGGAGGTCGGGTCAGGGCGAGGCTGGGGTAGGGCCGCTTCGCAGCCGCACCAACGCCTGCCGAAGAAATCCGAACAGCTTCCAGATCACGAAGACCCCGGCCACGACCAGCACCACCACGAGCGCCGCGGTGAGCAGCGGATGCTCCGCCGCCATCCAGGCGAGGAACACCACCAGTCCATCCTCCAGCAGGCTCAAGGTCCAGTTGCTGAACGGCTCGGGGCTTACGTTTACGGCCGCGCGGGTGCTGGCCTTGGCGCCGTGCGAGGTGAGCGCCACGCTGCCGGCCAGCAGCGCCGCGCCCAACTTCCATTCTTCGGGCAGCGCCTCGCCGGCGAATGCGCTGTAGGAGAGTACCGCCGCGGCCGGAGGGCGAATGAAGGTGTGCGCCGCGTCCCAGACGGTGTCTACATAGGGGATCTTGTCGGCGACGAACTCGACGACGAAGAGCGTGAGGGCGACCCCGAGCACCACCGGATGGCTGAGGATCTGCAACTGCTCCGGAAGGTTGACGACGCCGAACCGCTGGAACAGCCCGGCGGCCGCCACGGTCAGATAGACATTGAGCCCCGACGCGAAGGAGGTGCCGAGGGCAAAGCCGAGGGTCTCGAACGGGGACATATATTAAGGTAACTCGGGAAAAACCTTCTCGCTTTTGCTCTTACTCGCTCCACTCCACCCGAACCCCGCCCACCGCCGTCGCCACCTCGATGTCCAGGTGCCGCTCGGCGCGATCGTAGTTGGCGCTGGCGAACCCTCCGCCCCGCCGAACCAGGCCGGCCGGATCGAAGGTGGCCAGGAACCGGTCCAGGGTGATACTGACGCCTACTCGCCGGGGAATGCGCAGCGTCAGCTCTCCCACGGCCATCCTCACACCCACCCGCGAGCTGGAGCTCCACACCCCGCCGAAGTCGAGCGTCACCTTGCCCACCCCGCCTTCGAAGGCGATCCGATCGCAGCGGGCGTTGCCCAACCCGAGCACCGACAGGTCCGCCGCGCCGGCGCTGAACTCGGCGGTCCGGCAGCGGGTTCTGTTGGGCTGGGAGAAGCGAACGACGGCCCGGCTGGCGCCGGTCTCGAGGCTGAGGCTGGAGAGCCGAAGGCCGCCGAGCTCGAGGTCGGCGTCCACCGCGCCAAGCGCCACATCGAGCGTGAGGTCTACCCGGGGAGAGAATGCCACGCTGGCCACCTGCCGCAACTGCTGGCGCGACACCACCCGCAAACCTCCTTCTCCCGCCGGGCGGACGCCGAGCACCACCTCGGCCCGCGCGGCGTCGAAGCCGCTGACGGGCACGAAGCGGTCTTCGTCGTAGGAGACGTTCATCCGGTACAGGTCGGTGGGTCGGCCAGGGGCCAGATGGAGCGCGCCCGCAGCGTACTCGACCCGGGCGCTCAGCCGCGTCTCACCGTGCAGTTGGCGGAAGGTGCCGAAGGGCCGCATGCTCTGCGCCTGAGCGCCGTCGGCCCAGCATCCAAGGGCCAGCGCCAGGAACAGAGCGCGCACGCTCAGAGGCCCCGGGTGGGCGTGCGGGTGCCGGGGCGGCGAGCCGCCGGTACTCCGTACTGCGGAGTGGCCCAGAGATATTCGTCGGTCAGGGCTTCGGGGGGAATCAGGCGGCCGGCGAAATTCTCCCGGATTCCCGCCCGGCTCAACAGCGCGGCGCCGAAGCCGGCCGTACCTAGCAGCCAAGTGACCAGGAAGGCGGCGGCGCGGATCATGTTTCCCGCCACCGGTACCCAGCCGAAGACGGCCCAGGCGAGCCAGAGAGCACCCATCGCCCCGAGGCCCACGAGCAGATAGCGATAGCTGTTGGGTGATCCGATCATCGCGCCGAGTGCCATGCGCCGGCGAGTGTAGGTCTCTCCCATCGCGTGCGCCACCGCGAGAAATCCACCCAGCACTCCCACGATGACCAGCAGCGCGTAGACCACCACCGCGAAAGGCAGCAGGAGAATGCCGGCCACGCTCAGGATGAGCCCCACGATCAGCATGCCGAAGGTGGGGAGCAGAAGGATCTGCCCCAGCAGCCCGGTGACGAAGGCGCGTCCGAAAGAGTGGGAGACGGTATCCGACACCACCTCCAGATTGGGCCGGCCGAACATCACCAGCCCGAACCCGAGGGCGCCAAGGGTGAGAAAGACTCCGAGCACTCCCATGCCCCGGCGGAAGACGGTCTCCAGCGCGCTCGGCGGCGGCTCGGCGGCGCGCGCCGCCGAGGCGAACACCGAAGTGGAGCGCAGAGTGCGTACCTCGCCCCCGATTTCGCCGCCCATGTCCCGCACGTCGCCGCCGAGCGTGAGAATGTCCCCCGAGACGAGAGCGCCGGGATGCACCACGACGTCCCCTTCCACCGTAACCAGATTGCCGAGCAGCCGGCCATAGATGTTGGCGTCGCCCCGGACGACGAGCAGGTGGCCGGAGATGTTCTCGGATGAGCCCACGGTGAAGTCCCCCAGCCGCGCCCTTCCGCCGGGCACGGTCACCCGCGGCGCGTTGCCCGCGCGCCCGAGCACGGCTTGCAACTCCCGCTCGAGGAGGGTGGGTCTGGCAAGATCGTCGAGCTCGACGGTGGGGCCGCCGGAAGCGGCGGGCGAGATGGCCTGTGGCTTGGGGCGGGGCTCCTGGGTTTCGGCGTGCGCGGCAGCGGGCACCGCGGTGACGAGCGCGAGGAGTCCGAGTGTTACGCTAAACGCTCGCATGGGCAACCTGCTGGGTCGGAAGAGCCAGAAGGCGGCGCAGCGCGACGACGCCGGCCAGGTAGGTGAGCGATGCGAGTGCCGACGCGAGGGCCAGCCGGCCGGGACTGGCCGCCAGCGCCCTGGCGCCCGCGTACCAGGGCTGCTCGATAAAGTTGGTGGCGATGCCTCGCAGTGCGAGCCACGCGGCCTGCCCCGTCTCCGAGGCGAGCCACGAGCCGAGCGCGCTGAGCGTGTCCTGGTGGCCGAGGCTCCATACGATGCTGGCGGTCATGGAGCACAGCAGGAGCAGCGTAAGGCCGGCCGCGAATGCCAGCGACTTCGGGGAGGCGAAGAGCCGCCGCCGCTTGGCCTCGAGCGATCGGATGGCGAATGGGTCGGGGAGGATCACCGACTGCATGACCCGCTCGGAGAAACCCAGCGCCGGACCCATGGCCGGAAGCGCGCTCAACTGCTCGACGATCTCGCGTTCGACG
Source organism: Gemmatimonadales bacterium (assembly GCA_013813875.1). Taxonomy (GTDB): domain Bacteria; phylum Gemmatimonadota; class Gemmatimonadetes; order Gemmatimonadales; family GWC2-71-9; genus CAVVWJ01. The sequence goes on along the minus strand of JACCQZ010000129.1, from coordinate 13,886 downwards.
TGAGCCCGCTCGAGGCACTCCCGGCAGGATTCCAGATGCCGCTCGCGCTCGGGCGCTAGAGCGCCGCTGAGCCAGACCTCGATGTCGTCCGGTGAGAGATGGGGCCCGGAAGGGTGGGTCATAAGTGGACCCTCCTACGTTGAGGATTCGGGTAAGGTTTCATTCTTTCAAGTGGGCGAGCGCATGCCGCAGCTCGTTGCGGGCACGGTGGATGTAGGTCTTGACGGTGCCCAGCGGCAGGTCCAGAATCTCGGCGATCTCCTCGTAGGCCCGGCCTTCGACGTGGCGCAGCAGAATGCAGGAGCGGTACTCGGGGCGGAGCTGGCCGATCGCTGCCTCGATCTCACCGCCGAGCTCGCGGGCCTCCACTTCATCGAGCGGGGATTCCTGGCGGGCCCCGATCTGCAGCGCCGTCGCATGCATTGCTTCGGGCGTCTCGGCATGGGGCGATCCGTCGAGCGAGAGGGTGTCGAGCTCGCGGCGCCGCAGGTGATCAATGGCGGCGTTGTTGGCGATCTTGAAGATCCAGGAAGAAAACTTGAACTCGGGACGATAGGATTGGATCGCGTTCAGCGCCTTGACGAACGTTTCCTGCGCGAGATCCTCCGCCAGCTCGCGGTCGCGCACCATCCGGAAGAGGAGGGCGAAGATCGGCCGCTCGTAGCGGCGGATGAGCTCGCGATAGGCGGCTTCCTGGCCGGCGCGCGCCCGCAGCACTACCTCCTGGTCGGTCAACTGCACCCACCCGGGTACCTCAGCCATGGGCCCCTCGGGTTGCCAAGGCTCTCGCCCAGAGACTACATTCAGCGCCTATGTTAGCCTCGGATCGTGAGTTACCCGTTTCAGGCGGTCCGGACAAGCGGGCTTACGTCCGCGAAATCTTTACCGCCATCGCTCCCACCTACGACCGGCTCAACCGCATCATCAGCTTTCGCCTCGATCAGCGCTGGCGGCGGTACGCGGTGGAACGGCTGGGCTGGGAGCGGGTACCGTTGGGAAGCTATCTCGATCTCTGCGCCGGCACGCTGGACTTCGGCGCCACGCTGGCGCGGCAGCGGGGCTTCGCCGGACGCGTCCTCGGCGCCGATTTCGTCGAGCCGATGCTCCGGCTGGGGCGCAACAAGTCCGCCCGGCTCGCGCCGGTTGTGGCCGACGCCCTGGAGTTGCCTTTTCCCGATGCGGCGTTCGACGGCGCGATGGTCGGCTGGGGATTGAGGAATCTGGTGGATCTCAACGCCGGCCTCGCGGAGGCGGCCCGAGTGCTCAAGCCGGGCGCGAGGCTGGTGATTCTCGAGATGACCCTGCCGCCCCAGCGCCAACTCCGCGGACTGTTCAAGTTCTATTTCCGGCGGGTGCTTCCCTTGATCGGCCGGCGGATCTCAAAACATACGACCGCGTATACCTGGTTACCAGAGTCCACGCTGACGTTTCCGCCTCCGGCGGAGCTGTCCCGCCGCATGGCCGCGCGCGGATTTGTGGGCGTGCGCTACAAGCTCTTCGTCGGTGGGGTGTGCGCCATGCATGTGGGGACCAGACGCGGGGCAGGCGAGTGGTGACCCTCGACAGTCTTCGCGACTTCATCAAAGCCATAGATCGCATCGGCGAGCTGACCCGGGTAACCCACCCGGTGCGCGCTCGGCTGGAGATCGCCGAGATCGCCGACCGCTGCATGAAGTCGCCGGGCGGCGGACCGGCCCTGCTATTCGACCACGTGGTAATGGAAGACGGCAGCCGAAGCCCGCATCCGGTGGCTATCAATCTCTATGGCTCGATGCGGCGCATGTGCCTGGCATTGGGTGTGGAGCACCTGGACGAGGTCGGCGCCCGTATCTCCGAGCTGCTCAACCTGAAGGTGCCCCAGGGCCTTTTCGGCAAGCTGGCCATGCTGCCCAAGCTCGCCGAGGTCGGCAAGTTTCCGCCCAAGGTGCGAAGCGGACGGGCCCCCTGTCAGGAAGTCGTCCTGCGGGGTGACGCGGTCAATCTGGCGCAGATCCCCTTTCTCACCACCTGGCCCGGCGACGGCGGACGCTACATCACGCTCCCCATGGTGATCACCACCGATCCCACCCGCGGCATTCGCAATGTCGGCATGTACCGGATACAGGTGCTGGGCAAGAACACGCTGGCGATGCACTGGCAGCGGCACAAGGTCGGCGCCGCCCACTGGCGGGAGATGGCGGCCAAGGGCGAGCGCATGCCGGTGGTCATCGCCTTGGGCGGCGATCCGGCCAGCATCTACTCGGGCTCGGCGCCGCTCCCGCCGACCATAGACGAGTTCCTCTTTGCCGGCTTTCTGCGGCGCCAGCCGGTCGAGCTCACCCGGGCGGTCACCTGCGACCTCGACGTTCCCGCCGAGGCCGAGCTGGTGTTGGAGGGGTACATAGATCCGGCGGAACCGCTGGTCCTCGAGGGGCCGTTCGGCGATCATACCGGTTTCTACTCCCTGGCCGACATGTACCCGCAGGTCCACGTCACCGCCATCACCGCCCGGCGCGATCCGATCTATCCCGCGACGCTGGTGGGCCGCCCGCCGATGGAGGACTACTACTTAGGACACGCTACCGAGCGGATCTTCCTGCCGCTGCTCAAGCTCACCGTGCCGGAGATCGTGGACTACCACATGCCCGCGCCGGGGATCTTTCACAACCTGGTCTTCGTCTCCATTGACAAGCAGTATCCGGGGCAGGCCTACAAGGTGATGAACGCCCTCTGGGGACAGGGTCTCATGTCACTGGCCAAGGTGCTGGTGGTGGTGGACAAGGAAGTCAACGTGCAGAATCCGGACGAGGCCTGGTGGATCGCGCTCAACAACATTGATCCCGAGCGCGACGTGCGGTTTACCATGGGTCCGGTGGACGTGCTGGACCACGCGAGCCGCGCCTTTACCTACGGCAGTAAGATGGGCATTGACGGCACCCGGAAGTGGAAAGAGGAAGGATTCGACCGCGAGTGGCCCGCGCTCATCGAAATGGACGCCGAGACCAAGCGCCGGGTGGACGAGATGTGGCCGCGGTTGGGGATCCGGGTATGAGGGCGGCAGGCATCGCGTCGTCGGGTTTACCACAGAGGCACGGAGGCCGCAGAGAACTACCCACAGAGACAACAAAAAATTGTTGTTTGCTCCGTGCACCTCTGTGGCCTCCGTGCCTCTGTGGTAAATCGGCGCAGCGATGACCGCCCACCCCGGAGAAGGCCAGACGCTCCCGGGCGAGTCGCTGCTCGTCCGCTACTTCAATTTCGTCAAGCTCCCCCACACTCTTTTTGCCTTGCCGTTCGCGCTGCTCGGCGTGCTGGCGGCCTCGATCTCGGCGCCGGTGACGGCTCGTGCCATCGTGCTCGTGGTGGTGGCCTTCTCGGCCGCGCGCTGGGTGGCGATGGGCTTCAACCGGATCGCCGACCGGCGGATAGATGCCCGCAATCCGCGGACCCAGAACCGGGAGCTTCCCCGGGGTACGCTGTCGCTGTCACAGGCGTGGCTATCGGTGCTGCTGGCAGCCGGGGTTTTTGTGGCCGCGGCGGCGCTGCTCAATCCTCTGTGCCTGATGCTGAGCCCGGTGGCGCTCGGCTGGATCCTGGTTTACAGCCTGGCCAAGCGATTCACCTGGTGGCCCCACCTCTGGCTGGGTATGAGCCTGGCCATCGCGCCAGTGGGCGGATATCTGGCGGTGACCGGCAGGTGGAGCGATCCCGCCTGGCTGCTTCTGGCCGTCACCGCGGCAGTGGCCACCTGGGTGGCCGGCTTCGACATCTTCTACGCGTTGCCGGACCAGGGGTTCGACCGCGCCGAGGGACTGCGGAGCGCGGTGGTGCGCCTGGGTGAGGCTCGCGCCATCACTCTGGCCAAGCTGCTGCACGGCGTCACCATTCCCGCGCTGATCCTCTTCGGCTACGGCGCGGGGTTCGGGGCGTGGTACTACGCCGGGCTCGCGGTCGCGGCAGGTATCCTGGTCTACGAGCACCGGTTGGTGAAGCTCGGCGATCTCTCCCGGCTGGATGCGGCCTTCTTCACCATGAACGGAGTGATGAGCGTGACCGTGTTCGCCTTCGCGCTCGCCGACCGGCTGCTCCGGTGAGCGCTGTCGGCCACCCCACGGTGCTCGCGCTCACCGGCGCATCGGGTGCGCCCTACGGAGTGCGGCTGCTGGAGGTACTCGCCCGCAATCACCTTCCGGTGTGGCTCATCCCCTCGAGCCACGGCATGCGGCTCCTGCAGCAGGAGTGTGGCATCGAGTCGGTCGAGGCGCTCCGGGCGGCCACCGGGGGGGACTGGTCCTCGGTGACCACCTTCTCCGACAACGACCGGGGCGCTCTGCCGGCGTCCGGCTCGCGGCGCACCAGTGGGATGGTGATCTGCCCCTGCTCCATGGGAACGGTCGCGGCGATCGCCGGGGGAACCAGCCGGTCGCTGGTGGAGCGCGCGGCGGACGTCACCCTCAAGGAGCGGCGCAAGCTCATCCTGGTGCCCCGAGAGACGCCGCTCTCGCTCATCCACCTGCGCAACCTGGTCGCGGTCACCGAGGCGGGAGCGGTGGTCGTTCCCGCCGCGCCGGGTTTCTATCACCGGCCCACCAGGATCGAGGAACTGATGGACTTCGTGGTGCAACGAATCCTCGACCAGTTGGATCTCGATCTTCAGATCGCCAGGCGCTGGGAGGGCGAAGCCCGATGAAGAGCTCACACGCAAGGTGCCTCCGTGCCGTTCTTCTTGCCGTGCTCATCGCCGCCTGCGGCTCGGACGAGCTCGAGGCGCCCACCGACGAAGGCGAGACACCAGCCGCCGGCTGCCAGGACGGCTCGGTATCCAGCGGAGCGCTGTACCGCACCTGTTTTCCGGACGTCTGGAACGGGGACCTCATCGGGCGCTTTACCGCTGACCCGGCGGCCCGCGCGGCGATCGGCCGGTTCGAGACCAGCGGCCGCCTCAGCGTACCGCTCGTCACCCTGCACACCACCGGCGATCCGGTGGTTCCCTTCGTACACGACTCGCTCTATGCTGCCAAGGCCGCCAGCGCCGGATCAGCGGAGCTGCTGCGGCAGAGGCCGGTGGAACGATACGGCCACTGCAGCTTCAGCCGCGACGACCTGCTGGGCGGTTTCTTTACGCTGCTCGGGATCCCCTCCCTCTCCAGCCAGCGCTCCAGCTCCCGATAAGATCGCGTGCGCATCGGGGTAATCGCGGACACGCACGGCCTGCTCCGGCCCGAGGTCTTCGAGGTCTTCCGGGAAGTGGACCACATCCTCCATGGCGGAGACGTCGGCCCCCCGCACCTGCTGACCGAGTTGGAGGCCATCGCGCCGGTCACCGCGGTCTTCGGGAACACCGACGGGCCGGAACTGCGCCGGCGGCTGCCGCGGGTGGCGACGCTCGAGCTCGACGGCTTCGAGATCGCGGTGACTCACGGCGACCAGTTCGGATCCCCGACGCCGGAGACGCTGCAGGCGGCTTTTCCCCGGGCTGAGATCATCGTCTACGGGCACACCCACCGTCCCCTGCTCACCCTGGTGGACGTCGTGGTGACGGTGATGAACCCCGGCGGCGCCGGCGCCCGGCGCTTCAGCCTGCCGCCGTCGGTGGGCATTCTGGAGCTCGAGCCCGGCATCCCGCCGCGGGGGAGGCTGGTGCCGTTGCTGCCTCTGTCACCCTGACAGCGGGCTCCCGCAGCCACTCCTCGAACGAAGCCGTCCGCCGCAGCGCTTCGGGGTGGGCCCGGAACCAGGACATCAGCAGCAGGATCTCGTCAATAGCGTCGAGCGGCAGCGGACCCGGTGGTGGCGAGGGCTTCTCCGCCTCCTTTGCCACCGCGGCGCTGACAGCCTCCCGCTCGAGCGGATTGTTGGGAAAGGGAAACCAGGCCAGGACCACTCCCTGCCGTATCAGGTAGACCCGGTCGTCTCCGTCCTCTCCCGGGTCCCGATACACGAAGGTGAGCAGATCCACCGCCGTCCGGGCCCGGCTGGTGATGGCCAGGAGCCACTCCAGCTGCTCGAATCTCTCGCGCCAGCGGGCCGCCAGCTCGAACCGCGCGGCCGCCGCCGCCCCCTGCATTTCCCCGACGACACGGTCTATCGGCTGGATCGTCCGGCCCTCGAGAAACGCCATCGCGGTCTCCACACTCCTCCCGTAATCCCTCTCGGTGACGAAACCGGCGCAGGGCCCGCTGCAGAAACCGAACTCGTGGCGCATGCAGCCGGCCTGTCTCGGCTGATCGAACAGGTCGCCCTGCCCGGCGAACACCGCCGGTACGGTGGCAGCGCAGTCGCGGATGCCGAGCAGGTCGTTGAGGGTTCGGACCGCCTCGAGGGTGCGTGGCATCGAGCGGAAGGGCCCGTAGCATCGGACATCATCCCGGGTGGGGGAGACCCCGGCGTATATCCGAGGCGCCGGCCCCCGCGAGACCTTGATCAACACCGTGCGGCGGGTGACGTTGCCGCGGTGATTGAACTGGGGACGGTACTGCCTGATCTGGCGCAGCTCGCCCAGGTAGGCCGCGAACTCGCTCGGCGCATAGTCCCAGAGAATGTCGTGGGCCGACTGGAGAATCCGGGCGCCCTTGTCGGCGGGGAACTCGGCTCGGAAGTAGGTGAGCAGACGGGCGCGCAGGCGCTTGGCCTTGCCCACGTAGATGATGCGGCCGGTGGCGTCCACCATCCGATAGACCGCCGGGCGATTCTCTGCCAGCGCCCGCACCCGCCGGCGCAGCCGCTCGAGATCGGTGGCCGGCAGGGAAGCGACGAGTTGGCGGCGTCTCACGACTGGCAGCGGTGGCAGAAGACCGAGATGCGCGCGTCTATCGCGTGAGTGCCGGTGAGCCGGGTGCCGCACTGCCGGCATGGCTCCCCCTCGCGGCCGTACACGTGGAGCTCGAGCTGAAAGTTGCCCGGCTCTCCCGTTCCCGTGCGATAGTCGCGAAAGGTGGTTCCGCTGGAGGTGATGGCCGCCAGGAGGATGCGCCGGATCTCGGCGTGCAGCCGCCGGTGGTCGTCCTCGGTCAGCCGAACCGCCGGCTTGGACGGGTCAATGCCGGCGGCGAACAGCGCCTCGTTGGCGTAGATGTTCCCCACTCCCGCGAGGTGCCGCTGGTCCATGATCACCTTCTTCACCGATTGCCGCGACCGCTGGAGGGCCAGGCCCAGGCGCTCGGGAGTGAACCCCTCGTCGAGCGGCTCGGGGCCGATCGAGTCGTTGTAGCGTTGCCATCCTCTCTGGTCCAGCAGAAGCAGAGTCCCCAGCCGCCTCACGTCCCGGTAAACCAGCTCCCGGCCATCGTCGAGCAGCGCGCGGAGCACGGCATACCGAGCTTCCTCGGCGGTGAGCGGCCGGCCGTGCACCACCAGCGATCCGGTCATTCCGGGCTGCACCACCAGGCGGCGCTCGCCCAGATCCAGCACGGCGTGCTTGGCGCGGCGGAACACCTCGCGCACCGTGGCCCCGGTAAGATCCCGAATCAATCGGCGCCGGGAGACGCCGCGCAGCACGTCGTGGTGGCTGAGTGAGATCCGAACCAGACGGCGGCCGAGCAGAAATGGTCGGATGCCGCGAACGATGGTTTCGACTTCGGGAAGCTCGGGCATGGGGCGAATCTAGGGTCTTGAGCCGGTGGTTCGTTGCCCAGAGGTGTCACCCTGAACGAAGTGAAGGGGCATAACCTGAATCATGGCCCCTTCGCTGCGCTCAGGATGACAGATGACAGTCCGTGAAAAGCAGCTCACGTACCTATGCCCATTAGACCCCGATCCTCTCCCCCTCCCTCCACCCGATGTCCCGGCGGAACACCTTTCCCTCGAACCGGATCACCTCCGCCGCGTCCCGGCTCAGCCGGCGAGCCTCCTCGAAAGTCGGTGCGACGGCGGTGACGCTGAGGACCCGCCCCCCGTCGGCCCGAAGCACGCCGTCGGAGCCGCGGACGGTGCCGGAGTGGAAGACCGTCACTCCCTCGGGCAGATCGGCGGGAATCGAGATGGCCGCTCCCCGTTCCGGCCGGCCGGGATATCCGCGCGAGGCCAGCACCGTGGTGACCGAGCAAGCATCCTTCCGGAGCACGAGAGGTGTTGGTGAAGTGCCCTGGGCCGCTTTCCAGAGACAGCGGGTGAGTCCTTCCGACACGAGCGGGAGCACCGCCTGGGTCTCGGGATCGCCCAGCCGGCAGTTGAACTCCACCACCCACGGGTTTCCCGTTCCATCAATCATGAGGCCGGCATACAGCGCTCCGTTGAAGGGCGTCTGCCGCCGCCGCATCTCGGCCAGCGCCGGAAGCAGCACCTGGCGGCGCGCCCGGTCGAGGAGGGCGGGAGTCGCCATCGAAACCGGCGAGTAGGCCCCCATGCCGCCGGTGTTGGGACCCTGGTCACCCTGAAGGAGCCGCTTGTGGTCCTGTGCCACGGGCAGCAGCTCCACGTCGGTCCCGTCGGTGAGCGCGAGGACCGAGATCTCCTCTCCCTCGAGAAACGCCTCGATCACCACGGTGCGTCCCGCGTCGCCGAAGCTTCCCTCCTGCAGCATCGAGCGAATCACTTCAGCCGCCTCGCCGCGAGTGTCGCACACTACCACTCCCTTGCCCGCCGCGAGGCCGGAGGCCTTTACCACCAGCGGCTCGGCGTGCCGGCTGACGTAGTCGAGTGCCGCGGCAAGATCCCGGAAGGCACGGCTCGCCGATGTGGGCACGCCGGCTGAGGCCATCACCTCCTTGGCGAACGCCTTCGACGCCTCCAGCTGCGCCGCGGCGGCGCTGGGCCCGAAGACCGCGCGCCCCTCGGCCCGAAGACGGTCGGCCAGCCCGCTGGCCAAGGGACCTTCCGGTCCGACCACGGTGAGGTCTATGCCGTGCATGTCGGCGGCGTCGGCCAGCCGGTCGAGGTCGTCGGCGGCGATCGGGAGATTGATTGCCTCCACCGCGGTGCCGGGGTTGCCCGGAGCGCAGTAGAGGTCGGCATCGGGGTTCTCGCGGCGGAGCGCCCAGCAGAGCGCGTGCTCCCGGCCGCCGCACCCGACTACGAGGATCCTCAAGGCTTCTGGGCGCTGCGAAAAGCTTCCCGGGCGCGCTCCGCGGCGCGCTTGGCGGCGTCGGCCACCTGAGTCGCGAGCTCGCGGGCCTCTCCCGCGTAGTAGCTGCCCGCGGCGGCCATGTCCTCGCGCAGCGGACGCTCGCGGGCCTCCCCGCCGCGCCGGACGTACTCGCCCCGGAGAATCCGGTCGTACTCGCCGCTGGACACCCAGCGCTGCAGCTCGGCGGCCCGCACGGTGTGCATCGGGTGGGTGAGCGCCAGGGTGCTGAGGACTTTGTAGACCACGTCGAGTCCTTCCCCGCCGGCGGCGTACTCGTGCGCCTGCTGCATGAAGGCCTCGACGTTGAGCTGCCCGGAGAAGCCCGGCCCCCTGCCGCCGCCGGCCATCTTCATGTCCACCCGTTGGGCGACGACGATGTCCTGCCCGCCGAGCAGTCCGGCCCGGTCGGCGGAGAGCTCCGCCTTGCGGGACCATTCGAGAAAGGCGAGCCGGACCGGCAGCACCGCCAGTCCCGCGAGCATGGGGAGCGCGCCCAGACTGATCAGCGCGAGGATGGCGGCGATCGTCCGGTAGAGCGCGTGGCCGCTGATCACGTGACCCAGCTCATGCGCCAGCAGCACTCGCAGCTCATCGTCATCGAGCAACTCGATGGCCGCCGAGTGGATCACCACGAACGGTTGGTCAATGCCGTAGGCGCCGGCGTTGAAGAAGGGCGTCTGGGAGACGTACAGCTCGGGCACGGCCGGCCAATCGAAGGTGGTGCAGACCTCGGTGTGGAGGTGCCAGAGCTTGGGAAACTGACTCGGTCCCACCCGGATCGCGTTACCCTGAAAGAGGAGCCGCACCCCCCGCTCGCCTCCGAGCAGCGCCAGCACCTTCCGTATCACTTCATCCACTCCCGGCACCGTCCGGAGCGCCTGGAGCGCGGCCCGGTCGGCCGGATGCTCCCAACTCACGGCGGAAATGTCGGGAAAGATCTGGCGGGGGCGGAGAGAGGGGGTTGTCATGGTTGCCTCGGTAGAGAAAGTGGCAAGTAACAAGTGGCAAGTGGCAAGTGGAAGTGCGGCCCACGATCAACGCCTCGACCTCTTATTCCGGTCACTTTCGCCTGGTCACTTTTACCTTGTCACTTGTCACCCACTAAGCACTCCCTTCTAACGCCCGTTCCAAATCCCCCACCAGATCCCCCCCATCCTCCACCCCACAGCTCAGCCGCACCAGGCTGTCCGTGAGGCCCATTCCGGAACGCATGGCGAGGGGGACCGAGGCGTGGGTCATCGAGGCGGGGTGGCCGATCAGGCTCTCGACTCCGCCCAACGACTCGGCGAGGGCAAAGATGCGGGTCTGCTCCACCAGGCGGCGGGCCCGGGCCGGGTCGCCCAGGTCGAAGGCGATCATCCCGCCGAACCCGCTCATCTGGCGGCAGGCCAGCTCGTGTTGTGGGTGGCTGGGAAGTCCCGGGTAGTACAGTCTGGTGATCTCCCGCCGCCCGCTGAGCCACCCGGCGACGAGGCGGCCGTTGGCGTCGTGCTGCCGCATCCGGAGTGGCAGCGTCTTGAGGCCGCGGAGCGCGAGCCAGCAGTCCATCGGCCCCGGCACACCACCCGCGGCGTTCTGAATGAAGCCCAATCGCTCGGCCAGATCGTCCCGGCTGACGATCAGCAGGCCGCCCACCATGTCGCTGTGCCCGTTCAGATACTTGGTGGTGGAGTGCAGCACGATGTCCGCGCCCGACTCGAGGGGGCGCTGGAAGTAGGGCGTGGCGAAGGTGTTGTCCACCACGTACAGAAAGCCGTGCGCCTGGGTCAGATCGCCCAGCGCGCCAAGGTCCACTAGGTGCATCATCGGATTGGTGGGCGTCTCGCAGTAGACCATCCGCGTGGCTGGGGTGAGCGCGCGCTCGACGTTGCCGATCTCCCGCATGTCCACGAAGGTGAACCGCTGCCCGAGCTCGGCGTAGATCCGCTGCATCAACCGGTGGGAGCCGCCATACACATTCTCGCCGCAGATCACGTGATCGCCCGATTTCAGCAGCTTGAGCACGGTGTCGAGGGCGGCCAGGCCCGACCCGAACGCGAAGCCGTGGGTGCCTCCCTCGAGGCTGGCCACGTTGCGCTCCAGCGCCTCTCGGGTCGGGTTCTGAGTGCGGGCGTACTCATAGCCGCGGTGCTGGCCCAGAGCGCTCTGGATGTAGGTGGAGGTCTGATAGATGGGCGTCATCACCGCCCCCGAGAGCGGCTCCGGCACCTGGCCGGCGTGAACCGAGCGGGTGGCGAAGTGGTAATCGTGGTCGTGGGGGAGGATCCTGGTCATCGGCCGGCTTGGAAAGAGAAGCAGAAGCGTAATGGTCCCGAACCGCACGCGGCAAGGCGTAGTTGAGAGCGATACCTCGCTCGGTTAGCTTCGGTGCGTGATCCCCCCCTCTTCGCTTGGCGCTACGGCACGTTGCCTGGTCGTGGACGACGACACGCAGACGCGCCACGCCCTGTCGCGCCTGGTCCAGGGCCACGGCCTGGCTACGGTCGAGGCGGCTTCGGGAGCGGAGGCGCTGGCGCTGCTGGAGTCGGAGGGCGAGGTGCCGCTGTGTATTTCCGACATCAACATGCCGGAAATGGACGGCGTCACCTTCCTGCGTGAGGTGCTCCGGCTCTATCCCGACATGGCGGTCATCATGCTCACCGGCGTCGCCGAGGTGACCACCGCCGTCGAGTGCCTCAAGATCGGGGCGCTGGACTACATGTCCAAGCCGGTGGTGATGGAGGAGGTGCACGCCCGGCTGGACAAAGCGCTGGAGAAGCGCAACCTCGTTCTGCAGAACCGCTTCTACCAGCAGAACCTGGAGGGCCGTGTCCGCGAGCTGGACCGCCGCAGCAAGCAGTCCCTCATCAACGGCGTCCAGATGCTGGTCCACGCGCTCGAAGCCAAGGATGCATACACCAGCGGGCATTCGGCGCGGGTAAGTCGCTATGCGGTCAAGACCGCCGTTCAACTGGGCTATACCGGCGATCGCCTGGAGCACATTCGGCTCGGCGGCGAGCTGCACGACATCGGAAAGATCGGCACCCGTGAGGACATCCTGAACAAGCCGGGCCCGCTCACCCCCGAAGAGTTCGAGCACGTCAAGGCGCACACCAGCCTGGGAGAACGGATTCTGGCACCGTTTCTCGCCGAGTCGCCGGTAGTGCTCAAAATCGTGCGCTCCCACCACGAGCGGATTGACGGCAGCGGCTTCCCCGACGGGCTGACCGCGCAGCAGATCCCGCAGGAGGCTCGGATCGTAGCCGTGGTGGATGCCTTCGACGCCATGACGACCGATCGGGCGTACCGGCCCCCCCGCACTCCGGTGGACGCGGTTGGAGAGCTGCGCCGCTGCGCCGGAACCCATTTCGACGCCGAGGTGGTCGAGGCCTTCTTCCGCGCGCAGGCCCACGCGGCCACCCTGTCTACCGCTCTCTGAGCCCACCCGAGCGATCCCATCCGATGTCCGACACTCTGATGATCAGCGTCTCCGGGATGCGTGGCCACGTGGGCACCGATCTCACCCCTGAGTTGGTCGCCCGCCACGCGGCAGCCTTCGGCGCCTGGGTGCGGACTGCGGCGTCGCCGCAGATCGCGGGGGCGCATCGGAGCGACACCCGCCCGGCGGTGGTCCTGGGACGGGATGCGCGCACCAGCGGACCGATGTTCGCCCGGGCGGCAACCGCTGGTCTCATGTCGGTGGGGGTAGATGTGATTGATCTGGGAGTGGTGCCGACGCCCACAGTACAGATGGCCGTCGAGCATCATCGCGCGGGTGCGGGGCTGATCCTGACGGCCAGCCACAACCCGATAGAGTGGAACGCGCTCAAGTTCGTCGGGCCCGACGGCATCTTTCTGGACGAGGCATCGGGCGCGCGGGTGCGGGCGCTGGCCGAGCAGGGCCCGCCGCGAATGGGGTGGGACGGCATCGGGGAGGTCCGCGACGACCCGGAGGCGGTCGGCCGGCACCTCGATGCCGTCCTGGCGCTGCCTACCATTGACCCCGCGGCCATCCGGCGGCGCGGCTTCCACGTGGCGCTCGACTGTGTACGAGGAGCCGGCGCCACAGCCATGCCCGCTCTGCTCGAGCGGCTCGGCTGCAGGGTGAGCGGAATCAACCTCCAGCCCGACGGCCACTTTCCCCGCCCGCCCGAGCCGATCCCGGAAAACCTCGGTGAGCTTGGCCGGCTGGTGCAGGAGGTCGGCGCCGACATCGGCTTTGCCGTGGATCCCGACGTTGACCGCCTGGCGGTGGTGGACGAGCGGGGTCGGCCGATCGGGGAGGACTATACCCTGGCGTTCGCCGTGCGAGCGGTGTTGGACGGGCGCCCGACTGCGGCTGAAATTGCGACGGTGGTCGTCAATCTTTCCACCAGCCTGGTGGTCGAGGACGCCGCCCGAGCGGGCGGTGCCCGGCTGGTGCGCGCCCCCGTAGGCGAGGCGAATGTGGCTCGCGCCATACGAGATGAAGGCGCCGTCATCGGAGGCGAAGGCAACGGAGGCGTGATGCTGCCCGCGCTGCACATCGGCCGGGACGCTCCTCTAGGGGTGGCCTTGATCTTGCAGCTTCTCGCCCAGTCTGGCGCCAAGGTTTCCGAACTGGTGGCGGCCGCGCCCAGGTACTCGATCGTCAAGGCAAAGGGCCCCCGCGGTCCTGAGCTTCAGCCCCTGTATGATCGGCTTCGCAAGCGCTTTGCCGATGCCGAAGTGGATGAGCGGGACGGGCTGAGGCTGGCATGGCGGGACCGGTGGCTGCACGTGAGGCCCTCGGGCACCGAACCGATCGTCCGGTTGATCGCCGAAGCTCCTACCGAGGCCGACGCGCAGGCCCTTGTGGCCGCTGGCCGAGATCTCTTGCACTGAG
>JACCQZ010000121.1 GCA_013813875.1 Gemmatimonadales bacterium | reverse complement strand
CGACCTTTGACCTTCGACCTCTTCACCCAACCGTCTGCGGCTTCCGACTCGGCACCGCGGTAGGGGAGGGACCGCGGTGGCCGCGGGCGGCGCCGCCGGGCCAGCGCTTCTCGATCTCCAGCAGCGCCGGGGAGGCGATGTAGATCGAGGAGAAAGTGCCGACCACCACGCCGAAGAGCATCAGCAGGGCGAAGGGGCGCACCACGTCTCCACCCAGTACCGCGAGCGCCAGCAGGCTGCCGAGGGCGGTGGTTCCGGTGAAGACCGTGCGGGGCAGGGTTTCATTGATCGAGCGGTTGAGGATGCCCTCGAACTGCTCCCGCTTGCCCCGGTGCAGATTCTCCCGGATCCGGTCGAAGATGACGATGGTGTCATTGAGCGAATAGCCGACGATGGTCATCAACCCCGCCACCACGAAGAGGCTCACCTCGATGCGGGTGATCCCGATGAACGCGACGCTGGCGAGCACGTCGTGCGCCGTGGCGATGACGGCGGCCACGCCGAAGCGCCACTCGAAGCGGTACGCGAGATAGGCCAGCACCGCCAGGAACGACGTGAGGAGGGCCAGCAAGGCCCTCTGGCGGAGCTCTCCGCCCACCTTGGGGCCGACCGCCTCGGTCCGGAGAACGGTGTAGCTCCCGCTTCCGAGGGCCGCGTCGAGCGCCTGGCGGAGCGCCGTGGCCGTGGCCTGGGTGTCGTCGGCGTCGGCTCCCTGCCGGGCGGTACGGGCGCGGATGGCCAGCTCGCGGTTGGAGCCGAAGGTCTGGATCTCAGCCCCCTCGATGCCCCGCGCCGCCAGGGCGCTCCGCACCTCGGCCACGTCCACCTGCTGTTGGGACTCAACCTGGATCAGCGTTCCGCCGGTGAACTCGACGCTGTAGTTGACGCCCCGGAACAGTACCACCAGAAGCCCGGGCAGTACCAGCGCGAGGGTGATCAGGTAGGCCACCCGGCGCCGGCCGAGAAAGTCGTAGTTGGCGTTGGCGAAAAGTCTCATGAGGTCAGATGCTCAGGGTGGCCATGGCCGGCTTACGGTCAAGCCAGATGATGAAGAAGGTGCGGGTGACGAAGATGGCCGTCACCATGGACGCGATGATGCCCAGGATGAGCGTCACCGCGAACCCCTTGACCGGTCCGGTGCCGAACTGGAAGAGGAAGAGCCCGGTGAGCACGGTGGTGACGTTGGAGTCTATGATCGCGCTCATGGCGTGGCTGAATCCCTCGTCCACGGCGAGCCGCACCGTCTTGCCGGCGGCGAGCTCCTCTCTGATCCGCTCGAAGATCAGCACGTTGGCGTCCACCGCGATGCCGATAGAGAGCACCAGGCCGGCGAGCCCCGGAAGGGTGAGCGTCGCGTTCAACATGGCGAGCCCGCCCAGGGTGAGGAGCACGTAGAGCGCCAAGGCCGCCACCGCAAGCACGCCCGCCGTGCGGTAGTAGAGCATCATCACGATCACCACGAACAGGGTGCCGATGACCCCGGAGAGAATACCGGAGTTGATGGCGTCTTCCCCCAGGGTCGGGCCGACCTGCCGCTCCTCGACGATCCGAAGCGGGATCGGCAGCGCGCCGGCCTCGAGGGTGAGCGCCAGGTCCTGCGCCTCCTGAAGGGTGCGTCCGCTGAGGGTGATCTGTCCGTTGCGGGCGATGCGACTCTGGATGACCGGCGGCCGTCCCTGCACCCGGCCATCGAGCAGGATGGCCATGTAGTCGCCCACGTGCCTTCCGGTCTCGTCGCCGAAGGTACGCCCGCCTCTGCGGTCGAGCTGGAAGGTAACGATCGGCGCGCTGGTGAGCGGGTCGAGCTGGGCCGCCGCCTCCTCCAGGTTGCTCCCGGTGATGATGGGACGATCGTCGAGCACGTACAGCAGGCGGTAGGACTGCACTCCAACGCTGGTGGGCGAAGAGGCCCATCGCAACACCACGCCGCGAGGTAACTGGCGGGCGACGGCGGGAATGCTGAGGAGACTGTCCGCCCGGGGGAAGGCCGTTTCGGGCACCATGTACTCTCCGGGAACAACCCCGCCGGTGGCGGCCCCGGCCGGCTGGATCAGGCCGCTCAGCACTCCACCGACCACCGCCGCGGTATCGGCGGCGGCGCTGTCAGGCTTGCCGCGGGAGGCGCTGTCGCCACCCAGAAGCTCCTCCACCGCGGAAGGCTTGGGCGCCTCGGCCGCCCCCTTGATGCCCAGGCCTCGGAGCACCCGGTCCATGGCCGGTACCGCCTTCTCCAGCGCCTCCGTCTCGTCGGTGATACGAAACTCCAGGAAAGCGCTCCGCTGCACGATGGCCTTGGCCCGGGCAGGATCTTCGATTCCGGCCAGCTCCACTACGATGCGGTCGTCGCCCACTTTCTGGACCAGCGGCTCGGCGACGCCGAATTCGTCAATCCGCTTGCGCAGCACGGTGAGTGCCAGGTCCAGATCGCGCTCCGGATTGGCGGAAACCTGCTTGGACTGGTCGAGTTCGAGCGCCAGGTGCATCCCGCCCTGCAGGTCGAGCCCGAGCTTGAGCGGCACCCGCCTCTCGGTGCGATCCACCATCACCCCGGTGTCGGGGTCGCGCTCGCGCACGGTCACGTTGCGGGGGATGAGGTAGAAGATGCTCAGGGCGATCAGCCCGGCGATCACGATCAGTCGAGTGCGTATGGACATCGTCGGTAGCAGCTCAGGCGTGGGTCACGCGAGTGGGATTGAGCCGGGAGCGGCAAGGGCCGCGCGTGCCCGGGTACGATCGTGCTCCAACTGCTGCTGCAACTGCTCGGTCGAGGGGAACCGTCGCACCTCGCGCAGGCGCTCCACCCATTCCACCCGAACCCACTCCCCGTAGAGATCGCCGTCGAAGTCGAAGAGGTGGGCCTCGAGGGAGCGGCGCCCATCCTGAAAGGTGGGCCGGGGACCCTGATTCATCATCCCCCCGGCGCATCCGTCGCGCCACTCCACCCGTACGGCGTACACGCCATCGGGCGGCAGCAGCTTCTGCGGCGGAACGTCGCTGAAGTTGAGCGTGGGCACGCCGAGCAGCCGTCCTCTCCGCTCACCCTGTCCCACGGTGCCGCTCACCGTGTAGGGCCGCCCCAGCAACTGGGCGGCACCGGCGAGATTGCCGCCCGCCACCGCGCGGCGGATCCGGGAGCTGGAGACGTGCTGGTCGGCCACGTCTACGGCCGCCACCACGTCCACGTCGAACCCATAATGGCCGCCGAGCTCGCGAAGCGTTTCGACGTCGCCGCTCCGCCCCCGACCGAAGCCGTGGTCGTGTCCGATCACCAGCTCGCGCATGTCGCACCGCTCGAGCAGTACGCCGCGGACGAAATCCTCCGGCGTGAGATCGGCCATCTGCCGGTCGAAGCGGAGGAAGAGCACGTAGTCGAGCGCGGTCTGCGCCAGGATCTCGCGCCGCTCGGGGCCGCTGGTGAGCAGTGGCGGAGCGGCCTGGGGGTTTACCACCTCGAGCGGATGGGGCTCGAACGTCACCAGAACGCTGGCGCGCCGCGCCGCCCGCGCCCGCCGCGCGATCTCCTGAAGCACCGCCCGGTGGCCCAGATGCACGCCATCGAACGAGCCCACGGTCACGATGGAGCCGTTGGGCATCGGGGGTAACGCGCCCGGAGCGCGGCGGGGCGAGTCGGTCACGGTGCCCGCAAGACCACCCTGGGCTGGAGCAGCCCGTCCGCCTCCTGCGCGATCGCCACGACGTCGCCATCAGCCAGCAGAGCCACCATCCCATCACCGCGCGGTTGGGACGGCGCGCTGCCCACCACCGCCCGCCCATGCGCCACCGCCCGCCGATCGGCCTCGTCCAGCTGCAGCGCCGGAAGATGCTCCAGCACCCGGGATGCGGGAAGGAGGTCGGCGGCGCTCAGACAATCGAGGGACACGGCGTCTTCCACTCGAATGGCGCCGATCGCCTCCCGGCGCAACGCCGTCAGGTGGGCGCCCACTTCCAACCGCTCACCCAAGTCCCGGGCGATGGCCCGGAGGTAGGTTCCGGCGCTCACAGTGGCGCGGAAGGTGATGTCGGACGCCCGGTACGACAGCAGGTCAATCCGGTGCACCGTGACCGGCACCGCCGGCAGCTCTACCTGCTCGCCCCGCCGTGCCCGGCGATAGCTTCGCTCGCCGTCAATGTGCTTGGCGCTGTACCCCGGCGGGCGCTGTTGCTGCTCGCCGAGAAACCGGCCGAGAGCTTCGCGGACCCGGGCTTCACCCACCTCGCCCGATGCTGCCGGCTGGTCCAACGCGGTACCGGTCAGGTCGTCGGTGTCGGTACGAACTCCGAGCCTGGCGGTGGCGAGATAGGTTTTGGCCTGGGCCTCGACAAAGCGGGCCAACCGAGTGGCGGGTCCCACCAGCAGGATCAGGAGCCCGGTGGCGAAAGGATCCAGCGTCCCGGTGTGCCCTACGGCGCGGATGCCGAGCGCGCGCCGCACCCGCTGTACCACATCGTGCGACGTGATGCCCGCCGGTTTGTCCACCAGCGCCGCGCCGATCAGTCCTGCGCCTCCCGGCGAATCCCGGCGAGCAGCTCGTTGATGCGGGCGGCGTGCTCCAGCCCCTTGTCCAGCTCGAAGTGGAGCTCGGGCACACCCCGGGTGGTGAGCGCGCGCGCCGCCCGGGTGCGCAGAAAGCCGGCGGCGCTCTGCAGCCCATCCAGCGCCCGAGCCTTGTCGGCCTCCTCGCCCGGCACGCTCACCATGACCCGCGCGTGTGATAGATCGTTGGTGACCAGGACGGCGGTGACGGTGACGAAGCCGACCCGGGGGTCGCGCACCTCGCGGCCCAGGGTTTCGGCGATGACCTGACGCAGCGTCTCGGCCACCTGCTCCGGCCGCCGGGAAGCGCCCTTCATCGAAACACCGTCACCGTATCCATGATGCGCACGCCGTCAGTCTCCTCCACCATCCGGTCGGCTGCGCGGAGCACGTCGTCCACCACCGGCCGAGCCGAGCCGATGACGGCGCAGGCGATCTCGGCCCGCTGCCAGAGATCCTGATGCCCGATCTCGGCCACCGAAACATTGAGCGTCCGCCTGAGCCCCACCGTAAGCGGCTTCAGCACCCCACGCTTCTCCTTCAACGAATGGCAGCTGGGGAGGTGGAGATCCCACGTCGTGATGGCCAGGATCATGGTGAAAGGAGCAAGTGACAAGGAGCAAGTGACAAGGAGCAAGTCGGTGACACGTTGGGCCCACTTTTGCACTTGGTCCTTGCCACTTGGCTCTCGCGCGTTACCCCACCCCTCCCCCCACCGCCGGTTGCAGCGTCCGCTTCACTTCTTCCATCCGGTAGGACTCGACCCGGTCGCCGACCTTGAGGTCGTTGAAGTTTTCGATCCCGATGCCGCACTCCAGGCCTTCCCGAACCTCGCGCACGTCGTCCTTGAATCGCTTGAGGCTGGAGAGA
>JACCQZ010000108.1 GCA_013813875.1 Gemmatimonadales bacterium | reverse complement strand
CCCGGGTCTACGTCGTCAACGTAACCGAGTTCGATCTCCTCAACTCGTTCCACCTGCACGGAAATTTTTTCCGACTCTACCGCACCGGCACCGACCTGCAGCGCTACGAGTGGACCGATCTGGTGGCGCTGTGCCAGGGCGAGCGCGCGGTGCTGGAGTTCACCTACAAGCACCCCGGTCCTTTCATGTTCCACGCCCACCAGAGCGAGTTCGCCGAGCTCGGCTGGAGCGGGGTGTTCCGGGTGGAGGCGCCCAATGCCTGAGATCGAGGTCGAGGTACCTCCGAGAGCCGAGCCTGCGATGAGCGCACCCCCGCGGCACAGCGGCACGCCGCTCTGGTTCAAGGGGCTGGCTCCTCTGGTGCTTCTCGCCGCGCTGGTCGCGGTGTTCCTGCGGGTCGGTCCCGTCGGCGTCTTTCGCCAGGCCTTTCCGCCGGTGGAGCAGCTCACCGTCGAGCGGATCCGGCTGCCGCTGGCCGGGGTAATGGAAGTCGAGGTGGTGAACGGCGGTCCCGAGCCGGTCACAGTGGCCCAGGTGATGGTGGACGACGCCAATTGGGTGCATAGCCTCGGCGGCAGCCGGACCATCGGACGGCTGGAGGGGCGCACCATAATGATCCCGTATCCGTGGGTCGAGGGCGAGCCGCACACCGTCACCCTGGTCACCAGCACCGGTCTCACCTTCTCGGGCGAAGTGCCTGTCGCGACCCTTTCCCCGCCGGTGGACGCGCGCTATCTCACCACCTTCGCGCTCCTCGGAATCTACGCCGGGGTCATTCCGGTATTCATCGGGCTCCTCTGGCTTCCGTTCGTGCGTGCGGTGGACCGGAAGTGGATCGACTTCTTCCTGAGCCTCACCATCGGCCTGCTCATCTTCCTGGGCGCCGACGCTCTGGAAGAATCGGTGGCCACCGCCGCGCTGGTGCCCGGCGCGTTTCAGGGGATGGCGCTGGTCCTGATCGGCGCGCTGGCCACGCCGCTGGCTCTGGCCGCCGTGGGTCAGTGGCGCGCCGGGCGCCGGCGGGAACGGTCGCCGCTGTACGTCGCGGGCCTGATCGCGCTGGGCATCGGGCTGCACAACCTGGGCGAGGGACTCGCGATCGGCACCTCCTACGCCACCGGCGAGATCGCCCTCGGCACCTTCCTGGTGATCGGCTTCCTGCTGCACAACACCACCGAGGGGCTCGGCATCGTGACACCGCTGGCACGGGAGCGGCCGTCGTTGCGCTCCCTGATCTTGCTCGGCGCGCTCGCCGGCGTGCCCACGGTGATCGGTGCCTGGATCGGCGGATTCAGCTACTCGCCGGTGTGGACGACGTTGTTCTTCGCCATCGGGGCAGGAGCCATCGCCCAGGTGGTGTACGAGCTCTGGCGGTTGTTCAGCGGCCGAGCCACGGGAGGAATCACCGCGCCGCTCAACGCCCTCGGGCTGCTGCTCGGGCTGGGCATCATGTACACCACCGGATTGCTGGTGGCGGTATGAGACTCAGGCTTGTTGTGACAACGGGCGTGAGCTCCACTCTCCTCGCCACCTCGCCGCTCTTTGCCCAAGTCCCGCTCCCCATCGCCGACAACAGCTTCCTTATCGAGGAGGCTTATAACCAGGAGGCCGGCGTCGTCCAGCACATCGGCACCTTCTCCCGCGCCGACGGCGGCGACGCCTGGGACTTCTCCTTTACCCAGGAATGGCCCCTCGGCGGCATCCAGCACCAGCTGAGCTTTACCCTCCCGGTGCAAAACGAAGCCGGCCTTGGCACCGGAGTAGGAGACGTCGGGCTCAACTACCGCTACCAGCTGGCCGGCAATGACAGCGCGGTGCTGCACGTCGCCCCCCGGTTCACGGTGCTGCTGCCGACCGGCAGCGAGCCCAACGGCCGCGGGGTCGGGTCGGCCGGGTTCCAGGGCAACCTCCCGCTCAGCTACGTGCTGGGACCGGCGATAGCCACCCACCTCAACGCCGGCCTGACCCTGATTCCCGACGACGCCGGCAGCGCCACGACCACCGGCTTCAACCTGGGCGCCAGCGCCATCTGGCGGGTGCGCCGCGCCGTCAATCTCATGCTCGAAGCCATCTGGTTGAGCACCGAGTCGGCCGGGGCCGGCGGCACCGTCCGTGAGGAGAGCGCCTTTCTCAACCCCGGTGTGCGCTGGGCGTTCGACTTTCCCGGCGGCCTGCAGATCGTCCCTGGCCTGGCCTACACCATCGGCCTGGGTCCCAGCTCGGGTGACGACGCGGTCTTCCTCTATCTCAGCTTCGAGCATCCTTTCAAGCGGTGACCTCCCTGATTTCTTGCACCACAGAGACACAGAGAACACGGAGGAGGTAATAGGGTAGTACCTCTGTGACCTCCGTGCCTCTGTGGTGATGTTTCGGACATGATTCCGGTTTCTCTACCCAGGTGGCTTGGGGCATCAGGGCTGTTTTGTCTGCTCGCGACCTCGCCAGCCGCCGCGCAAGTCGCCGAGGTGGCCATCGAGCGCGCCCTTGCTCGCGAGCTCGAGCTGAGCGTGGGCGACACAGTGCGGCTTGGCACCGCACCCGATTCGATGGACCGCCGCGCCGTCGTCGCAGCGGTATACGAGCCGCGTCCCGATCCGGCGGAGATCGCCAAGCGCGAGCGGCACCTGCGGATGCACCTGCCCGATCTCGCCGCGCTCCTGGGAGTTCCCGATCAGGTAGATCGGCTCGGCGTGGGACTGCATCCCGGGGTTTCCGCTGACAGCGCCGCGGCGGCCCTCAACCGGACCGCCTTCGGTTTCCGGGCCTATCCCTCCAGCGCCATCGCCGCTGAGTCGTCCCAGACCTTTCTGGTGGTGAGCCGGTTCCACCGCGCCATCGCGGTCATCACCATCGTCGCCAGCGCCGTCTTTCTGCTCTGCATCATGCTCCTCAAGGTCGAGGAGCGAAGGATGGACGCGGCGGTCATGCGCTTCGTAGGCGTTCGCCGACGCACCATCTTCGGCGCGCTGCTGCTGGAAGCGGCGCTGGTGGCCGCGGTGGGATCGGCGGCGGGTACCGGGCTCGCGTTCCTGGCCGGCGCGGCCACCAACGCGTACTACCGGCGCTTCTTCGATACCGCGCTCACCTTCTCGCAGATCACCCCCCAGATCGTGCTCTTCAGCGTGCTGTTGTCGCTCGCGCTGGGGCTCGCCGCCGGCGGCCTCGCCTCCTGGCGACTGGTCCGCACCCGTCCCATGGTGCTGTGGGGGAGGGGATGAACGGTCTCGGCTGGGGCGTGAAGAGCTTGGCGCGGCACCCCCTGCGCACCGCGCTCTCGCTCGCGGGGATCGCCGTTGCGGCCGCGATGCTGCTCGACATGGTTATGCTCAGCGGCGGGATCGAGAAGTCCTTTTCGGAGATGCTGCTCACCCGCGGCTACCAGGTGCGCATGACCCCCAAAGGAACTCTGCCGTTCGACAGCGAGGCCACCATCTCGGGGGCTTCCCGCCTGGTGATCGCCCTGCGGTCGGAGCCCGGGGTCGAGGCCGCCGGCGCGGTGCTCGGCACCTCACTCTATGGCCGAGCATCCGATTCGCTGGTCACCCTCTTCGGCTATGGCATCGAGCCCCAGGCCCAGGCGCTCTACCAGCTCACCGCCGGCCGTGATCTCGCCCGTGACGATACCTCCGGCATTCTGCTCAGCGAGCCCGCGGCTGGGCTGCTGCGCGCCGGGGTGGGAGACACCGTCACGCTGGTCGGGCGGCTCGATCCCCAGATCGCCGAGGCCGCGATAGGCCGGAAGCTGTTGGTGCGGGGCCAGGTGCGCTGGCTCTACGACTACCGAGGCCAGCCGTCGGTGGGCACCCTGCTGCCGGTGATGCAGCGGCTGGCTCGCCAGTCCAGCGAGGACCGCGCGTCGGTGCTGATGGTCAAGGTGAGGGACGATGCCCTGGTGGCGGTGGTGGCAGAGCGCCTGCGGCAACGCTTTCCCCAGCTCGAGGTCAACAGCGTCGCCGACTTGGTGGTGCACTTCAAGCAGCGCCTGGTGTACTTCCGTCAGCTCTCCTACATCCTCGGCAGCATGAGTCTGATCGTGGCGGTGCTGCTCGTCGCCACGCTGCTCACGATCACGGTGAACGAGCGGCTGGGAGAGATCGCCACCCTCCGCGCCATCGGCGTCAGCCGCGCCACCATCGTGCGCCAGGTGCTGGCCGAGGGCGCAGCGCTCACCTTTGCCGGCGCCACCCTCGGCATACTCCTGGGCCTTGGCACCGCGCGCTACCTGGACGCCATTCTCACCAGCTTTCCCGGGCTGCCGGCCGCGTTCTCGTTTTTCGTGCCGCGGGCCGACACCCTGACCTTCGCGGCCCTGGTGCTGCTGATCACGGGCTCGCTCGCCGGTCTCTATCCCGCCTGGCTCGCCGCGCGGGCGCCGGTCGCGGCTACCCTGAGGGCGGAGGCGACGTGAGTGAGGCCGGTCCGGTGCTCCTGGCCACCGCTCTCCTGAAGGATTACCCGATGAACGGAGAGACGGTGCACGCGCTTCGCGGCGTGTCTCTCCGGGTGCACCGGGGCGATTACGTCGCGATCGCCGGGCCTTCCGGCAGTGGGAAGTCCACCCTGCTGCAGTTGATCGGCGGGATAGACACCCCTTCCTCCGGCAGCGTCGAGATTCTCGGCACCCGTCTGGAGTCGCTCAAAGACCGGGAGCTCACCCGGCTGCGGCTCACCCGGCTGGGCTTCATCTTCCAGCGCTTTCATCTGCTTCCCGTTCTCACCGCTCGGGAGAATGTCGAGCTCCCCATGGCGGAAGCGGGCCTGGGGGGCGCCGAGCGGCGGGCCCGGGCGCGCGAGCTCCTGGCCTACGTCGGACTCGGCGGCCGGGCCGACCACCGGGCCACCCAACTCTCCGGGGGCGAGATGCAGCGGGTAGCGATCGCGCGGGCATTGGCCAATCGCCCGGCCGTCCTGCTGGCCGACGAGCCCACCGGCGAGCTCGACGCCGCCACCGGGCAGGAGATCCTCGATCTCTTCCGCCGGCTTAATGCCGATGGGACCACCCTGGTGGTGGTCACCCACGACCAGCGTCTGGCGGCGGAGGCCGGGCGGGTGATCCACATGCTCGACGGCAGGATCCTGGGCGACTGATGCTGCTCACCCTCGCCTTCCGCCATCTCTGGGTCCGCAAGGTCCGCTCGCTCTTCCTCCTCCTGGGCTTCTCGCTGGGAGTTGGGGTGATGGTGGTCCTGCTCTCGGTGGGGGAGGCGATGCTCGACCAGTCGCGCGACGTGTCGCTGGTGGGTGGAGGCGAGATCACGATCCTCCCCCAAGGCATAGACGTCGAAGCGATGCGTACCGGCGGGGTGAGCGGGATGTTCTTTGCCATTGACCGCGCCCGGTTCCTCACTCGCCAGGTGGTGGGCGGCCCCCGGCACCGCCACATGGTTCGAAGCGTGGCGCCGGCTATCGAGAGCAAGCTGGTCTACATATGCCCGGCGCGAGGCGCGTGCAGCCCGGCCGCGGCTCGCGCGGGAGGAGAGATCCCCAGCCGCGCCGCAGCCCTTGGCGCCGGGTTGGACGTGCGCGAGGGCCTTTGGGCCGACACCCCGGGCGATTCGGCCTACGTCGCTCCCACTCCGCAGCAGCTTTATGACGAGCTGGACCGCTTTCACCTCCCCCGGCGGCCCGACTCCACCTGGGGCGAGTGGCACTACTTCAACCTCGTCACCGGGCCGGCCGAGTGGTGGTACGTGAGCTTTCTGGTCGGCGGAGAGGTGAGCCTGGCGCCGGCGCAGCGGGACAGGTGGGGTGGCCGGCTCCTGGTTACCCATCGGAGGCCGGATGGCAGGTACGACCAGTTCACCGCGGATGAGCCCGCGGGCCGGGTGGTCTTCGACACCACCCGGGCTGACCTTACCATAGGCGGGAGCACGGTCCGCCAGCGAGACGGGACCTATTCCATTCGCGCCCGGGCGCGTGGCAGGGCAGGCAGCCTGCTGCTGGACCTCACGTTGCGCCCGCTGCCCCATCGCTACTTCCCTCCCGTCGAGCTTCGGGATGACTCCTTCCTCTCTGGGTACGTGGTCCCCGCGCTGGCCGCCACCGCCGAGGGCAGGATCTGCGTTGCCGAGCGGTGCCGGGCGGTGGTCCAGGCGCCGGCCTACCACGACCACAACTGGGGTGTCTGGCGCGACGTGACCTGGGAGTGGGGCAGCGCCAGAGGCAGCTCGCTCAGCCTGCTGTACGGCGGGGTCTACGGCCCCGAGCGCACCAGCGACAGCACCGGCTCGGCCGTCACCTCTCCGTTTTTCCTGACCCTGGTGGACTCGGTGGGGGTGCGACAGGTGCTGCGGTTCAGCGCGATCGCCTATGAAGGGGTCCGGCACGCGCTCGGCTCGACCGGGGCGTCGGCGCCGGAGCGATTTACCCTGGTTGCTACCCGGGAGGCCGATACCGTGCGACTCGGGGTCGAGGTAGAACACGCCCTGGCCACGGAGATGGCGGCCTCCTCGTTCCGCCGGGTATTTCTGCAGATGCGGGGGAGGTTTCGGCTGGAGGGGCAGGTTGCGGGCCGGGCTGTGGCGGATTCGGGGAGCGGGTTTTTCGAGACCTACTGTCGCGAGTCGGAGGTTGGCTGCCAGGTGTCGCTGTCACCCTGAGTGGAGCGAAGGGGGCATGATTCAGCACAGCCCCCTTCGCTCCGCTCAGGGTGATAGACGGTCAGCCCTCCTGCTTCGAACCCCACCCTCCCCGAACAGCGATGTATGTTCCAACCATGTCCGGCACCGATACCCCCCAGGGCACCGTTCCCGAGCTTGCGGCCGACACCCGTACCCTCGGCCGATCGTTGATAGACACCTTCGGCCGGGGCTGGGCCAAGGGCGACCTCGACCTCCTGATGTCGGTCTACGCCCCGGGCGTGGTCTTCATCGAGACACCCTTCTCCCAGTCGCTCACCGGGCACGCGGCGGTTCGGCGGTTCTGGGCCGATGTACCCTACAGCCAGTCGGAGGTCGCCTTCAGTTCGGGGGAGATCTACGCAGCGGGTCCCTGGTTTTCCACCGAGTTCAAGTGCCGCTTCCAGCGGAAGCGCACCGGACAGTGGGTGGACGCCCGGGGCGCCATCTTCTGTGAGACCGAAGGAGCGCTCATCAGCGAGATGCGGATGTACTGGCACCGCTGGAACGGAGGCAGTGAAACGAGCAAACCCTGACCGGCTCCCCGAACGATTGTCCCCGGCACAGTGACAGCGGTGCCGCAAAGGGGACGAAGTCGGATCTTTCTGCTGTAGCAAGTGGTTAGATTACAACGAAGTAAACGGTGGCACGCGGCTCGCAGGACAAAGCAGGCTCGCCGTAGGCTTTACGCGGTGCCCGTCCCATTTCCAGGTTGCAACCGCAGTACCCGGAGGTATCATGTTCTCCTCCCTGTTGGTTTCTCTGCTGCTGGCCGCTCCGCCGGCCGGCCCGTCCGTATCTCGACTGGATCCTCCGATCCAGCTCTGGATCAACAACGATCGGCGCTTCCTCCCCGGCGACAGGGCCAAGGTGCAGGTGCGCGCGGACCAGGACGGCTATCTGATCGTGCTCCACGCCGACCCCGACGGGCACCTGCGCGTGCTGTTCCCGATCGACCCGACCGACGACAACTTCGTCCGCGGCGGGCGCAAGTATGATGTGCGCGGACGTGGCGACCGCGAATCGTTCCATGTGGACAATTCAGCCGGCCGGGGAACGGTGTACGCCGCCGTGTCTCGGGCGCCGTTTCGGTTTGGCGAGTTCGTGCTGGCCGATCACTGGGACTATCGCACCCTCGCGCCCAACCGGCTGCCGGAGGACCCCGAGCCCGAGCTCAACGAGCTGGTCCGCCGGATGGCCGACGGCGACTTCGACTATGACGCGCTTACGTATGACGTGAGCGAGCGAGTGGCGTACTCCTCCGACTACTCCCAATCCCGGACCTACTACGCCCCGTCGTACTATGACGATCCCTGGTGCGGTGGGCACTACTTCCGGAGCTGCGGCGCCCACTACGGATCGCCGTTCACCCTGTCCATCGGCTTCGGCCGGCCCTATTACCGCTCCTATTACGGGTACGATCCGTACTACGATCCCTTCTTCTACGACCCCTACTACTACGGACCGGCGTATTACCCGCGGTACCCGTACTCCGGCTACCGTCCCAACCGGTACGGCTACTACAACGGGTATGGCTACGACCGGAATCGCTATTACAGCCGGCCCTACACCCCCTACCGCTTCCGGGGTGTGGAGGGAGTTCAGGCCGGATATCGTGGTCAGCAGGGCTTCCGGCGCTCGGTAAACACGGTCTACAGTCCGCCGGCGGTCAGGCTCCGCGAGCCATCCAGGTCGGACCCGATACGCGGCGCCCTCGAGCGGCGTGAGGTGGACCGCCCCGGCCAACAGGACGCGCGGAGGGAGACTGTGCGGCGGGAACCGGCGGAGCGCCAGTCGGTGCAGCGCCCGTCCATGGAGCGCCGGCCGGTCGAAGCTCGCCGCGCCCGTGAGCCCGAGCCGTCGAGGAGCGCGGAGCCGGCGCGCCGCGACAACAGCGGAACCAGGAGCGAAGCCCGGCCTCGGCAGGAGGCCGAGCGCCCGCAGACCGAGCGGGCCCCGGTGCGACAGGCGCCGGAAGCGCGGCCC
>JACCQZ010000063.1 GCA_013813875.1 Gemmatimonadales bacterium | reverse complement strand
TCCTGCGTGTAAGGCAGGCGCTCTGAACCAGCTGAGCTATTCGCCCATTGTCTCGCACGGCCCCCAACCTGATAGCACATGC
The DNA here is from genome assembly GCA_013813875.1 of Gemmatimonadales bacterium. GTDB lineage: Bacteria > Gemmatimonadota > Gemmatimonadetes > Gemmatimonadales > GWC2-71-9 > CAVVWJ01. The sequence goes on along the minus strand of JACCQZ010000063.1, from coordinate 15,424 downwards.
GCAGGGACCGTGCCGTGATGACCAACACCCTCCCTACAAGGCGATACCGAGCGGAAAGAGCACGCAATAGCCGAGGACCAGAATGACCGCCGCGGCGCTCGGGTGCCCGGCCTGCAAGGTGAGATATCCGGCCACCAGCACCAGCACGGCCGCCGCAAGGATCATCAGGTTCCGTCGGGCGAGCAGAAACCGCCGGGGCGAAACCGAAGGGCGTGGATTGGGCATAAGGATTGAGGCTACCACCATCAAGGGGTCGGGTCAAGTTCAGTCCCACCCTTAGCTTCCGGCTCTACCTCCCACCCCTCGTCGAGTGCCGCCCGCCGGGCGCGGTCGGCTCGGCGGCGAAACCGTAGCAATCCGAGGACAACCGCCGCCACCACCAGCCACCCTCCTCCCGCGATGAGCCAGGTACCCAGGCCGTACCGGCGACGCACGCTTTGCTGCCAGCTCTCCTCGAATCGGTCGAGCGTCAGTCCTGTGGTGGCGAGAACCGCGGCCTCGAAGTCGGTTCCGGACTCCAGGCGCTGGAGCAGCGGCTCCAGAGATTCGGTCGGGTTCCGCCGAGCCAGCTCGGTCACCGCGGAGACCGCGAGGGCATACGCCGCGTCGGCGGCCGAGGCCGAACCCCGAAGAGCACCGTTCAGCTCGGCGAAGCTCGGGATCGCGCCCCGGACCACCGCCAGGTTGAGCTCCAGCCCACCGAGACGATCCCACTCCCCGGCGCCCCAGGCGGCGTAACCCTCGTCGAACCAGAGTGGCACCCTGACCGCGATCTCCTGGTGCAGGGCGAGGTGGGCCAGCTCGTGCCGCAGCGTCCGGGTGAGATCCTCGAGATCCGCCCGAATTACGATGGTGCGCGTGGCGGGCAGCGCTACCGCCGCTCCCCATTCCGGCGCGCCTCCCGAGGTGAGCGAGTCGAGCACGCGGCCGTCCCGCACCACGATCAGCCGAAGCGGCTCGGGCGCCCGCCGGCCCAGGCCGGGCCACTCGGTGATCCGGTCGGCCTCCCGGGCGAGCTCGATGGCGAGCGGCAGCTGTCCGGGCCAGGCAACAGCGGTGACTCGACCCACCTGGACCGCCGAAGGTTGCTCTTGTGCGAACGAGGCGAGTACCAGTATCAGGAGAGCAGACTGCGCGGGACTTCACCTCCAGTATCCACCAGGTCGAGCATCTCTTTACAGCGTTTGGCCCAGGGATTGAACTTATTGGCCTTGTGGCCGTCGGCCCAGGTCTGCACCCCCTCGTCGCGGTGGCCGGCGAGCCAGAGCGCCCGGCCCAGATCAAAGTACGCCTCGATCAGGTTGGGGCCCAGCTTCAAGGTCTTGCGGAAGAACGTCTGGGCGTCCTCATACATCTCCCGCTCAAGGTAGACCAGCCCCAGATAATAGTGGGCATAGAGCGTGGCCCTGCGATCGTTGTCCAGCCGGATGGCCTTGGAGAGATGTTCGATCGCCTCCCCGAAGATCCGCTTCTTGAGACAGATGTAGCCGACGTTGATGCGGGCCAGGGCGTTGGTCGGCTCCTTCATCAGCACCCGGGAAAAGGTGCCCAGCGCGTCGTCATAGTCCTCGTGCAGCATCTGAGCCCATCCCAGCAGCGATTGGGCTTCGATTGCCCCTGGCGAGAGCGCCAGCGCCTTCTCCAGCGACTGGATGGCACCGGAGTAGTCGCCCAGCGAAATCAGACTCCACCCCTTCTCTATGAACGTAGAGGCGCCAAGGTGATCGGCGTGGACCACCGGCCGCTCGCCGGCAAACTGCGGCGCGGGCGCCGGCGACGTGGCGCTGTCACCGGCGCCGGATGCCTGCTTGTAGCGCTCGACCAGGCCGCGGATGTCTTCCTTGAGCTGACCCAGATCGTTGAGGGCGCCATCCACCCGCTTGAAGAGGGCGATGATGTCGCGCTTGACCGCGTCGCGCGCGGCAGGCTGCCCCATGCCATCCAGGCGCCCCTCGATCACCTGGAGCTCCTCGCGAAGCCCGCCCACCCACGGCTCGCTCATTTCACGGGCTCCCGATGCCGGTGAGAGCCAGACGTTCGGTGGCGGAGAACAGCCGGCGCGCATTGAGGACGATGATGGTCCGGCCGGGACGGGAGACGATCCCGGCGATGTACGCCGCGGCGAGACCGCTCACCATCGGACCCGGCGCCGCGATAGTCATGCTGTCAACCCGCATCACTTCACGCACCTCGTCCACCAGGGCACCGATCCGCTGGTCGCCAAGATCGAGGACCATCAGCCGGGTGTCCTCCCTCACCGGGGCCGCCAGGTCGAAACGCTTGCGCAGATCCACCACCGGCACCGCACCGCCGCCGTACTGTACCACTCCCTCCAGAAAGTCCGGCGCCTTCGGAAGGGGCGAGGGCGCCTGGTAGCGCAGAATGCGCTCGATCTGGTGGATGTCGAAGGCGAACTCCTGGGAGCCCACGCGGAAGGTCACGAGCTGCACGTCGTCGCCGGTGTTCATGCGGGTACCGCCTCCGTGAAGCGCGCACCGAGCGCGGTGAGATCCAACAGCGGCACCAGACCGTCCGCATGGCGGGCTACGGCCACGGCCCAGGGAAGCGTGGTCCCGTCGGGCACCGGGAGGCCGGGCTCCAGCAGCACCGTCTCCGCCTCTTCCACCTCCAGACAGAACCGGTAGCCGTCGAGCTCTACCATTACCGCCGCCTCCCCCCGCGCCGACGGGCAGGATCCTCCGTCGAGCAGCGCTCCAAGGTGCACCAGCGGCAGGATGCGCCCGCGCACGGTGGTGACCCCTCGCACCGATGGGTCCAGCGAGGGCACCGGATACGCCGGCCCCGCATCCAGCACCTCCACGACCTGGTTGAGCGCGAGTCCCACTCGGCGGCGGCCGGCGCGCACCAGCAGGTAACCCCCATCACGGCCGCTCACCGCCGGTCCAATCGGGCCAGCTCGTCGGCGATCCGTCCGGCGATCTGTCCCACCGGAAGCACGTGGCGCGCGCCCCCCGCCTGAAGCGCGGCGTTGGGCATGCCGTAGATGGTGCTGCTATCCCGATCCTGCGCTATGCCGACGCCGCCCGCGTCGTGAATCCGCCGCAGCCCTTCGGCTCCGTCGCGCCCCAGCCCGGTGAGCACCACACCCACCGCGCTCGAGCCGTACAGCTCGGCGACGCTCTGGAACATCGGGTCGGCCGCGGGACGTACTCCCCACACCGACGGCCCCTGATCCAGCACCAGCCGCGGTCCGTCCGCGGCGCTGACGACACGCATGTGGTAGTCTCCCGGAGCCACGTAGGCGGTGTCGGCCAGGAGCGGGGTGTCGTGCGCCGCCTCCACCACCGTGAGCCTGCTCTGTGAGGCCAGCCGTTCGGCCAGGCTCCGGGTAAAGCGGGGCGGCATGTGCTGCACGATCACCACCGCCGCCTGCCGGCCGGCCGGAAGCTGGGGCACCACCTCGGCCAGGGCACGCGGACCGCCGGTGGACGCGGCGATCGCCACGCAGCGCCGCGCCCGGCCCGGCAGGAACAGCGTCTCGGTCCGGGCGCCGCGCGTAGGACGCGCCAGCACCGGCAGCCGGTGAATGTCGGCGGTTCGCGCCGCGCGCAACACCGCGACCAGGCGCTGGGCAAACCCCGAGGTCGAGCATACGGCTCGGTCTTCGTCCTTGGCCACGAGGTCCACCGCGCCCAGCTCCAGCGCCCGGATGGCGGCCGCGGTGCCGGGCCCGGCGTAGGAGCTCACCACCACGATCGGGCGAGGCGACTCCGACATGATGTAGCCGATGGCACCGAGGCCGTCGAGCTCCGGCATCTCCAGGTCCATCAGCACCAGGTCGGGCGCGTGCCGGTGCACCTTCTTCAGCGCGTCCATCCCGTTCCGCGCGGTGGCCACCACGGTGAACTCGCCGGTGCCGTCCACCACCTCGGTCAACAGCCGGCGGAAGAAGGGGCTGTCGTCCACCACCAGGACGCTGCTCGAGTCAGAGGGTCTGGCTGCCATGCGCGACCGAGCTGATGACCACCCGTCCATCGCACACCCAGAGCCGGACGGTGCGCCCGTAGTCTCCCCCGACCGCCTCGCCCACCAGCGGGACGTTGTGGGTGCTGAGCGCCTGGCGTGATGCCACCACGTTGCGCTCGCCCATCTGAATGGTTCCCGGTGCCGCCAGCGCGGCGAACATGCTGGCGCCCCCTACCAGGCGGCCGACGATCCGCCGGTGGTTGGCCCCTTCTTTGGCCATCTCCTCGAGCAGCCGCGGCACCGCGGTCTGGGGAAACTTGGCAGCGGTTGGATGCCGCCGGCTGAGGGCGGGTGAAGGCAGAAGCACGTGCGCCAGCCCGCCGACCCGGGCCGCGGGATCGTGCAGCAGGATGGCCACGCAGCTCCCCAGCCCCACCGTGGTCAGCACGTCTTCGCCGGTGCCCACCTGCAGGTCCGCCACCCGCACGATGATCTCACGGGCGCTCACGTGGGCCGCCGGTACACCCGCTCGCGCGGGTCCACCATCGCGAGCCGCTCGCGGGCGGGACCGAGGAGCGTCTCGACCTTGCCGAGCACCAGAAAGCCGCCGGGCGCCAGCGAGCAGGCGAAGATCTGGAAGAGACGCTCCTGCATGGGTCGGTCAAAATAGATCACCACGTTCCGGCAGAGAATCAGATCGTAATCCTGTCGGACCGGCGCGTCGGTGCTGAGGTCGAGCCGCCGGATGGCAACCCGACGGCGCACCCGTTCGATCACCCGCCGCTCGCCGTCCACCGGCTCGAAGTAGGTAATGGCCAGCTCCGCCGGCAGCCCGGCGAGCGCCTGACTCGGGTACCGCGCGGCCCGGGCCCGCTCCAGGGAGACCCGGTCAATGTCGGTGGCGTCTACGGTCAGCCGGTGCAGTTGCTCGGGACGGTTTACCCGGTCCAGGTACTCGGCAACCAGCGCCGACAGGGTGTAGGGCTCTTCACCGGAGGAGCAGCCGGCGCTCCAGGCGTGCAGCTCTCCGCGCCGGCGCTCGCACAGCTGCGGCAGCAGCTCCCGCCGCAGGAGATCCCAGGTCTCCGGGTTGCGGTAGAAGCGGGTGACGTTGATGGTGAGCGCGTCGCGCAGCCGGTCGTATTCCAGCGGGGTGCGGTCGAGGAGCGCGTGATAGTCGGCGTAGGTGTGAACGCCGCAGGCCCGCATCCGCACCGCGATCCGGCGGCGGATGCACTTGTCCTTGTAGGCGCCGAGGGTAAACCCCGCACCCGAGCAGATCTTCCGGGCGAGGGCGGTAAACGCCACGTCGTCGGCCGGCTTCACTGGGCCAGATCCAACATCTCGAGATTGGTCCGGGCCAGCTCGTGGCCGGGATTGAGCGCGGTGGCCTGGCTCCAGCTCTGGCGGGCGCGCGCGTGGTCGCGGCTCTTGTAGGCGATATTGCCGAGCTTGAAATACAGATCGTCGCCCAGCTCGGGGGCCAGCTTGGCGGCGCGCTCGTACGCCTCACGCGCCTCGTCGTAGCGGCCGTTGCGATAGAGCACGTCGGCCAGGTTCTTCGACACCTGGGGAAGTGACGCGTCTTCCCCCAGCGCGGTGCGCAGGACCGCCTCGGCGGCTCTCACATCACCGCTCAGCTCCAACAACACCGCCAGATTGTTCTGCAGCACCGCGCTGCTGGGGTAGGCCGCCACGCCGGCCCTGGCCGCCTTCAGCGCAGCCGCGTGGTCATCGAGGCCGGCAGTTACCAGCGTCACCGCCCAGTGCCACAGCGCCGGCGCGGGCCGCTCGCCGAGCAACTCGAGCGTCCGGGCCAGCCGTCCCTGGGCCACCTGATACGCCCCTCGCTTGAGCGCCACCACGCCCCAGCCGAGCATCACCCGATGATCGTCACGCGCGCGGCCGGCGGCATCGGCACAGGCTGCCTCCGCTTCATCCAGACGTCCCAGACGCTCCAGCGCGAAGCCAAGGTTGTGCAGTGCCGCCGGCCTGGGACCACCCTTCTCCAGCGCCTGCCGAAAGGCGTCGGCCGCCTGGTCCCACCGCGTCTGGCGCAGCGCGATGAGTCCCAGATAGAACGGCGCGCTGGCGTCGGAGGCTCTCAGGTCGGCAACCCGCCGGAACTCTCGCAGCGCTTCGTCGAACATCGCGGCCTTGTAGAAGGCGATCCCGAGGTTGCGGTGCTCCTCCACCCGGCTGTCGTTCACCTTCGGCGCAACCTTCGTGGAAGTGCCCACTCGGTGGGCAAACCCCGCCGTGATGAGTCCGAACAGCGCCTTCCCGACTTCGAACTCGACCAGTCCGGTCTCCTCTATCACCTGCTGTACGTCCCGGTTGCCGTCGAGCACGAGGATGAGCTGCCTCTGCTCGGCGGAGAGATCGGGGGCGGACTGCTCCAGCCGCACCCGGTCAACCGCGAAGATGAGGTCGAAAGACGGAATTTTCTTCTCGATCAGACTCCACTCGTCCACCCGGCGGGCGCCTTCGAGCAACAGGTATTCCGGATTGATCCTGATCAGGAAGTCCTCGCGCTCAGGCCGAACTCCGGCCTCGAAGTTGAAGGTTCCCGATGTCCAGGTGAACAGGTAGTAGACCGCCTCCTCGATCTGCAGCCGGATGTAGCGCTCCAGCTCCTCGCGGCGCAGGGCACCGAGCTCGACCAGGATCTCGCCGAGCTTGTGTTCCCGGTCGCCCGCCTGCCGATCCACCGCGAGCTGAAGCTGCTCCGCGCTGATCCGGCCGCTCCGCACCAGAATGTCGCCCAGACGATCTCGCCGGTTGACGATGGAGGCGTAGACGATCTGCCCTTCGTCGAAGTAGACCGTGCCGAAGTTGTGGCGGTCGGCCAGCGCCAGGCAGCCGGTGCGGCGCCCGAGAAAGAGGAGCTGGATCACGTCGGGGAGGCTGGCCTCCTTGAGACTGCCCTTGATCGCCATCAGCGCCACTCCTCCAGCACGCGGTCACCGATGCCAGGCCATTCCCACACCATCTTCTCGCGGCTGCGGGCGCCGCCGGTGCTCGGCGCCACCACGCCACTGGAGCGCGGCGCGGGCTCCCCGTTCGGGGTCGGCGGCGCCGGAGCCGGGTCCAGAACTTCCTGCGCCAGCCGTGCGCTCGGCGGGCCCTCGGCGAGCTCGGCGGCTTCCATCACCCGCTGAACGAGGAGCTGAACCGCGCGTGCCGAGTCCGCCGGCCGCGACGCGATGTAGGCCGCCAGCTCCGCGTCCGCATTGCCGAACCTGGTGTCCAGCTCGCGCGCCGCCACCCGTTCCCGCACCTCGCGCTCGAGGGGCGGCAGCTCGATCACCAGACCCCCCTCGAGCCTGGTTCGCAGCCGCACCTCGACTCCCACCAGCTCCGCGAGCGGCAGGGACGAGGTGAAGATCATCTGCCGCCCGGACTCGAAGAGCAGATTGAAGAGCACGAACAGCTCGTCCTGGGTCCGGTCTTTGTCGGCGATGAGATGCACGTCGTCGAGCAGCAGGGCCGACGCTCGCCGGTAGCGCGCGCGCCAGGCGCCCACCGCGTCGCGGTCAATGGCCTCGATCAGCTCCCCGGTAAGCTCGGGCGCGCTGAGACAGGCCACCGGCCCGGACGCGCCCGCGGCGAGCCGGTTGCCGATGGCGTGCAGCAGATGGGTCTTGCCTACCCCGCTGGGCCCGACGATCACCAAGGGGTTGTATCTGACTCCCGGCTCTTCGGCCACCACCCGGGCCGCCTCTAGCGCCATCCGGGTATCCGGTACCTCCAGCAGGTCCTCCAGACGCCAGAGCGGCGAAGGCGCCGGCGGCGGATGGGCGCCCTCGCGGGCCCGCGCCAGCAGCGCCTCCGCCACAGCCAGGTCGCCGGGATCGCGAAAGCCGGCGGAACCCGCCAGGTCCGGCGCCAGCTCCGCCGCTTCCGCCTGCATCGCCTGCAGCCGCTCGACGTCGGCCTGAAAGGCGCGAAGCTCCCGCTCCGGATCGGCCACCATTTCCTGCTCCAGCAGCCTCTCCAGCCGGCCGATGCGGAAGCCTTCCCCTTCCCAGCGCAGGATCGCGGCACTCACCTGCGTGCGCCAGGCATCCACCTGCTGCGCGACGGTGGCGGTGACCTCGGAGAGAAACTCGCTGAACTCGTCGCGGGGCGCGGGCGGCGAGCTCGCACTCTGCTCTCCCCCGATCAGCCTCCGCGCCTGCTCCGGACCCAGCGGCGCCTCGCTCACCGCCTGAAAAGCGATCAGCCGGTTGAGCGCGCCCAACAACTCGCGCACGTTGTCAATGCCCAGCGTGGCCACCGCCTCGAGCACCCCGCCGGCAAAGCTGGCCCGGCGCTCCTCGGCCTTGCGCCGAAGAATCGCCACCCGGGTCTCGTAGTCGGGGGCGGAGACGTCAATGATGAGCCCGCCCGCGAAACGGCGGATGAGGCGCTCGTCCAGCGCTTCGATCTCGGCCGGCGGGCGATCGCTGGTGAGCACGATCTGCCGGTTGGTCGTCTGCAGGGCATCGGTCAGCCGGAGCAGCTCCGCCTGCATCTCACGCCGGTGGGTGAGAAACTGCACGTCGTCCACCAGCAGCAGATCCACGTCGAGAAAGCGCTTGCGGTAGGCTTCTCCGTGCCCGGCGGCGATGGCGGCGTGAAACGCCTCCACGAACTCGTCGAGTGTCAGATACTCTACGGCCAGCCCCGGGTTGATAGCTCGGGCGGCGTGGCCGATGCCCATCAGCAGATGGGTTTTCCCCAATCCGGGCCGGGCGTAGATGAAGAGCGGGTTGTAGACCGTGCCCGGTGACTCGGCCACAGCCTTGGCCGCCGTCACCGCGAGGCGATTGGCGGACCCGACCACGAAAGTCTCGAAGCGATAGAGCGGATTGAGGGTGACCGTCATGCGACCGCCGTTCCAGCGGCAAGGCGCTTGAGCACCAGCTCGGAGAGTCCGCGCAGGGTCTCGAAGACGCCGTGTCCGTGCAGCGCATCCGCTTCAAAGCTCTGCACCGAGCGAAAGTTGAGCGCGTCGTCCATCTCGGACTGGGTGAGGATGAGGTCGCTGGGCAGGTCCTGCTTGTTGTACTGGAACACCGCCGGCAGCTGCCTCACGTCCACGCCCTGAGCCAGAAGGTTGTCCTGCAGGTTCTGCAGACTCTCCAGGTTGTCGTCGAACCGGCGAGCCTGGCTGTCGGCCACGAAGACCACGCCGTCGGCGCCCTGGAGCACCAGCTTGCGGGTGGCGTTGTAATAGCTCTGGCCCGGCACCGTGTAGAGCTGGAAGCGGGTGCTGAAGCCGGAGATGGAGCCCAGCTCCAGAGGCAGAAAATCGAAAAAGAGGGTGCGGTCGGTCTGGGTGGCGAGCGACACCATCCGTCCCCTCCGGCTCTCCGGCACGCGGCCGTAGATGTACTGCAGATTGGTGGTTTTTCCGGACCGGCCCGGCCCGTAATACACGATCTTGCAGGTGATCTCGCGCGCGGTAAAGTTGACGAGAGACATGCCGGTCACCGTCCCAGGAGCGCTTTGAGGCTGGCGTCGAGCTCATGCTCGAAGTCCTCCGCCAGCAACGGTGTCGGCCGTACCGGCTCGCGCGGCGCGGCCGTGGCGAGCTGCTGCACCATGGCATCGAAGAACAGCCGGACGATCCCCACCGATGTCTCCGGCCCGAATACCACCAGCGCGATCCAGCGGCCCCTCGGCGTGGAGAAAGCCGAGAGCATGCAGCTCTGCCGCGAGCCCTGGTGCATCAGCGCCTCGAAGCGCGATCCGCCCATCAGCCGCGCCAGCTCCTCGGTGGAAGCCACAATTCCCGCGCCCAGCGCCGCCGCGGTCATGATGTCGAGCGAGCGCCCGAAGCCGTGCTGGGCCACGACCTGCCCGGACGACGTCATCAGCAGGGTGAGCCGAGCGGAGGATTCCGCGAGAAAGGACTGCAGCGGGGCTTCCACCCACGGCTCCAGCGCGCGCATCAGGCGAGGCGTCCGGCCGCGGCCAGCATCTCGAGGCGCGCCAGGCCCACGTTCGCCTCGCGTCCGACGACCGCGAGCAGCACCAGCCCGTCCGCGCCGGGAGCCGCCAGGATCGAGCCCTCGTCGCCCCGGAGGTGCACGAACACCGGTGGCCGCAGGCCGGCGCTGTGCGCGGTGCGCGCCAGCCTGGCGATCAGGCTTCCCGCCAGCGCCGCGACGGCGCGGCCGTCCACGCCGTCCATGAGCTGCTCGGCCACCACCAGGCCGTCCGCGCTGTTGGCGATGAGCGCCCCCCTGACTCCCGGCACCCGGGTCACCCGGTCCAGTCCCGCCGTCACTTTGCTCATCCGACCTGCTCCAGCCAGCTCCGCGCCGTTCGGGCGGCACGGTCGGCGATGAGGCCGACCCGCGCCATGGGGAAGCTGGCGTCGCGGGTGACCAGCAACACCGTCTCGGAGGTGGGCGCCGTGAGGATGAGGTGCGCGCCGGGCGATTCGACCGCGATGGATTGCCAGGTACCCAGTCCCAGCAGCCGGGTGGCCCGAGCGGCCTCGCGGGAGACCCCGGCGAGCTGCGCCGCCACTCGGTCCCCTGCTTCGGAGCCGTCGTCGGCGGAAAGCTCTCCGGCCAGACGCATACCGTTGGCATCCACCAGCAACACTCCGCGCTCGTCCTCCACCCCCGCGGTGAAGGGAGAGTCCGGCGCCGGCGCAGCGGGAGGAGAGATCGGTGCCGGTGCCGGTGCCGTGTCCGGTGGGGGCGCCGCGGCCGTGGACTCTCGCCGCACCCGCGCGAGCGCCTGATGGATGGACGGATCGTCCGGGTCGGCCTCGGAGGCTCGCTCCAGATGGGCGATCGCCGCGGCGACATCGCCGGCGCGAAAATAGAGAAAGGCTATTCCCTTGAGCGCGCCCGTCCTCAGCGGATCCAGCCGCAGCGCATCCGACCAGGCGTCGAATGCTCCCGCGAGGTCGCCCCGGTCGCTGAGGATTCGCGCCATCAGGTCGTGGGCGTCCGCCAGCCCGGGGTACCGTCCCAGGCCGCCGCGTGCCACCTTGTACGCGGCATCGAGCTTTCCCCGCTGGCGGAGCGACTCCGCCAGCTCGAGGAAGGCCAGGCTCGAGGGTTCCTCGGCCAGGCGCGTGGTCAGGGTACGGATGTCGTCACTCACGATGTTTTGCCAGCTCCTTCATGATCGTTTCCACCCCCTGAAGCAGCCGCTCCACCGACGGCCGCTCGGCATCCTCGCCGGGACTCCGGCTGTCGAGCCGATTCCACGCCACCAGGGTTTCCCGCGCCTGAAGGAAACGGCCGGCCGCCGTCTGACAGATGCCCAGCAGCCGGCGCGCTTCCGGCATGAGCGGGTCGGCCCGGAGCACTTCCTCGAGGGCGTCGGCGGCCAGCGCGTACTCCCCCTGGGCCAGCGCCTCGCGGGCGGGCATCAGCAGCGCGGCGAGATCGCGGCCGGGCTCGGGCTCCTCACCGGGACGGGTGGGATCGTCGAGCACCACCACGCCGACGTTGGTGAGGCCGTAGACGGTCCGCGCCACCTCGAACTCGGAGCGGCCGAGCACGTCGGCCAGCGCGTGGAGATCGCGCCGCCCATCTACCGCGGCCAGCACCTCCCACTCGAATGGCACCAGGTCCAGCGTCTCGCCCGCCGGCTCCTCGGTCGGCGGCAGTCGGGGTACCAACCTGAGGTGCGATACCGTGGCCCCGATGCGGGACCACTCGTCCATCCGCCGCGCCGCCTCCATGAGCAGCGCTTCGGTCGGAAAGCGGACCGGCGCTTCCACCGCCGCCTGAAACGCGCTGTCCTCCTCGAAACGGAAGTAGCCCTCGGTCCAGCCCAGCAGGTCGAAGACCGCCTCCTCGATCTGCGCCTTGAGCTGGCGGTCGAGCTCGCGCCGCGAGATGACCCCCGACGCCACCAGGATGTCGCCCAGCCTGCGGGGATCGCCGCCGCTCTGCAGCGAGCGCGCGTGCTCCAGCGCGGCCGCGGTGATCTTCCCCACCCGCACGAGACGGGCGCCCAGCGGCTGGGGATCGCCGCCCAGCGCCGCGGCGACGACTCCGCCGCGGTCGAAGCAGATGGTGCCCGCCGTCTGGCGAAGCTCCGAGGTGACCCGCAGCACTCCGCTCTTCCGGCCCAGATCGAGCAACTGGAAGACATCCTGGATGTGCAGCTCCTTGAGCGGACCCTCGAGCGCCATGACTCAACCCGCCGCGGAAGCGAAGATGTGCTGGAGATCGCGGGCGGACCGAAGCCGGCCGCGGGCCTGCGCGGCGTAGGGACCCGCCGGATCGAGCTGCACCACCCGCTCCCATGCCTGCACCGCCTGGTCGAACTGCCGTTGGCGCGCCAGCGCCGAGCCCTGGAAGTAGAGCGCACCGGTGTGCTCGGGGTCGAAGCGCAGCACCCGGGCAAACGCCTCCAGCGCCTGAGTGGTCCGGCCGTCCTCCATCAGCGAGCGCCCCAGCGCCACCAGCGCCTCCAGCTCGTAGGGATCGGTCTCCAACATCCGGATCAGCACCCGCACCGCCGCGGCCGGCGACTCGCTCCGGCGCACCACATCGGCGAGGGCCAGCGCGGCGGCGGCGTAGGTGGGCAGCAGATCCAGCGCCCGCTCGTACGCCGTCCGGGCCGCGGCGAAGTTGCCTCGCTCCTCCTCCAGACCTCCCAGCTCGTACCACACCCGCACCAGCGACGGATCCAGCTGCAGCGCGGCGTTGAAGGCGGCCAGCGCCGCGGAGCGGTCACCGAGGCGGGACGATACCTGGGCCTGCAGGTGCAGGAGATCCGGCCGCCCCGGCGAGAGCGTCTGGGCTTCCTGGATGCAGCTGAGCGCCCCGAGGGTGTCGCTCACCGCCAGCCGGACGCGCGCCCGCGCCACCAGCACCTCGACGTCCCCGTGCACTCTGGCGGCCAGCTCGTCGGCCAGCGGGGCGGCGTCAGGCGCCCGGCCGAGCGAGAGGAGCGCGCGGATCTCTCCCAGCGTGGCGTCGGCATCATCGGGTGTCGCGGACCGTGCTTCCCGGTAGCGCTCCAGCGCCTCGCCGTAGAGTCCCCGCCGGGCGAAGATGTCGCCCAGGAGGACGGCGGCGACGGCGGAGGGTGCGCCCCGCGCGGCGGCGCGGCTCAGCTCGGCCGCCGCCAGGTCCAGCAGACCCTTGGCGATGTAATCCCGTGCCAGGTCGAGCGAGTCTCCGGCGGGGCGGGCGCCCGCGGCCGGCACCGCGGGAGTGAGCTCGCCGAAGAGTCGGTCGAGAGCGGGCTGGTCGAAGGTGAATTCGCCGGCCAGCTCCTCGCCGGCGACCTCGGCGGTGAGCTCGGGCGCGATGGCGATGGTGGGATCTTCGTATTGCAGGTCAATGGCCAAGGCGAATTTCTGAGGCACATACAGCGGCTCGAGCTCGAGGGCGCGGCGGGTCTCGCGGAGCGCCCCATCGAAGTCGCCGAGCTGGCTCAGCACGAAGCTCAGGTTGTAATGTGCGCCGGCAAAATCCGGATCGGCATCCACCGCGCGGCCGAAGGCGTTGCGGGCGTCCTCGAACCGGCGCAGCTCCATCAGCACCAGCCCGACGCCGTTCCAGGCCACCGCACTGCCCGGCTGCTCACCGAGAGCCCTCTGATATTCCTCCAGCGCCGACTTGAACTGCCGGCGCTGAAACAGCAGCAGCGCCAGGTTGAGGCGCGCCGCCAGCAGGGGCTTTCCATTGTCGAGCGCGCGGCCGAACGCCGCGGCGGCATCGCCGCCGGCTTCGTGAGCGGTGACCACGCCCAGGTTGTTCCAGGCCAGACGGTAGCCTGGATCGAGCGTCACCGCCTGCTGGTATGAGGCCACCGCCTCGGCCTGGCGTCCGGTCTGGTGCAGGCAGACGCCGCGCTCGTTCCACAGCTTGGGCGAATCGGAATAGTCGCGCACCAGCGCCTGGTAGAGCTCGAGCGCGGCGCCCAGCTCGCGCCGCACCAGATGCACCTCGGCCATCGCCTGCAGGTTGAGGCGGCGGTCCTCCCCCGCCTCGAGCGCCAGGCGATACTCCCGCAGCGCCTCCTCGTGATACCCCTTCTGGCGGAGCGCCAGGCCGAGGTTGAAGTGGGCCAGCACCCCTCCCTCGACGATTTGCACCGACGCCGCATCAGCGTTACTGGGCGGCCGGCCCCCCGTCAATCGCTCCAGCGTCAGGTTGGCTTGGGCTCGCGCCAGCGTGGGGTTGAGGGCGATGGCGCGCTTGGTAGCTTCCCGCGCCGCTTCGTGCTGGCCGAGGTCGCCGTAGACGAAGGCGAGGAGATAGTGCGCCTCGGCGTAGTCGGGGTTGCGAGCGATGGCGGCGCGCAGGGCGGCGAGCGCCGGCTCGTTGAGGCCCCGGTTGTAGAGCACCTCGCCGTAGTAGAACTGGGCGACGGGGCTGTCGGGATCCTGAGCGCAGGCGTGGCCGAGCCACTCGCTCGCCCGGTCGAGGTTGCCCCGCGCCTTCTCGGCGAGGCCCATCTGCAGCATCGCGGGGTGATCGCCGGGGTGCGCCGCCAGCAGCGCCTCGAACTCGGTGATGGCCTCGACGTGGCGGCCCAGGGCGGCGTAAGCCCGGCCCAGCTCCCAGCGCAGGTCGCGCTCTTCGGGGCTTCCATGTACCCGGTCCCGCAGGTCGGTAATGCGGCGGTCGTAGTGTCCGCTTTCGCGGTAGGCGATGTCGAGGTTGGTCTGGGCCACCTGCATCCTGGAGTCGAGCTCCAGGGCGCGGATGAACGCGGAGATCGCCTCCTCGATCAGACCCTTCTGATAGTAGAGGACGCCGAGATTGTTGTGGGCGCCGGCGTCGGAGGGGTCAATGCGGCGGGCGAAGGAGCGCAGGACGGCAAGATCGCGCTCCGACAGCATGGGGGCCGGCATCAGATCAGGGCAGGCGGATGGCGTCGAAGATCGCCCGCAGCGACGGCATGTCGGGCAGGAGCAGGAAGTGGCCCCGCAGCGGCTGGGTGGCGCCCTCCACCCGGAACGAGGTCTCCACGCAGAAGACGAAGTCGCGGTCGTGGCCGAAGTTCAGGTAGGTCGTGGTGATCACGGCGGCGCTCATGTCCACGACCAAGCTGGGAACCGACGGCACCAGCATCATCCCCATGAAATCGCTGAGCGCGTTGAGGTAGGCGCTGGCGAGGATGTTCCCCGCTTCCTTGAGGCCCGACTGCTCCATCGGGCCGAATTCACCGGTGGTGCCGGGCGGGCGGCGGAAGAGGATGTCGCAGAGGGTACGGGCGGATTCCTCGGGAAATAGCACCAGGGTGCGCCCGGTCAGGTCCCCCATCATGTGCATCAGCACGGCCGCGATGACCTCGTCGCCATCGCCCACCATGTCGGTGACCTCTTCCAGCGCGCGCACGTTGACCTCGGGCACGGCGATCATGATCGTCCGGTTGGTCAGTTGCGACAACGCGGTGGCGGCGTGCCCGGCGCCGATGTTGGCCACCTCACGCAAGGCGTCGAGCTGAAGCTCCTTGAGGTCCCGCAAGTCTTCCATGCCTCCTCCTACAGAAGCGCTGCGGCGTCGAGAATGAGGGC
>JACCQZ010000102.1 GCA_013813875.1 Gemmatimonadales bacterium | reverse complement strand
CGTTGAGCTGGGTGTAGTCAACGATGCCGGTGAGCACCAGCGCCACCGCCACGTAGAGCACGGTGCAGATGGCGAGCGAGCCCAGGATGCCGATCGGCATGTCCCGCTGAGGGTTTCGGGTTTCCTGCGCCGCGGTGGAGACCGCGTCGAATCCTATGTACGCGAAGAAAATCACCCCCGCGCCCCGGACGATGCCGTCCCACCCGTACTTGCCGTCGCCCTGGGGCGGGGGAACGAACGGCTCCCAGTTCTCCCGGTTGATGTAGGCCATGCCGAACCCGATGAAGAGCAGCACCACCGTGATCTTGATGACCACCACGACGTTGTTGAACGACGCCGATTCGCTGATCCCCACGATGAGCAGGATGGTGATGAGCCCCACGATCACCATGGCCGGCACGTTCAGCACCGCCCCGGTGCTGGACCACCCCTCAGTGAACAGTCGCCAGACGTTGAGCCCGGCATCGGTTGGCGTGGTATGGGTGTATGGAGCGGAGGTATAGGCCGCGGGAATGGTGATGCCCAGGTCCTTGAGGAAGGAGACCACGTACCCCGACCATCCCACCGCGACGGTGGAGGCGGCGAAGAGATACTCGAGGATCAGGTCCCACCCGATGATCCAGGCGAAGAGCTCGCCCAGGGTGGCGTAGCCGTAGGTGTACGCCGACCCCGCGATGGGAATCATCGCCGCGAACTCGGCGTAGCAGAGACCGGCCAGGGCGCACGCGGTCCCGGCCAGGAGAAAGGAGTACACGATGGCGGGCCCGGCGTAGTTGGCCGCGGCCTGGCCGGTCAGCACGAAGATGCCTGCGCCAATGATGGCGCCGATGCCGAGCGTCACCAGGTTGACCGCACCGAGGGCTCGCTTGAGGCTCTGGTCGGAGGCGACCTCTGCCTGGAGCGCGGAGACATCCTTGCGACTGAAAAGGCCCATGAGACGCTCGCCGATAGGGTTCGAAAAACGCGCTGTGAGGAAGAGGTCAGGCGCTGTAGTTGGGGGCTTCCCGTGTGATCGTCACGTCGTGCGGGTGCGACTCGCGCAAACCCGCGGAGGTGATCTGGACCATCTCCACCTCGCACTGCAGTTGCGGGATCGAGGCGACCCCACAGTAGCCCATGCCGCTGCGAAGCCCGCCCACCATCTGGTAGAGGACGTCGGAGACCGGTCCCTTGTAGGGGACCCGTCCCTCGATCCCCTCGGGCACCAGCTTGGAGGGTCCCATCTCGCCCTCCTGGAAGTAGCGGTCGGCGGAGCCATCCTGCATGGCGGAGAGGCTGCCCATGCCGCGGATCATCTTGAACCGGCGGCCCTCGGCCAGCACCGATTCACCGGGGCTCTCCTCGGTGCCGGCCAGCATTGACCCCATCATGACGGAAGACGCTCCGGAGGCGAGCGCTTTCACGATGTCGCCCGAGTACTTGATGCCGCCGTCGGCGATGATCGGCACGTCGTCGGCGCCGCGCAGGGCATCCATGATGGCGGTGACCTGCGGTACCCCTACCCCGGTGACCACTCGGGTAGTGCAGATGCTCCCCGGACCGATACCGACCTTGACGGCATCCACTCCGCGCTGGACCATCTCCCGCGCTCCGGCTTCGGTGGCCACGTTGCCGGCCACCAGCTGCACGTCGGGAAAGGCCTCGCGCAGCTGCGAGACGGTGCGGAGCACGCCTTCGCTGTGGCCATGAGCCGAGTCCACGACCACGGCGTCCACGCCGGCATCCACCAGACTCTTCGCGCGGGCCGCCGCATCGGCTCCGGCACCCACCGCGGCCGCCACTCGAAGCCGGCCGTGCTGGTCTTTGTTGGCGTTGGGGTGCTCGCGGCGCTTGAAGATATCCTTGACGGTAATCAGTCCCTTGAGCACCCCCTGGCCGTCTACCACCGGCAGCTTCTCGATGCGGTGCTCCGCCAGAATCCGTTCGGCGTCGTCGAGGCTGGTGCCGACCGGCGCGGTCACCAGGTTCTCCTGGGTCATCGCGGCGCGGATGGGCTGGTCGAGGTTTCGCTCGAACTGCAGGTCGCGGTTGGTGATGATCCCGATGAGACGTCCCTGCCCGTCCACGATGGGCACGCCGGAGATCTTGAACCGGCGCATGAGCGCGTAGGCCTCCCGCAGCGGGCGCTCCGGGCCGAGGGTGATCGGATTGAGGATCATCCCGCTCTCGCTCCGCTTGACCCGGTCCACCTCCGACGCCTGGCGCTCCACCGACATGTTCTTGTGCAACACACCCATCCCGCCGGAGCGGGCCATGGCGATGGCCATCTCCGCCTCGGTGACGGTGTCCATGGCGGCGGAAATGAGCGGAATGTTGAGGGAGATGGTGCGGGTAAAGCGGGTGGAGGTCGAGACCTCCCGGGGATGCATCACCGAATACCGCGGCACCAGGAGGACGTCATCGAAAGTGAGGCCGGGCTTGGAACGGATGACGCTCATGCGCCAAACACAACGGCCCACCGATGCCCTGGTGGGGCGGTCGGCAGGCCGGGAATGGAAGGTTCCATCTCGGATTCTAGAGTCCGGTCAGGGATAAATCAAGCACGGCGCGAGACTTCGCCGCTCGAGTTCCGCCGCCACAGCAGATAGACCGGAATCCCCGCGGCCACGATTAGAAGGCCCGGCCAGGTATAGAGCGGCCGCATGAAGAGGAGGATTATCAGGAGCACTCCCACCGCGAGCAGGTACAGCGCCGGCAGCACCGGATAGCCGAACGCCTTTACCGGCCGGGGAAGGTCGGGCCGGATGCGCCGGAGCCGGAAGAGCGCCAGCGTGGTCAGAAAGTAGAAGACCAGCGCCGCGAAGACCACGTAGTCGAGAAGCTGGCCGTAGGTCCCGCTGATGCACAACACCATGGCCCAGACCGCCTGCACCACCAGCCCGAAGACCGGGGTGCGGTACTGCGGGTGCAGCGCGCCCGCCCGGGCAAAGAAGAGCTGGTCGCGCGCCATCGCGTAGTAGACCCGCGGGCCCGAGAGGATGAGACCGTTGTTGCAGCCGAAGGTCGAGAGCAGGATCGCCACTGCCATGACTGTCGCGGCACCCGCCCCGACGGCGACCTCGATGGCCGCGGTACCGACCCGATCCTGGGCGGCATACTGCAGCCCACGGGCGAGCACGTCGCCACCGTTCGAGTCGCCGTAGAACGGCAGTGTGTTGAGGTAGGCGACGTTGGCCAGGATGTAGAGCAGGCTCACAGTGATGGTGCCGACGGCCAGCGCGCGGGGGAGATTTCGGCTGGGCTCCCGCACCTCGGCGGCGGCGAAGGTCACGTTGTTCCAGGCATCGGCCGAAAAGAGCGAGCCCACCATGGCCGCGCCGATCACCGGCAGCACGGCCAGCGACCAGTCGCCAGTTCCCCAGAAGTTGGAGAAGTTGGCCGCCGCGACGTCCGGCTGGCGGAACAGGGTGAGGCCGAGGATCACGATGGCCGCGAGCGCGCCCACCTTGGCGACGGTGAAGACGGTCTGAATGGAGGCGCCGAGGCTCACGCCGCGGATGTTGATGGCGGTGAGAACCGCGATCATCGCCATCGCCACGAGGCGTTGATTGGAGAGGCCGAGCTGAATGGCGTCGGGCGCCCCGGGAAGATGAATCTGCCCCAGCGGCAGAAAGACGTCGGGTGTCACACCCGGCACCAGCACGCTCAGAAACCGGGCAAAGGCGACGGCAACCGCGGCGATGGTGCCGGTCTGAATGACGGCGAAGAGGGTCCAGCCGTAAAGAAATCCCGCGGCCGGCGACAATCCCTCCCTCAGGAAGACGTATTGCCCGCCGGCCCGCGGCATCATCGCCGCCAGCTCGGCGTAGGCCAGGGCCCCGGTGACCGTCATCGCCCCGGTCACCACCCAGACCAGGAGCAGCGCCCCCGGACCCCAGGGAGATACCTGGCGCCCGATGTCGGCGGAGACGATGAAGATGCCCGAGCCGATCATCGAGCCGACCACCAGCGAGATCGCCGCCAGGGGGCCGATGCCCCTGATGAACTCGGTGGAGGGAGAGGTGGCTGGCGGTGCGATGGTCATGAGGTCTGGGGGTGGAGGTGGATACCTGTCACGCTGACCCCGAGCAAAGCGAGGGGGAAGCGGCCATGCGTCGGGTCATGCCCCCTTCCCCCTCGCTTTGCTCGGGGTCAGGGTGACAACGGACCGGCGGCTGGATTGGATGCCTCCGGCGGGTTCGATGAGCTTTCCGTCGCCCTGACCGCCTCCTCTACCACCGCCTGGCCTGCGGCGGCCAGGCCTTTCATCACCTTGGCGGCGCTGTCCATCAGGCCCATCGTGCCGCTGATCGCCTGAATGGGGAGCTTGCCGGCCCGCATGGTGTCCTCGACCGTTTCGGTCAGCCGGGCGAAGATGCCGCCGGGCCGTGAGCGCTCGGCGTACTTGCTGTCGAGGAACTCGATGTAATCGAGGATCTGATATCCCCGCTCGTCGTTCAGCGTCTCGACCATCCGGGCGATGCGCTGTTTCAGCAGATCGTTCATGGGGTGACCTACTTTCCGTCCATGCCGGCGACCACCGAAACCAGCTCCGCCACGGGTGTGGTCAGGTACCGCGTGCGGGCCGCCCTGATCCGGACCCGCAGCACGACCTCGTGGAGCGGTGGGAGGGCGCGGAACTCAGCGGCCCTTTCCGGAGCCAGAGCGACATAGACGAACCCCGGCTCGGGCAAGGGACCACGGGTGAGCAGATAGGGTTGGCCGGCGGGGAGCTCGGCCCGCAGCTCGTCGGCGGTCTGCACCGAGATGACCTGGAGCCGCCAGTCCAGCGTCTGACCGACGAAGCGCTCGGGCGCGGAGCGGACCTCGGCCGCGCTCACGCCGACCAGCGCGCCTCCATCGGACGCCTCCAGGTCGGCCTCGCGAACCCAGCCGTCCACCTGCACCCGGACCCACTCCGCCGACCGGCCGACGATCCGGGCGGGAATCCCGCCCTGAAGGGTGCCGTAGGCGGCGCCCTCCGGTGCGGCACTGAGGGTGGTCTGGCGCGCGGTCTGGGCCGACTCGAGGGCCGCCGCCGCTCCGGAAGGAACGACCGAAGCCGGGGTCTGGCTGTCCACCTGAGATCCCGCCGCCGGCTGCCCGGAACGTGCGGACTTGGCCGGCTCCTGAGTGACCGCCTCCCGGGGGATCCACCCCTTTCGGCGTACCCGCGTCCACCTGCCCTTTTCGCCCACGCGCTCCAGCAGGGTGCCTTCACGCGCCCGGCCCACGATGGTGCCGTTGGGGTTGAGCCGGAGATTCTCGCCCCGATCGGGGGTCACTATGAGATCGTATCCGTCGCGGCGCGTCGGTTCCGTGGAGGAGGTGGTGATCCATCCCTCGACCGTGGCCTCGTTCCACTCCCCGCGGATCGCGCCCGTCTCGACCGGCGCACCGGCGGGCAGCGAAACCAGGGGCGCCGAACCGGGCGCGCGGTGCAGATCGGTAGGCCCCGACACCGCCTGTTCCTCCTGTGCCAAGAGCGGCTCGGCATAGAGGAGAAGGAGCAGGAGACAGGCTGGTAGCCGAAGCGGGCCGGGAGTAGATTGCGGCGCGTAACTCACAGTCTGGCATTGTAGAACACGCGGAGACCCATGTCAAACGGCAACGCCCGGAACCGCGTCGTCCTCGTGGTTCTGGACGGCTGGGGCTACACGCCTGCCCGGGAGGGAAACGCGATCGAGCTGGCCTCCACCCCGGTCTGGCACCGGCTCTGGGACTCCTCTCCGCGAACCCTGCTGGAGGCGAGCGGCCTCGCGGTAGGACTGCCGGAAGGTCAGATGGGGAACAGCGAGGTGGGCCATCTCAACGTCGGAGCCGGGCGGGTCGTGCCGCAGGACCTCGTGCGTATCTCCCAGAGCATTCAGAGCGGCGAGTTCTACCAGCTCCCTCCCCTGGTGCAGCTCTGCACCGGACTGCGGGAGACGGGGGGAACGCTCCACCTGGTGGGGCTGCTCGGGCCCGGGGGAGTGCACGCGCTCGACCGCCACCTCCTCGCCTGCGTGGAGCTGGGGATGCGGCACCGGGTCCCCGCCATCGCCATCCACGGTTTTCTCGATGGCCGCGACTCATCCCCGACGCTCGGGGCCGAGGTGGTGCGGACGCTGCTGCAGGACATGCGGCGGATCGCGGGAGACCGGGTGGAGGTGGCCTCGCTGACCGGCCGCTACTACGGCATGGACCGCGACCGGCGCTGGGAGCGCACCAAGCTCGCCTACGATGCCATGGTGCACGGGGTAGGGACGCCGGTCGAGCACCCGGTGCTCGCGGTGCTCGCGGCCTATCATCGCGGTGAGACCGACGAATTCATCCGGCCGCTGGTGCACTATCGGAACGGAGTGCCGGTCGCCACCATGCGCGACGGAGACGGCATCCTCTTCTTCAACTACCGCAGCGACCGGATGCGGCAAATAGTGAGCGCGCTCGCGCTCGACGGCTTCGAGGAGTTCGATCCGGGACACCGGCCCGATCTGGCCTGCGTGACCATGACGCAATACGACCAGAACTTCCCGCTGTCGCAGGCATTTCCCCCCTTCAGCCTGGCGCGGATTCTGGCGGAGGTGCTCGCCGAGCACGGCCGCACCCAGCTTCGCACGGCGGAGACCGAGAAGTACCCCCACGTCACCTACTTCTTCAACGGCGGCTACGAGCCACCCTATGCCGGCGAGGAGCGCTGCCTGGTGCCATCGCAGCGGGTGGCCACCTACGACTTGGCGCCGGAGATGAGCGCCGCCGGAATCACCGACGCCCTGTGCCGGAACATCGAGCGGGGAAGCCACGACTTCATCCTCTGCAATTTCGCCAACGCAGACATGGTGGGTCACACCGGAGTGTTGCCCGCGGTGGTGCGCGCGGTGGAGACGTTGGACCTCTGCCTGGCGCGGGTGCTCGCGAGTGCGGAGCAGGCCGGCGTGAGCGTCCTCATCACCGCCGACCATGGAAACTGCGAGATGATGATAGACCCGATCACCGGTGGAGTGCATACCGCTCACACGACCAATCCGGTGCCCTTCGTGGCGGTGGGCACCGGCGCCGGCGCGTTGCGGACAGGAGGCGCGCTGCGCGACGTGGCGCCCACCGTGCTTCATCTGCTCGGCATCCACCCCCCCGCCGAGATGAGCGGCCGCGACCTTCGTGAGTGCTGATTCGATGCTTCTTTTTCGGTCCCCGACGACAACGGTCAAACTGGCCCTCGCGCTCGCCCTGGCTCCCACCATCGCCTCCGCGCAGGTGGGGCATACACCCGCGCGGTCTCCCTTCCAGGACATCCCCAAGGGTCATACCGTCACGGCCATCGGAGGATTGATCCAGGGCAGCGGCGGCCGCTTCGGGATCGCGCCTCACGACGGCGCGGCGTTCGGAATCCGGTACGATATCCGCACCGCCAGCGCCATCCAGATGGGAATCTCCGTTACCCAGGCCACCCTGGAGCGCGTCATCGTGGATCCCTTCGTCGAGCTGGAGAACCGGGTGAGCGGCCCGCTCGATCAGACGGTCACTTTCGCCGAGTTCGATCTCCAGTTCAACCTGACCGGGGGGAAGAGTTGGCGGCGGCTGGCACCCTTCGTCGGCGTAGGTGGCGGGCTCACCTTCGCGGGCCGCACCGCCGCCGACACCAGCGGCTTCAACTTCGGCCGGAAGTTCTACTTTGTGCCCCACGCCGGCCTTCGCGTCTTCGTCACCGAGCGGCTCCACCTGCGGACCGAGGCCCGGCTAGCTTTCTGGAAGGCCGAGTATCCCGAGAGCTTCACCCGCGAGCCGCCGCTCCAGCCAGGAGCTCCCGGCGCTCCCAACGCGGTCATTCCGGACATGCGGGTGAGCGAGTGGACCGCCACCCCCTGGTTTCAGGTCGGCCTGGCTTATTCCTTCTCCCCTTGAACGTATGGGCACCTCGCTCACCCGAACCATCGAGTTTCGCGCCCTGCACCGGTTTTACCGTCCCGAGTGGACCGAGGCGCACAACCGGGAGGTGTTCGGGCCGCTGAGCGAGCCGCCGGGCCACACACACGATTACCGGTGCGCCGTCACCGTCAGCGGTCCGGTAGACGCGGAGATGGCCATGGTGGTGGATCTCCCGCTGCTCGACCGCATCCTGCAGGACGAGGTCCTGGTTCCGTTCGACGGCAAGCACCTCAATCTCGACGTTCCCGCGTTCGCCTACGGGCGGGCGCTCCCCACGTGCGAGGCGATCGCGGCGTATGTCTATCCCCGCGTCGCCGCCCGGCTGCCCGGCGGTGTGCTCCTGGAGCGCGTGCGTATCATGGAGGACCCGACGCTCTATGCCGACTGTACCGGAATCCCCTGAGCTGACCCGGCCGGCCAAGCGCGGCGGCCGGATGTCCGAGCTCGCCGCCGTGGAAGAGGTGCCCGTCTGGCTGCAGGTCAACGGCCGCCCGGTGGTCACCTGGATGTGCACTCCCGACCTGCTCGAGGAGCTCGCCATCGGCTGGCTCCACGGAGAGGGCTACATAGACCGGGTGGACCAGGTCCACCTGCGTCCCTGCGCCACCGATCTCGGCTTCTGGGCAGAAGTATCCCAGGAGCGAGTGGCCGCGGTAGAGGCGGAGGGACGCCGGCCTGTGTTGGCCTCGGGCTGCGGGGCCGTCTCCACTTTCCTGGCGGAGCCCGCCACCGTCGTGCCGCGTGCCTCAGCGGCGGCGCGCCCTCCCGACTCCGAGCAGCTTCGGACACTCTTCAAGGCATTGTTCGCCCGCGGAGAGCGCTACAAGGACAGTGGTGGAATCCACGCCGCCGCGCTGGTGGACGGCGCCGACCGCCCGGCGGATGCGGCCGCGGCGCTCGTCGCCCACGCGGAGGACATCGGGCGGCACAATGCAGTGGACAAGTCAATCGGCGGCGCCCTGCTCGCGGGGCGTGGCATCGGGGGATTCGGACTGCTGGTGACCGGCCGCATCTCGGCGGAGCTGGCGTTCAAGGCGGCGCGCGCCGGACTGAGCTGGGTGGCCACGCCGTCGGTGCCGTCCACGCTGGCCGTGGATATCGCGCGGCGCTCCGGCATGGTGCTGGTGGGGCGCGCGGTCAGCGCGACGCCGCACCACCACGGCGGCCTATCGTCAACCTCGGGGGGCTGATGCGGATGCGAGAGATGGCCGCGCTGACATGCATCATGATCGCGACCCAGGCCGCCTCCGCGGCGGCGCAGCGCACGGGTGACAGGTCGCGCCTGATCTTTTCCGTATCCGGCGCCTACATCGAGGGCAAGGGGCTCTGGTCGGTGCCCGACCAGCCGATCCTCGGGGCCACGCCGGCCGACACGCTGATTCTCGGCCGCGGCATCAAGTCAACCATAGGCGCGAGCTTCTCGGGGACGTACTTCCCGGGCGAGACCTTCGGCCTCACCGCCGACGCGTCTCTCATCGGACTCGGCTACGACGATACCTGCGCGGTGGCGGCGCTGTCCACGGCGAGCGCGGCGCAGATCTGCAACTCGATTGACAACCAGGACCGCTCCGCGGCGGCCGCCCGCCTCTCGGTGGGCGGTGTGGTGCGGCTGTGGAGCCGTGAGTTCTTTTCGCCCTTCGCGCGGGCCAGCGCCGGCCTCCTCTTCAGTAACCAGAGCTCCACCGCGGTGGGCGGCTCGGACGAACAGGGCGCCTTTCTGCAGATCTACGAGGACGACAAGCAGGCGCGCGTGAGTCCCGGCTTCGCTCTCGGCGTGGGCTCCACGATCGCGCTGGCGCGAGCGTATCATCTGCGTTGGGAAGTGCGCGACAACATCGTCGGCATCCAGCGGGTCACCGGCGCGGCGCCGGGTCAGGGATTCATCCCACCGCGCGAGACCGTCTACAAGCACCTGTTCAGTCTCCTGATCGGGGTGGACGTGATTCTGGAGCGGGAGCGAGGGAGAAGGTATTGAGCGTGCGCGGCGCGATCCTCGCGGGCGGCGGGGCCACCCGCTTCGAGGGACGGCCGAAGGGACTGGAAGTGGTCGGCGGCGAGCGAATCCTCGACCGGCTGGTGCGGACCATGGCGGCGGCGCTGGGCGGGCCGCCGCTGCTCGTAGCCAACGCGCCCGACGCAGGCTCCTGGAGAAGCGATCTCCGAGTGGTGGGCGACGTGCGGCCCGGGCTCGGTTCCCTCGGCGGGATCTACAGCGCCGTGGTGGAGGCGCCAGCCCCGGTGGTCTGTGTCGCCTGGGACATGCCGTTCGTATCCCAGGACCTGATCGCCGCGCTGGCCGAAGGTCTTGCCCGACACGACGCCGTCCTGCCCCAGAGTGATGGGCGCCGCGGCGTCGAGCCTCTCTGCGCCGCCTACGGTCCCGCCTGCTCTGACGCGATCTCCGCCTGTCTCGACGCCGGCGACCTTCGCGCCATCGGCTTCCATGGGCGCATCCGCGTCGGTATCCTCCCTCTGGCCGAGGTACGGCGCTTCGGCGATCCGGACCTCCTGTTCTTCAACGTGAACACGGCGGACGATCTCGCCGGCGCGGACCATTTGTGGCGGCGACACGCCTCCTCTCCATCATCGGCCGAAAGAACGCCGGCAAGACCACCCTGACCGTTGCCCTCGCGAGCGAATACGCCCGCCGGGGCCACCGGGTCATGACCATCAAGCACGGGCACCATCCCGCCGACCTGGACCGGAAGGGCACCGATAGCTGGCGTCACTTTCACGAAGGGCGGGCCGAACGGGTCCTGATGGCGTCACCCGAGCTCCGGGTGCTGTTCGAGCGCACGGCGGACGACTACGACCCGATAGGCCTCACCCGCCGCTACCTGCATGACGCCGACATCGTGCTGGCCGAAGGATTCAAGCACGCGCCGCTTCCCAAGATCGAGGTATTCCGCCGGGCCGTCTCCGACCAGCCGCTCTACGATGCCGCCTCTGGCAATTCCTCCGAGTGGGTGGCGATCGTCACCGACGACCACGAGCTCGAGGCCCGCTGCCACGTGCTCCGCTTTCAGGACACGATGTGGCTGCAGTTGCTGGCCAACGTCGGCTGGGAACGGGCACTGAGCGTGTCACCGTGAGCGAGCCCCTCGCCGCGGCGGAGGCGGCGCTCCGAATCCTGGCGGATGTGCGCCGCCAACCTGCCGTCCGCATGCCCCTCGACGACGCGCTCGACGCCATCCTGGCGGAGGACGCGGTGAGCCCGGTGGACATCCCGGCGTGGACCAATTCGGCCATGGACGGCTATGCGGCGCGAGGCGCCGACGTGCTCGGGGCGACGGCGGAGCGTCCGATACGGCTCTCCGTGGTGGAGCACCTGCCCGCGGGCCGCTTCCCCACCCGCGCGCTCGGTTCGGGCGAATGCGCCCGGATCTTTACCGGCGCGCCGCTGCCCGAGGGCAGCGACACCGTCATTCGGCAGGAGGATACCGACGGCGGCGCCGATACGGTGACCATCGTGCGGGACCGGGACGTAGGGGTGAACTTCCGGCGCACCGGCGAGGATATCCGCAAGGGAACGACGGTGCTCCAAGCCGGCACCGAGCTGGGCCCGGCGGAGCTCGGCGTGCTGGCGTCGCTGGCCGTGGCCCATCCGCTGGTCTACCGGCAGCCCCGGGTCGCGATCTTGGGCAGCGGCGACGAGATCGTGGACGTGGACCAGCCCGAGGAGATCCTCAGCGGGCGGAAGATCGCCAGCAGCAACACCCACACCCTGATGGCGCTGGTGCGTCGGGCGGGCGGGGTGCCGGTCAATCTGGGCATCGCGCGGGATACCCCGGACAGCCTGCGCCAGCATCTGCGCCGCGCCCAGGGTTGCGACCTGCTGGTCACTACGGCCGGCATCAGCGTGGGAGAGCACGACTTCGTGCGCAGCGTCCTGGAGGAGCTGGGGGCGGTGCAGCGGTTCTGGAAGCTGCGGATGCGGCCGGGAGCGCCGGTGGGGTTCGGGTTGCTGGGCGAGGTGCCCTGGATCGGCTTGCCCGGCAATCCGGTGAGCACGATGGTGACGTTCGAGCTGTTCGTCCGGCCGGCTATCCGAAAGATGAGCGGGCACGCGCTGCCTTTTCGCCGGAGCGTGCCGGTGCGGATGGCCGAGCCGGTCACCCTCAAGCCCCGGCTGCAGCACTTTCTGCGGGCGATCGTGACCGAGGGACCTGGTGGACTGGAGGCTCGGCTCACCGGGCCGCAGGGCTCCGGAATTCTGACTTCGATGGTGCTGGCGAACGCCTTGCTGGTCATTCCGGAAGGCCAGCACGAGACTCCGGTGGGAGCCGCCGCGAGCGCCCTGGTGCTCGACGACCCGGGACATCGGGCGGAGCCGGGGTTTTGACTCTACGCTTGTGCTGTGCGGTCACCTGTCACCCCTGAACGAAGTGAAGGGGGCATACTCTGAATTATGCCCCCTTCGCTCCGCTCAGGGTGACACCCCTCAGAACGTAAAGCTCAACCTCCCGTAGTAGTACGACCCATTGAACCCGAACGGCGAGATGCCGTTGTACGGGAAGATCCCGAAGTTGTTGTTCCCCGCCGTCGTGGCGTCGCCCTGATTGTTCGCATCGGGATAGACGTCGAAGACATTGTCCACTCCAGCGGTGGCGGTGAGGCGTCCGGCGAAGGTATACGACGCGCTCACGTCGGTGACCCACTTAGCGCCGAAGGTCTGGTCCAACGAGCCATCCGGAGGGGTGTTGAAGCTGGTGACCTCGCCAAAGCGCTGGGTGCGGAGAGTAATCCCCAGGTCCTCATAGTTGAGCACTCCGCTGAGCACAACAGTACTCCGAGGCTGGCCGACTTCGATTCTGGCCCGCTCGATCCGATCGAACAGCGTCTGCTGAAAGGCGCTGAGCGCCGCTGGAGTGGCGTCCACCCGCAGCACTCGACTCACGTTGTAGTTATAGCCGCCCGTCAGTCGGAGGGTGCCGGCCGCGCCGATGGCGAGGCCGTAATTTGCCACCACGTCCACGCCCAGCGTGCGGGTATCAATCGCGTTGGTGAAGTACCGCGCGCCGCCGATGTTGGGAA
>JACCQZ010000025.1 GCA_013813875.1 Gemmatimonadales bacterium | reverse complement strand
GAAGCCGAAGCCCTTGGCGTCGTTGAACCATTTCACGGTGCCGGTGGTACGCATGTCGTACTCCTGCTTATGTGGTGGTCGTCGGAGTCCGGTGATGCCGTACCTGCCGACTGTGTCAATGCGCGGGGAAAGAACCTGAGGGCGCCTTGGGTGAAACGAGAAGGGACCTGAAACAAGCCAGGTCCCCTGGGATCGCCACTGTCCGCGGTGCACCTTAGGATTTTCCCTGCGCGCGAGCAATGTAGGCTGGTGGGCCGGCGTTGTCAATCCGTATCGCCGCCGCCACCACCGTCCCGCCCCGCTACGGCCCGGAGAAATCGCTCAGCCAGCTGTTCCCCCCGGTCGTCGCCGTCCTCCCGAGCTTCCGCCAGCAGCCGCTCGATCTCGGGTGTGAGGTCCGGGTCGCCCCAGAACAGCCCGGTAGCCGCCTCGGCTCCGGCCGTGTCCGCCTGATCCGCCCCGCGCAGGAGCGCCCGCGCCGCCGCCAGGCGGAACCCCGGATCGTCCGCCGGCGGGAGCGGGTAGCGGCCGGGGGCGTCATCCGCCGCCGCATCCTCGTTGACGAAGGCCCTGGACATCCCTCAGTATAAGCCCCCGGCCGCCGGGTTTTTAGCGGCTGAAGCTGCTGCCGAGCGTGACTTCCACCCGCGAGCCGGCCAATACGACCACGTCGCGGTCCTGGGTCTCCACCGCGCGCTGGGTGCCGATGGCGCCCCCGAGGATGCCGCCGATGACCGCACCTTTGGTGTTGCCACCGATGACCCGTCCCACGATCGCGCCCGCGGCGGTGCCGGCGCCGACCTTGGCCACGTCGCCGGCGTTGGTCTTCCGGTCTCTCAGCATCCGGTCGAGCGCCTCAGCCGAACCCTCGAGGGCGTAGCTCCGGCCGTTGATCTCGACCTGGGTCGGGGTGAGCGTCAGCTTGCCGGTCTTGTCGCCCTTGTTCTCCGACTCATGGATCTCGGCGATCGAGAAAGTCACCTTGGATCCGGCGGGGATGACCACCTGGCCCCGAGCGTTGGTTACGTCGGCCGAAACGGTGGTCGTGACCGTGTCGCCGGCCTTGTCGGTGCGGGAGCTGAGCTCCCGGTCCATCGTAGTCGCCATAGTGGTGCCGGAGGCCAGTGAGCGCACGACTGGGGCGGCGGGCTTGGGAGCCGCGGGCTTGCGGATCACGGGCTTAGGCGTGACCGGTTTGGCCGAGTGGTCCATGCCGCCGCCGCCGGTGACCGGACCGTCGTTCAGCGAGACCGAGGAGTCCGTGGGAAGCCGTTGCAGATCGCGGCTCAGGCTGTCTGCCGCCATGCGGTCTTCACCGCCGCCGCCGCAACCTACCAATACTGCCAACGTGAGAACTGCCAGCCGCTTAGGCATTATGTCGCCTCCGGAACCAGGAAATGGGGAGCTCGAGTGAGCGGGGGTGCTACGGAGTTAGCAATAGCAAGGCCACCCAACTGGGAGATACATTGAAAGCCCGTGCTTCCCGACCTCCGCCGCCTGGCCGGCTTCCTCCTTCCGGTGGCACTCCTCCTCGCGGCCTGTGGAGGAGCGTCAACCCCCGGTGTCGTCGAGGTCACCCTGCCGGTGAGCGTGCTCGGCGCCGAAGCGGAGGTGCTGCGCCGGCAGTTACGCCGATTCATGGAGGAGCACCCGGACATCCGCGTGGTGCAGCGCGAGACCCCGGACGCGGCGGATCAGCGGCACCAGCTCTACGTGCAGTGGCTCAATGCCGGGGCCAGTGATCCCGACATCCTGCAGCTCGACGTGGTGTGGACGCCCGAGTTCGCAGCGGCTGGATGGATACTTCCGCTGGAACGGTTCGCCCCCGACACCTCCGCCTTCTTCCCCACCACCGTCTCGGCGAATCGCTGGGGCGACAGTCTCTTCGCGCTGCCCTGGTTCGTGGACGTGGGAATGCTCTACTGGCGTACCGACCTCATGGCCGCTCCCCCCACCACCTTCGATGGCCTGGTCAGCTCGGCGCGCGCCGCCAAACAGCGGCACGGGCTCCGTCACGGACTGGTCTGGCAAGGCGCTCGCTACGAGGGTCTGGTCACCACCTTCCTTGAATATCTCGGCGGTCACGGCGGCCGGATCATGGAGCAGGGCCGCGTGGTGGTGGCGTCGGCAGCGGGACGCCAGGCGCTGCGCGAGATGCGAAGCGAGATCCACGAGAGCGGCATCGTCCCCACCGCTGCCCTCACCTGGCACGAGGAGGAGACCCGCTTTGCCTTCCAGAACGGCGAATCCGCGTTCATGCGCAACTGGCCCTATGCCTACGGACTGATGCAGGACAGCGCCCAGTCGCGCGTGGCCGGCCGCTTTGCCGTGGCCCCGATGCCGGCCACCCCGGACGGGACCCCCACGGCGGCGCTCGGTGGCGCGCAGCTGGCCATCAATCGCAACACCGAGCACCCCGAGGCGGCGTGGCGGGTCATAGACTATCTCACCCGCCCCGAGCAGATGCTGGAGCGGGCGCGCGTAGTGGGCCAGTTTCCCACCCGAGCGGCGCTGTATGACGACCCCGAGCTGGCCGCCGCACTCTCCATCCCGCCGGCACAGGCTCGGCGGGTGATCGAGCACGCCGTGGCCCGGCCGGTGACCCCGATCTACACCCAGCTCTCGGATATCCTGCAGGTCCATCTACACCGCGCGCTCACCAGGCAGCGAGAGCCCGCCGCCGCGCTGGCCCAGGCCCAGGCCGAGATGCAGCAGCTGCTGAACCGTGTCGGTCTCGGAATCGGAGGGCCTCCTGCGCGGCGCTGATCCCATCCGCGGCGTGGAGCGGCAGGAGGCTCGCCTCGCGTGGGGGCTGGTGTTGCCGGCCGTTGGCACCATCCTGCTCGTCGCCTTGTTTCCTCTGGCCTGGACCGTCTGGGAATCGGTGCACCTGCACGACCTCCGGATGCCCTGGCTGGGCCGCCCCTTCATCGGAGCCGCCAACTACCTCGAGGCCCTTGGCGACCCGCGGTTCTGGGGCGCGCTCGGGCACACCGCCTTCTTTGCCGCCACCAGCGTGGGGCTGGAGTTGATCCTGGGGCTCGGGCTTGCGCTGGCGATGAACCGCGCCTTCCGCGGGCGCGGCCTGGTGCGGGCCGCCATTCTGGTGCCCTGGGCCATCCCCACGGTCGTAGCCGGCCTGCTCTGGCGTTTCATGTTCGCCGGCGAAGGTGGCATCGTGAACGAGACGCTCCTGGACCTGGGTCTGCTGCGGGAGCCGCTGGTCTGGTTTATCGAGGCGGAGACCGCCTGGGTGCCGGTGATTCTGGCGGATGTCTGGAAGACCACGCCCTTCGTCGCCCTCCTGCTGCTGGCCGGACTGCAGAACATAGACGCCTCGCTCTATGAGGCCGCCCGGATAGACGGGGCGGCGGCCTGGGGACAGTTCCGCCACGTCACCCTGCCGCTGCTCAAACCCGCGATCCTGGTGGCGCTCATTTTCCGCACCCTCGATGCGTTTCGCGTCTTCGACCTGGTCTACGCGTTGACCGGGGGCGGACCGGGCACCTCGACCGAACCGATCGCCCTCTACACCTTCAACGCGCTGCTGCAGAATTTGCGGTTCGGGTACGGATCGGCGCTCTCGGTGATCGTGTTCGCGATCACCTTCGGCCTGGCGTTGATCTACATCAGGCTGTTGGGCGCTGAGCTCACCGGAAGCAAGCGTTGAGCCCCCGCCGATGGCTGCCGGTGGTGGCACTTACCCTCCTGGTGATGGCGAGCGCGTTCCCGTTCTACTGGGCCATCGTGTCCTCCTTCACTCCGGAATCTCGGCTGTTCCAGTCTCCCCCGCTCTTTCCCGCGGATCTGGTCCTCGACCATTATCGCACGCTCTTCAACGAGCGAAATTTCTGGGTGCCGGTGCGCAACTCGCTTATCGTTGCGGGAACCACCACGGCTTTCTGCGTGGCTATCGGCGGCCTCTGTGCCTATGCGCTCGCGCGACTCGAGTTCCGGGGCAAGAGCCTGCTTCTGGGCGTCATTCTGGCCGTCGGGATGTTTCCCCAGATCTCGGTGGTCTCGCCGCTCTACCTGGTGCTTCGGCAGCTCCGCCTGATCAATACCTATCCCGGCCTGATCCTGCCCTACCTTACCTTTGCCATGCCGCTCACCATCTGGCTGCTGGTCGGCTTCTTTCGCCAGCTCCCGGCCGAGCTGGAGGAGGCGGCGATGGTGGACGGCGCGAGCCGGCTCCGGGCGTTCCGCGAGGTGATCGTGCCGCTGGCGCTGCCCGGTCTGGCCACGACCGCGATCCTCACCTTCGTCTATAGCTGGAACGAGTTTCTCTTCGCCCTGTCGTTTACCTTGGGCCCGGAGCGGCAGACGGTACCTGTCGCCATCGCGCTTTTCCGGGGGCAGTACCAGGTGCCCTGGGGGCAGATTCTCGCCGCGGCTATCGTAGCCACGGCACCCGTTACCCTGCTGGTGCTGGCCTTCCAGCGGCGCATCGTGCAGGGACTGACCGCCGGCGCGGTAAAGGGATAGCCATGGCCGCCGTACGCCTCGAGGGCATCTCCAAGACGTACCCCAACGGCCACGTCGCCGTGCGCGGGCTGGATCTGGAGATCGGCGACGGCGAGTTCATGGTGCTCGTGGGGCCGTCGGGGTGCGGCAAGAGCACGGTGCTGCGGATGATCGCCGGTCTGGAAACACCGACCGGCGGCAGGATGCTCATCGGCGATCGCGACGTTACCGCTCTGCCTCCTCAGGAGCGCGATATCGCCATGGTCTTCCAGAGCTATGCGCTCTACCCGCACATGACGGTGCGGGAGAACCTCGGGTTCGGCCTGCGGATGCGGGGAGCGACCCGACCGGTCATCGCCGAACGGGTGGAAGAGGCCTCCCGGGTGCTGGGACTCGCCGCGGTGCTGGACCGCAAGCCGGCGCAGCTCTCCGGGGGCCAACGGCAGCGGGTGGCGCTGGGGCGGGCGATCGTTCGGGAGCCCAAGGTGTTTCTCTTCGACGAGCCACTCTCCAACCTTGATGCCAAGCTGCGGGTGGAGACCCGCGCCGAGCTGGCGCGGCTCCACCGCCGCCTCAAGGCGACGGCGGTGTACGTGACCCACGATCAGGAAGAGGCGATGACGTTGGGCGGGCGCGTGGCGGTGCTGCGCGACGGATATCTCCAGCAGGCCGCGCCGCCGATGGAGCTCTACCGGCGGCCGGCCAACCGGTTCGTAGCCGGCTTCGTGGGATCGCCCGAGATGAATTTTCTGCCGGGGGACATCCTGGGTGCGGCCGCTCCCGGGCCCGGGCTCACCCTGGGTGTCCGGCCCCACGATCTTGCGATCGTGGCGGCCGGCGCCGGAGACCTCGACGCCTGGGTGGATGTAGTGGAGCCGCGGGGAAGCGAGCTGTTGCTCTACCTGCGGCTCGGCGCCGACCGCGCCGGCGCCGAGCTGCGGGTGATCACGGCGCCCGAGCCGCCGATCGAAGTGGAACGCGTCGTCGGCGTCGCGTTCGACCGGGCCCGCCTGCACTGGTTCGAGCCGGAGAGCGGGCAACGGGTGGAGGTGTCGCGCTGAACGGGTTGTCATCCTGAACGGAGTGAAGCGGCCATGACTAAGCCTACGCCCCCTTCGCTCCGCTCAGGGTGACCATGCGACAACGGTGACAATCACCTAAAAATCATACCGCACCCCCGCCGTAAACGTGCGCGGCAGGATCGGCCGGGCCAGGAAGATGTTGGACAGACCGCCCAGCGACTCGTCCACCCGTGGGTTGCCTTCGGTGAGCCCCGCGCCGTCGAGCAGGTTGAGGGCGTTTGCCTGGAACGCCAGCCCGTTCTCCAACCGGTAGCGCGCGCCGGCGTTCACCACCCCGAACCCGGGCAGGTCTATGGTATTGGAGTTGTTGGAGAAGCGGTCGCCCACGTAGCTCCAGTTTCCCCGCAGGCTCAACCCGCCGTACATGAACGTTCCGGTCAGGTCAGAAACGAAGCGGGGAATCCGCCGGATCCGGTTGCCTGTGTTGTCCTCTCCACCCTCGAAAAAGTCGGTGTACTTGGGATCCTGCGCGGTGATGCTCGCGTTGATCCTGAAGAAGTCCACCGGCTGCACCACCGCCTCGAGCTCGGCGCCGATGGTGCGCGCCTGGCCCACGAAAGCGGTGACGAACTGGGTCACGCCATCCACCACCTGGACGTCCTGGCTGGGAAAATCCTTGATCTGCAGCCAGTACCCGACCAGCGTGACGCCGACGCGCTGGGAGCCGAACTTGATGCCCCCTTCCGCCTGCAGCAGCTGCTCGGCCTGGTCGGGGAAGGACTCCGCGGCGGGATCGGTGGCGAACAGGTAGTTGCTGAGGATCGGCATCTTGTAGCCCCGCGAACCGCGGACGTAGAGCGCCGCCTGCTCGGTGAGCAGGTAGTTGAGTCCCACCGAGGCCGCCCATTCGTCGAAGCCCACGTTCACTCGCCGGAAGGTCCCGCTGCCGAAGCTGGCCCCGGTGCCGGCGTCGGTGGTGTTGACGTCGAACACCGCCGTGTTCTCGACGTCGGAGTCAACCTCGTTGTGCTCGTACCGGCCGCCCACGTCGAGCCGCCAGCGGTCGCCGATCTCGATCTGATCACCCGCAAAGGCCGATGCTATGGTGACGTTGCCGGTGCCGTTGACGAACAGGCCAAGGTACTGGCGGAACCCGTTGTCGGTGACGGCGCGGACCGGGGCGCCGGCTGCGTCGAGCACCTCCAGGTCCACGAAGCTCGGCTGATCTTTGACGTCGGTGACGATGTCGTTGAAGAACCAGCGATTGTCGGCGGTGTAGTGGCTGAAGTAGCTGCCCACGGTGAAGGTGTGCCGGGTGCTGCCGGCGTCCACGAACTTGGTGAGCTGGAGCTGGTTCGCCAGGCTCGACATCGGCACCTCAACGTGCCATTCGCCGCCCAGGGTCAGCAGGTTGTTGGCGGTGGGACACGTGGTGCTGCCGAAGGCGACTTTGGCTCCGGCGGCGTCCCGCACGTTGGTGCAGGACAGCCGGTAGCCGGCGCCGCCGGGGGTACCCCCGACGAAGCCCTGGGCCCACAGGTCCGCGTCCACCAGCTCGAACGGCAGCATCGCGTTCCACTGGTGGTCCATGTTCATGTAGCGCAGGCGATTGTTGATAGACCAATCTTGACCCAAGTCGAGACCGATCTCCAGCTGGGCGCTGCCGCCCCGCTGCCGCTGGCCGTCATCCAGCGGGAGCACGAGGTCGCCGTTGTTGCGCGGGAGGGGAACCCGCAGGTCCACCCCCTCGCGCGAGGCGAGGGTGCCGTCATCCGGGAAGCCGGCTACGAACTCGGTCTCGCTCAGTCCACCGTCGGCGTCAAAGACACCTTCGATGGGGAGCGGGAGAAAAAAGGTGTTCCGGTCGTTGAGGTACTTGGTGTAGAGCCGCACGAAGCCACGGTCGAACTCGCGGGTGACGTTGGCCTTGAGTTGTCCGCCCACGGAAGAAGGAAAGCCGGGGTCCCGCACCCCGTTGTCGAAGCGATAGAAGCCCCCGACGCTGAAGGCCCAATCCCGCATCAGTGGACCGTTGAAGTTGAAGTCGTACCGGTTCATCCCGCTGGTGCCGCCGGTGGCCCCGAGCGTCCCGCCGAACGTCGGCCCGCCGGTCTTGCTGATAAAGTTGATGACGCCCCCGGGGGCGTTGCTCCCGAACAGCGCCGAGTTGCCGCCGCGGAGCGCCTCGATCCGGTCGAGGTTCTCGTCGGCCCGCACGAAGATGTCCGCATTCACGAACGACAGCTCGGTCGCGTCGAAGACCGGCATGCCGTCCTCCATCAGCGCCACGTAGCGGTACGATCCGTCGGCCGGCAGTCCGCGGGCGAACAGGTTGCCTCCGACCTCGCCGCCGGAGCTCTCCACGTAGAAGCCGGGTACCGCGCTCAACAGGTCGGCGGTGCTCCGGGGAGCCCGCTCGCGAACCTCCTCCGCGTTGAGGGTGGTGATCGCCGTGCTCGACTCGAGCTTCCGCTCCGGGGTGCGGGTGCCGGTCACGACCAGCGCTTCGAGAGTCAGGGGATCTTCGACCAGGGTAAAGTCATGCGTCGCGGTCTGGCCCTCGATCACCGTCACCGACGCCGAGTCGGGCCGCCGGCCGATCAAGCGGGCTAGGAGGGTGTGGCTACCAGCGGGGGCGTTGGTGAGACGGTAGGTCCCATCGGAGCCGGTGACCGCGGCCACCCCGGTGCCGACCAGAACGATCTGCGCCGAGGAGAGCGGTGCGCCGCTGGGGTCGGCGACGGTGCCGGTGATCGTGGCGCCCTGAGCCGAGGCGGTTCCGACCGCACCGGCGGCGATCAGCAGGATGAGCGACAGAATAGTGCGTAAGCGGGCGAACGAGGGGGACTGTGACAAGAGCACGGGCATATCAGTGCCTCGGGGATGGTGCGCCGGCACCCGTCGATGTATCCCTATACGTCACTGCCGACGGTGCATTGAAGGCGCGTGAGACTACCTGTTTGACCATATGACACGGCGTTGCCTTGCCATAGTGCCACGCGACTTGAAGCAAGTCAACAGCGGCTGCTGGGAGAGACGGGGTCAGCTTGCCTTCACCGCCTGTCAATCCTTCTCCTACACGTCGCTCCTCACCCCACCATCCACTACAACTCGATCTGGGCCCCCAGCTCGACTACCCGGTTCGGTGGCAGCCGGAAGAACGAGCTCGCCGTTCGCGCATTTCTCGCCATGATAGCGAACGTCGTCCCCCGCCAGGACGACATACCGGGCTTCCTCGAGGGAATCAGCGTTTCCCGTCCGAGAAAGTACGTCGTCTCCAGATGCTTGAACTCCAGGCCCAGGGGCTGCAGCGACATGAGACCCTCCGGCACATTGGGCTCTTCCATGAAACCGTAGCGGAGGTAGACGCGATAGAAGCCGCGGCCCAGGTCTTCCACCGACGCACGCTCCTCGGGTGCCATCTGCGGCACCTC
This sequence comes from Gemmatimonadales bacterium, assembly GCA_013813875.1. GTDB lineage: Bacteria > Gemmatimonadota > Gemmatimonadetes > Gemmatimonadales > GWC2-71-9 > CAVVWJ01. Next base: position 9,345 of record JACCQZ010000025.1, on the reverse strand, counting down.
CGCCGTCTCCACGATGAGGAACACCACCCGCTCATGGAGCACCTGGTTGTGCTTGAGGTTGTGCAGCAGCGCGGGCGGCGTCGCGTCCGGGTTCCCATACATGAACACGGCGGTCCCTCGGACCCGCCGGGGGTCCGTCGGGGAGATTTCCTGGAGAAAGAGGTCGATCGGCAGGAGCCCGCCCCCGATGCGCTCCGCCAGCACCTGGCGGCCGCGCCGCCAGGTAGTCATCACGCCGAAGATGAGCGCGCCTACGAGGAGGGGAAACCAGCCTCCGGCCGGGATCTTGAGGAGATTCGCCCCCCAGAAGGCAAGATCTATGAAGAGGAAGAACCCGCTGACCGCCGCCACCAGCGCCGGGTTCCAGCGCCAGCGCTCCCGGGCCACCACGAAGAAGAGAATCGTGGTGATTACCATGGTCGTGGTAACCGCCACTCCGTACGCGGCGGCGAGGTTGCTCGATGAGCCGAAGCCCAGCACCAGCCCGATGCAGGCCAGCATCAACAGCCAGTTGACACCGGGGATGTAGATCTGACCTCTTTCCCTGGCGGAGGTGTGCTCGATCCTCACCCGCGGCAGATAGCCCAGCTGCACGGCGTGCATCGTGAGGGAGTAAGCGCCGGAAATGAGGGCTTGCGACGCGATCACTGTCGCCGCGGTGGCGATCCCGACCACCGGATACAGCGCCCACGCCGGAGCCATGCGGTAGAATGGGTTCTCGACCGCCTCCGGGTGCTGCATCAGCAGGGCGCCCTGCCCGAAGTAGTTGAGCAGGAGAGCCGGGAGCACCACGGCAAACCATGCCACGCGAATGGGGCGCCGCCCGAAGTGACCCATGTCGGCATAGAGCGCCTCGCCGCCGGTGACGACCAGGAAGACCGAGCCCAGCACCACGAAGGCGCGCCAGCCGTTCCCGAGAAAAAACCGGACGGCGTGGTGGGGGGCGGCCGCGGCCAGCACGGCGGGCTCCTGCAGGATGCGCCAGACCCCCAACGCTGCCAGCGTCAGGAACCAGAGCAGGGTGACCGGCCCGAACACCTTGCCGATGCCCGCGGTGCCCCGGCGCTGCTGCATGAACAGCAGAACCAGAATGACGATCGTGATCGGGACGATATAAGGCTCAAAAAACGGCGTTGCGACCTCCAGCCCCTCGACGGCACTCAGGACGGACACCGCTGGGGTGATGGCCCCGTCGCCATAGAGCAGCGCGGTGCCGAACAGCCCGAGCGCGATCAGCCAGGGCCGGCCTCCCGTCTGTTTGATGCCCATCGGGGTGGCCAGCGCCGCGAGCGCGAGGATACCGCCCTCCCCCCGGTTGTCCGCCCGGAGAATGAAGCCCAGGTATTTGACCGATATGACCAGGACCAGCGACCAGAAAATCAGCGAGAGGACACCGAGAATGTTAGCGGGCGTGACGGCCAGACCGTGCGTCGGGTGGAAGGACTCGCGCACCGCGTACAGCGGGCTGGTCCCGATGTCGCCGTACACGATCCCCAGCGCTGCGAGCGACAGCCCGGCCAGGTATCTGCCCTTGGGTGTTTCGGACATTAGATGCTGGTCGCCCCCGAGGTGAATGCGACTCCCGCAGCGGTAGAGGCCCAAGCTACACCGGCCCGACATCAAGATCGTATCAGGATTTGTCACATCTCCCAAACCATCGAGCTCCCCTTCTCTCTCTTCTGTGAAGCGCCGCCGCCCCTGGGGTGTCAAACAACGAGGCGGCGGCACCCAGAAGTCCGGGTGCCGCCGCCTCATGACTACTCCTCTATCAACCCGACTACTGCACCGCGTTCATCATATCGAAGATCGGCAGGTACATCGCGATCACCATCCCACCCACGATGACGCCGAGGACCACGATCATCACCGGCTCCATGAGCGAGAGCAGCGCGCTCACCGCCACGTCCACCTCTTCGTCGTAGAAGTCCGCGATCTTGCTCAGCATCTCGTCCAGACCGCCGGTCTGCTCGCCGACCGCGATCATCGAGATGACCATCGGCGGAAAGACCGCCGACCGCTCCAGCGGCGCCGCGATGGTCTCGCCGCCCGCGATGGAGTGCCGGGAGGCCATCACCGCGTCGTGAACCACCCGGTTGCCCGCCGTCTTGGCGGTGATCTCGAGGCCTTCGAGGATGGAGACGCCGGAGCTGACCAGGGTGCCCAAGGTCCGGGTGAACCGGGAGACCGCCGACTTCCGCAGCAGGTCGCCTAACACCGGGGCCCGCAGCAGCATGCCGTCAATCTGCTTGCGGCCGGGATCGGTAGCGTAATACGAGCGCACGGCAAAGACGGCCGCGCCGAGGGCCAGCAGCATCGCCCACCAGTAGCCCAGCAGCAGCTGCGACAGGCCGATGACCACCCGGGTGGGCAGCGGCAGCTCCATGTTGGCCGAGGCGAACATGCTCTCGAAGGTCGGTATGACGAAGATGAGCAGCACCGAGATGGCAATGCCCGCCACCGAGAAGATGACGCCCGGGTAGACCATGGCGCCCTTTACCTTGCGGACCAGCGCGTCGTTCTTCTCCAGGAAGGTGGCCAGCCGGAGGAGAATGGTGTCGAGAATACCGCCCGCTTCGCCGGCGGCGACCATGTTGACGTAGAGGCCGGTGAATGCCTTGGGATGTTTGCTGAACGAATCGGCCAGGGTATTTCCCGACTCGACGTCGTAGACCACGGCCTTGGTGACCTCGCGCAGCGCCTTGTTCTCGGTCTGCTGCGCCAGGATGTTGAGCGACTGGACCAGCGGCAGGCCCGAGTTGATCATGGTGGCGAACTGCCGGGTGAAGATGACGATGTCGCGGGTCTTGATTCGGGTGCCGCCGAGGCTCAGTTGGATCTGCTTCGGGGCCTCCCGCACGCTTACCAGGATCAGGCGGTTCTTGCGCAGGTAGGCGCTGACCTCGTCCTTGCTCTGCACCTCGAGCTGACCCTTCTGAATCTGCCCGCTGGAGGCGTTCCGCGCGGTGTACTCGAACCTCGGCATGGATCGGCTCTCCGGTTAGCGGCGGGCGGCGGCGGGGCGGCCGCGCTCGCCGGTGGTCGTGACCATGTCCTGGTCTTCCATGGGGGTGACCCCGATCATGCGGAGGAACTCCTTCGGATCGCCCGACACCCGCTCGCACTCCTCCTGGCTGACCTCGCGGTTGGTATAGAGCTGGTAGAGCGCATCGTTCATCGTCTGCATGCCGTACTTCTTGCCCGACTGCATCGCGGAGTAGATCTGATGGATCTTGTCGTCGCGGATCAGCGCGCGGATGGCCGGTGTGGCCACCATGATCTCGCAGGCCATTGCCCGGCCCCGGCCCCGCGCCTTGGCCAGCAAGGTCTGGGTGACCACGCCCTCGAGCACGAAGGCAAGCTGCGCCCGCACCTGTGACTGCTGGTTGGCGGGAAAGACGTCAATGATGCGGTTGATTGATTCCGCGGCCGAATTGGTGTGCAGCGTCGCCAATGCCAGGTGGCCGGTTTCCGCGATGGTGAGCGCCGACGCGATGGTGTCGAGGTCGCGCATCTCGCCCACCAGGATGACGTCAGGGTCCTCGCGGAGGGCGTACTTGAGCGCGGTGGAGAAGCTCTTGGTGTCGGTGCCGACCTCCCGCTGATTGACGATGCACGACTGATGGCGGTGGATGAACTCGATCGGGTCCTCCACCGTGATGATGTGCCCCTTCCGCTCCTTGTTGATCTTGTCAATGATGGCCGCCAGCGTGGTGCTCTTGCCCGACCCGGTCGGCCCGGTGACCAGTACCAGACCCCGCGGGCGTTCGGCCAGCCGCGCGATGACGGGGGGGAGGCCCAGATCCTGGAAGGTTCGCACATTGAACGGAATCATGCGGATTACCATGGACACGCAGCCGCGCTGCTTGAAGCAGTTGCCCCGAAACCGGGCCAGGTTCTGAATTCCGAAGGAGAAATCGAGCTCGTCCTCGGTCTCGAATCGCTTCTTCTGGTTTTCGGTCAGGACCGAGTACGCCAGATTGAGGGTGTCCTTGGGGGTCATCACCTCGGGCGCCGAGGAGTGCGTCATCTCCCCGTCAACGCGTAGCTTAGGCCGCTCCCCCGCGGTGATGTGCAGATCCGAGGCCTCTTTCTGAATCATCTCCTCCAACAGCGCTCGCAAATTCAAGCTCATGCGGCCGTCTCCTTGACCACCTCTTCGAGGGTCGTAGTGCCACGCTCCACCTTTTTGATGCCGTCCATCCGCAGGGTGAGCATGCCGTCGAGGACCGCCTGTTCCCGCAGCTCGGCGACCGACGCCCCCCGGAGGATCATGCGACGCAGCTCCGGCGACAAAGCCATGACCTCGTAGATGCCGGCCCTGCCCTTGTAGCCGGTGCCGCTACAGGTGTCGCACCCGGTTCCCTTCATGAACGGTATGGCGCGTAGACTTTCAAGATCTGTGCCCAGGGAGGATAGAATCTCGTCGGTGTATTGCGTCGGCGCCTTGCAATCTTTGCATATTCTACGCACCAATCGCTGTGCCACGACGAGGTTTACCGCGCTGGCGACGTTAAACGCCTCGATGCCCATGTCAATCATACGAGTGATGGTGCTGGGGGCATCGTTGGTATGGAGCGTGGAGAGCACCAGGTGGCCGGTGAGGGCCGCCTTGATGGCGATGCCGCCGGTTTCCAGGTCGCGAATTTCTCCGATCATGATGATGTTCGGGTCCTGCCGCAAAAACGCCTTGAGCGCCGCGGCGAAGGTGAGCCCGATCTCGGTGCGCACCAGCACCTGATTGATGCCCATCAGGTTGTACTCGACCGGATCCTCCGCCGTCATGATGTTGACGTCCGGCGTATTGACCCGGGAGAGCGCGGAGTAGAGCGTGGTGGTTTTGCCCGAGCCGGTGGGGCCGGTAACCAGCACCATGCCATACGGATTGAGGATGGCCTTCATCAGATCCTTTTCCGCCTTGGCCTCGAACCCGAACTTGGTGAGATCGAGCGTCAGGTTTCCCTTGTCGAGAATCCGGAGCACGATCTTCTCGCCGTAGAGCACCGGCAGCGTGGAGACGCGGAAGTCAATGACCCGGTTTCCCATTTTGAGCTTGAGCCGGCCGTCCTGGGGCACGCGGCGCTCGGCGATGTTGAGCTGGGAGAGGATCTTGATGCGCGAGGTGAGAGCGGCCTTCATCTTGAGTGGAGGGCGCATGATCTCGAGCAAGACGCCATCTATGCGATAGCGCACCCGGATCTCGTGCTCGAAGGGCTCGATGTGAATGTCGCTGGCCCCCCGCTTGACCGCATCGATGAGGAAGCCGTTGATGAGCTTGACCACCGGCGCGTCTTCCATCTGCGCCTGGGTGGCGGTTTCCTCCTCCTGCTCCTCGACGATTTCGACGTCTTCGCCGCTCGATTCCATGTCCCGCAGGATGTTCTGCAGCTCCTGCTGGTCACTGACCTGGTAATGCTTGTCAATGAGGGCGCGGAGCGTGAACTCGCCGGCGATGACCGGGAAGAGATCGAAGCGGGTGATAAACTTGAGGTCTTCGAGGAGACCCATGTCGCTGGGATCGGCCATGGCGACCGTCAGGGTCCGCCCCTCGCGCTTGAGCGGAAGCACGACACCCTTGGTGGCCACGTCGGCCGGGACCAGCTTGAGAATCTTGGGGTCCACCTCGAAGCGGGAGAGGTCTACGGCCGGCATCCGGTACTGGCGGGCCAGGACCTTGGTGATCTCGATTTCCGCCACCAGCCCCAGCTTGACCACCAGGTAGCCCAGGCGATGCTTGGTCGTCTTCTGCTCGGCGACGGCCAGGCCCAGTTGTTCGCGCGAGATCAGCCCCTCACGGAGCAGGATCTCACCCAGCCGATCGGCACTACTGGCCGTTGCGGACGCCATGGGTCTCGTGGGTGTGTGGGTAGAGAACTTGGGATGTGCGTTGCGGATTAACGCACGACCACCCTGTCGCGCAGCCGGGACAGGGCCGCCGGTCCGAGACCGGAAACCTGGCCGAGCTCATTCACCGAGCCGAAGCGGCCGATCCGCTCCCGCAGCTCGATGATGGCTTTTGCACGTGCAGGACCGATGCCAGGAAGCCCGTCAAGCTCCGACTGGCTGGCCGAATTGAGATCCAGGGCTGGAATCGGAAGACCTGATCGGTGCGGTTCGGGGACGGAGCAGGTGCCTGCCGGACACGCCTTTACCGCGGTGCCCGAGAAGACCAGGTGAGGCCCGATGGCCCGAAGGAGACCCGGGCCTATTCCGGCGGCCCGGTCGAGCCCCTCCAGGCTCCCGAAAGCCCCGGCGGCCTCCCGCTCGGCCACGATGGACTGGGCCAGCGCCAGGCCGATGCGCGGCAGTCTGGCGAGCTGCACGGCAGTGGCGCGGTCGGCATCTATCCGCTCCCCTGGCTCCAGCGGCCGCGCCAGTGCCAGCGCACTGTCTCGGTGGGCGGTGGGGGACCGGGCCGGCAGGGTGGCAAGCAGCTCGACCTGGCCCGGGGCCTCGCCCGGCCGGGTGAGGAACCAACGCACCCCCTGCCCTGCCAAGGCGAGCGACAGGAGCAGCAGAAGAGCGCGGCGTTCGGCGGAAGGCATGGTGCACGGTACGCCGGGGAGCAGCGCGGACGGGTACCGGGATCGCGCAGCAAGGAGCGATCGTCACCCTGACCATGGGCCTACTCCTCCCGGCGTATCAGCGCCACCGCCACGTCTCCCACCGTCTGGAGGCTTTCCGCGCTCACCTTGTCGAGGGTGTCTTCGGCGGTGTGCCACGCGGGATAGTCGAAGTCCACCACGTCAATGGCCCGGATGCCCACCTTCTGCAACTCCAGGTGGTCATCAATCAGCGTGTGCCGTGGTGAGGCGACGAAGCTGCCGCCATAGCCGAGCTCCCGGGCAGTATCCCAGACCAGCTCGACTACTTCGGGTGCCCCGATGAGCGAGTTGCCCTCCTGATAGATTTGCAGCTCCTTGTCGGCCACGAGATCGAACAGCACGGCGTAGAGCGGCTGCGGGCCGGGAGGCTGGTTGGCGGCGTAGTACCGCGAGCCGATCAGCACATCGGCCGGCGGAGTCGCGTTGAAGTCGCCGTAGTCTTCGCCATCCACGAAGAGAAGGTCCACGCCGATCCCGGGCGGGCTCCGCTTCAGCACGTCGGCCACGCCGAGCAGCAGCGCCACCCCGGAGCCGCCGTCGTTGGCGCCGGGCACCGGCACCGTGGAATCCGACGAGGTGGGACCGTCAGCGGTGGGGCGGCTGTCCCAGTGGGCAAAGAGGAGAAGCCGTTGCTGGGCCGCGGGCCGGAATCGGGCCAGGAAATTCTTGAGTGGAAGGGTGTCGCCCTTGGCAGTGACATGGTTCCAGCTCTGTACCACGAGCGTGTCGGCGCGCTCCCGCAGCAGACTGTCCAGCCACTGGGCCATACCCGCGTGCGCCTCGGTCCCCGGGATGCGAGCGCCAAAAGCTACCTGGGTCTCGATGTAGCGAAAGGCGCCGGGCCCGTCGAATTCGCGGGGGCGGGGCGCTTCCCGGCAGGCGCCGAGGAGCAGGAGGGCGGGAAGCACTCGAGCGAGACGCATTAAGCTACCGGTAGTCGGCGGTGAAGAGCGAAAGCTGGAACGAGGCCAGCAGGAAGATCTGCGAGGTCCGCCGGCTGAGGTGGCGCGCGTCGTTTATGGTGTAGCCGAACTGGAGACCACCGCTCAGGATCCTCAGGAGGTCGGTATCGAGCCCGGCCCGGATTTCCTGCCGCCGCACGTCGGAGATCGGCGAGCACTCACCGCCCTGCTGAGCGGAGAGACAGGTCAGGGAGGTGGACCAGAGCGCGCTCAACGATGATCGCGCCGTCCTGCGCGACCGACTCAGTGCCTGGGGCAGCCGAAAGGAATAGCTGAACGTGCCGTTGATGTCATCCTGGTCCAGCCGGGTTTCGTTGCCATTGTTGTCGGTGCGCTGGTCCCGGCTGGAGAGGCCGAGGTTGACGTTCATGCCGTTGCGGAACGTCAACTGAAGGTCCGGTATGACGGAGGCTGACGACGTGGCGCTCTCCGCCCCCGGCCCTTCCCGTATCGGTTGCACCGAGGTGCCCTCCCGCCGGCGCACTCCCACCCCCGCCGCGACGGTGGCGAAGGGACCGCCCCGGAAGGTCTTCGACCAGCGGACGTTGGCCACCGGCCACTCCCGCTGGCGTATCACGGTCTCGGCCAGGCCGTCACCGAGACGCCGAAAATTCTCGGTCCGGGTCAGTGAATAAGACATCGTCGCCGTGAGGCCGAACGGCAGGTCGGCGCCGGATGAGAGCGTCGCCGTCCGGCCCTCCGAGGCGCTGATGGCTCCGGTTCCCTCCTGACCCAGAAAGCGGTCCCGACCGCCCAGGCCGAGCTGGTACCCGAAGCCCGGATCGAACGCCGCCAGATCGAAGGTAGACGACCGGGTGAGCTGCGAGCTCAAGTCCACCGGCCTGACGCGGGCGAACAACCTGCCGATGGTGCTGCTGTCGCTCACGATCTGGCCCATCGCCCGGGACAGATCCACGGAAACTCCGATCTCCGTCGCCCTCCTGTTGTTCAGCGTCTGGGGAAGGATGAACGCGCCGCTGTCCTCCTCGGCGCGCACCGGCGAGCGCGTGTTCAGCGTGCGGGAGAGCAGAAAGGAGCTCGAGGTGGTGAATCGGGGCCTGAGCCACGAAGCGATCTTCGGCGTCAGCGACAACGCGGTGTTGAAGGTCCGGTCCCGCTCCACGCCCACCGGAAGGCCGAGGAGGAATCGGCGCTCCGCGTAGGCCAGACGGCCCAGCGAGCTGGAATCGGGATACACTCTGAGGTCCCGGGTGCTCACCAGGTCCCCGTTCAGCGTCAGCATTCCGAGCGGCTGCCAGGTGAGCCCACCCGAGTTGCGCCAGAGGTGGGTGAGAGAGAGCGTTGGCCGCACCAGCGAATCGTCGCCCCGGATGATGGGCACGGCGAACGAGGAGTAGTCCCCCTCGGCGCGGCTGAGACCGCTGCTCCACCGCAGGTTGGTAGGCACCAGGCTCAGGGTGGCGGACTGAAGCCCCTTGCCCGCGTCGCTCTCCCGAAGCCACTTGGGCAGGGCGCCCACGATGCCGCTCAAGGGAAGCCGTAACCCAGCCCGCTTGAGCTGAAGATTGTAATTCGCGGACGCGCTGTAGGCGTCGGACCGCGCGCTCGAGAGCTCGGACCTCGACCGACCCTGGGTGAAGTTGGCGTTGAGGGAGAGCGGGTCTACCAGGCCTCGCAAGAGCCAACTGGTGCTGCGCTGACTCCGCCGCACCGCCAGCGAGTAGTTGGCGGTCCATGAGCGTGGCCGCCGGAGGTTGGCCAGATCGCTGCCCCGCAGGTCGGTGCCGGTGAGGAGCTGGGGATCTACGTCGCTGCGGGTA